>DYKY01000082.1:7535-10093 GCA_020722365.1 Thermoflexus sp.
TACTGCTGCACGCTGCTCGAATACACGGGTGAAGCGGAGCCTTTCGACGTAATCGCGATGTACAGCGTGATCGAACACGTGCTGGACCCGGCTGCATATCTCAAGAAGGCGCTTGCTCTCTCGAAAACCGGCGGGATTCTGGTGCTGCGCCTTCCCGATACCGAAGCAGAAGGCCCGCCCGCGTCTTTGATCGCTCACGTCTATCATTTTAACGCGCACACGATTATGGTGCTCTTGCGCCGCTGTGGATTTGAAGTTTTGCAGATCGACAGCTTTGGCTTGTGGAAGCCACAAAAGTATCCAGGTGCACTGTGGAATATGAAGGTGGTGAGTCGGAAGAGCTAGCAATGCGAGCGGGACAGCTCTGGCCTTCGCGCATGTGGAAAATGGAATGAGTATGCACATCCTTGGAATCATCGGCTCTATGCGCAAAAATCGCAATACGCACATACTGGTGACGCGCGTCATCCACGAGATGCAGACCCTTGCGCCGGAGCTGGAATCCGACCTCGTCTACATCGCCGACCAAACCATCCACCCGTGCCGCGTCGTGTGCTCGACCTACTGCGCGACCCACCCGTACCAATGCGCCACGCCGGACGATGCCACCGCCATCCTCGACCGGATGATCCAGGCCGATGCGCTGGTGATCGGCGCGCCGCTATACTTTCGCGCGCCACCGGCGCAGTTCCAGGCGTGGGCGGAGCGGTTGGTCTCGCTTTTTTTCTTTTACGAGAGCCAGGTGCAGAACGCCGTCCCGTCGCCGCTCAAGGGCAAGCCATGCGGGTTGGTCGGCATCGCCGAGTATTCCAATCCGCACCAAATCCTGGAGTACCTGCACGACTTCTGCACGGTGTTGAAAATGCGCCCGGTTTTGTTGGATACTTTCCCGTATCTTGGCGTGGCGGGTCAAGGGGATGTGGAACACGATACTATCTTTCATCCTTTTGAACGGGCGAAAGACCTGGCAGCAAAACTAATAAAGGAACTCACATGAAACGTCGATTCAAAACCTTAGACACTAAAGGAAATCAAATATGAACGCCACAACTTCATCAAACCGAGACGGCATCGCACTCCTCGTCATTGACGTGCAAACGGCCCTGTTTGAGCGCGCTACGCCTCTCTACAAGGCGGATGATCTTTTGCGCAACATCACCATGCTCATCGGACGCGCGCGCGAAGCCAATGTGCCGGTATTCTACGTGCAGCACGCCAACAACAGCCTGCTCAGCGAAGGCTCTGCGGGCTGGCAACTCCACCCGCAACTCCAGGCCATACCGCCGGACGGCCTCATCCACAAGCGCCACGGCAGCGCCTTCGAGGAAACGCCGCTCAAGGGAATCCTGGATGCGCGCAACGTCGGCACAGTGGTCATCGCAGCAGACGCCCACAGCAACTACCACAAACAGGCTGCCAAACTGATTGCGGAATGGAATCAAACGCTACAGGAAGCCGGCGCAACGGTGTTACCGACAGCCGAGGTGAGCTTCCGATAATCAAGTTTGATAACGTTCAACTTGCAACCTGTAACTTTCAACTACTTTCCAAGGAGCAAACACTATGTTACGAGTCTGTGTCATCGGCATGGGGCCCATCGGCAATCGCCATGCCAGAATTTACAAGGAAGACCCGCTCGCCGAGCTGATCGGCGTGTGCGACATCAACCGCGAGCGGGCAGACGCAGCGGCGGCGCGCCTGGGCGTCCCCGCGTTCTACGATACGCCAACCATGCTGGCGGCGCTCAAGCCCGATCTGTGCAGCGTCACCACGGGCGGCTACGAATATTCGAGCGACCACTATCTGCCTACGATGCAGGCGCTCGAAGCGGGCTGTCACGTCCTCGGCGAAAAGCCCATCAGCAACGAGATCGAAAAGGGCGAAGCGATGGTGGCGACGGCGCGGAGGATGGGCGTGTGCTACGCCATCAACCTCAACCACCGCTTCACGCCCGCCGCGTATCTGGCAAAGCAGTGGCAAGATGAAGGCCGCATCGGGCATCTGCTGTTCATCAACATGGCGCTGTGGATCAAAAATCCGGCGGAGAGTTCGCCCTACTACATGATCAAGGCGCTCAATCCCCACTCGGTGGACATCATGCGCTACTTCGGCGGCGACATCGAGGCCGTGCAGTGCTTCGGCACCACTGCGCCGGGACGGAAAATCATCACCACCGCGCACTTCAGCGTGCGCTTCAAGAACGGCGCGGTCGGCGGGCTGACCGCCTCCTACGACATCGAACGCGGGCATCCCATGGAACGCTGCGAAGTCGCCGGAACCAACGGGCGCTTTGTCATCGAGGACATGTGGCGCGAGGCGACGCTCTATCCGGCGGGCGACTTCGAGAAACGCGTCTACACCAATCCTGTCTTCGGCGGGATGCGCGACTTCGAGGACACATTCCGCAACCGCATCCACAAGTTCCTGGAAGAGGTCACCAAAGGCGTCCCGCCCGATCAAATCGACGGCTCCGGCGCAGAGGGCCTCGCCGCCCAAAAAGTCCTGCACGCGGCGATCAAGTCGTTGCAGACAGAATCAGTCGTTAAAGTAGACGGTAG
>DYKY01000082.1:10193-18242 GCA_020722365.1 Thermoflexus sp.
CCTACAGGAGAAAACATCATGAAACTTGGCGCAAATTCGGTCTTATTCGGCGCGTTCGATTTGGAGACGGCGTTCAAATATACGGCGATGGCCGGTTACGATGGCATTGAGCTTTCCGCCATCGGCGGGATGAGCGAGCATCTGGTCATCGAGCGATGGCGCGACCTTGTGCCGGAGATCAAACGCTTATCGAGGACGTATGGCCTGGAATTATTGGCTATGGAGCAACCCTCGCAAGACCCGGCGGTTATGGAACAGGCGTTTCAGGCAGCAGTAGAGATCGGCATCCCCATCGTCAACTGTGGGCCGGGTGGCAAGAGCGAGGACGAAGAGGCCTGGACTAAGCTCATCGACTCACTCGGCAGCCTGGCGCACATGGCCGAAAAATACGGCGTGACCCTGTGCGTCAAGGCGCACGTCGGCGCGAGCATCTACAACACGCCGACGACGCTGCGCGCGATGAAAGAGATCACGTCCCCAGCCTTCGGCATCGACATGGACCCCTCGCACATCTACCGCTCAGGGGAAAATCCCGTCGAAGCCATCGCCGCCGTCATCTCGCGCGTAAAGCACGTCCACATCCGCGACTGCAAAGGCCGCCAGCACGGGCCGGGCGCGCCGGCCGATCAAACCAACGGGCGCGGCGATATCGACCTCGTGGGCTACATCCGCGTGCTACACGAGCACGGGTACGCGGGACCTCTGGATTTGGAGATCATCGGTACGAAGGGGCAGGGCTACACCCTGGAACAATGCATCACCATCGCCGCCGAATCGCGGGGGCATATGCAGGCGTGCTTGCAAGCCTGCGGCGCGTAGAGGGGTAGACGGCAAACGGTAGACAGTAGACGGGAGCGCCTCGTACGTTCGGGGTAACGTCCCCTGTCTACCGTCTACAGTCTACTGTCTACTGTGACCAAAAGAACGCCGTAATCGTCACCGCAATCAGCGCAAGCAGCAGCGACCCGAAGAAGCGCGCGGGTAGCCGCAAGAACACCCGCCACCGCCTTGAGCAGCGTGCTCTTGCCCGCGCCGTTCAGCCCGACGACGGCGACATGTTCGCCCGCGTGCAGATCGAACGTTACATCCTCCAGCGCGGCGTGCCCGTTGTAACGCACCTTCAACCCGGAAACGGCGAGAACCGGCGCGCCCGCCATCCAACACCACAATACGAGGGAAAGACTCCCGCGCCACGTTCAAATTCCGCGACACAATCAAAAGTCACGCACGTCCCAAAAGACATGCGCGACCGTCAGCATACCCGAAATGAGCCGTTGAACGACAAAAGCTTTACGGATTCGGCGTCGGCGACGTAACCGAGACCTCCACCGTGACGTAGCCATCGTTATCGCTGAGAATGTCGTCGTTGATGCGCAAGTACAGCAACCCGGAGCGCTCGGCGTAGAAAGTTCCCCCACGACCTACGATGAACAGAGCGCCATCCTCACCGATGCGCCCAAGCAACACCCCACCCGCCGTCCCGGCAACCGGATAATAGCTCGGAGCGGGATACCGTTTATGCCCTTCGGGACCGTGGTACTCGCCCGGCGTGTAGAGCCATCTCCCCTGGGCGCGCAAGCGGATGAGATCGCCCTGGTTGACCTGCACCCCCACACTCTGCCAATCGCGGTAAGCGTAGATGCGCGGCTGCGACATATCATCGTGATGCGTGGGGCCGAGGCCGTGCCTTGCCACCATGGCCCCAACGACGCCCAGCACGATCATCGCCAGAAACACAAGGATCCATGCACGTTTCATAGCAAGCTCCTTTTACGGTAGTCGGTAGACAGGGAAACAAGGGCTTTCCCGTCTACTGTCTACCGTTTACTCCCCCCCCGTCCGTAACTCAACAACGGGGACGGTATCGCCGGAGCCGCCGCTGATGATCCACTTGCTGTTGTCTTTCAACTGCTCGGCGATGAGCAATTGGATATATTGCTCACCCAATTCACCCTTGCCCTGCAGTGCGGTGAGGATTGCCTGCATCGCCTCACGTTCGGCGGCGGAGGTGAGGGCGATGCGCTGCGCGTCGGCTTCAGCCAGGGCGGTGATCTCGTAGGCGCTGCCCTCGGCCTGCTTCTGCGCCGCGTAGTATTCGGCGTCTGCCAGGGTGCGACGCTGTGCGGCCTCGGCCTGCGCCTGCTCCTGTCGCTGCACCGCAACCATGCGATCCTTGATCGCCGTCACCACCTCCTCCGGCGGGGAAGCAGACTGAATCTGCACGGTGACGAACTTCACGCCGTATTGCTCTTCCTTCTCACGCAACGCTGCCATCACCTCGATATTCATCTCCGCACGGCTGTGCATCACCTCGGTCATGTCTTTTGTGTTGACGACGTCCCGCAGCTTGCCCTGGACGAACTCGAAGATGATGCGCTCCGGGTCATCCACCTCCAGTGCGAAGCGTTGCGGATCGCTGACGCGATAGGTGTACTGCAAGGAGACATCCATCGTCACGTCATCGGACGTCATCGCCGGCACCTGCTCCACATAGCCCAGCCGCTCATTCACCTTGACGATGATGACCGTGTCCACCAGCGGAATCTGCACGTGCCAGCCAGGCTCGTCCACAGAAACAAAACGCCCACCCCGCAGATGCAATCCGCGCTCGTAAGCATGGATTTTGTAGACGGCCGAGCGTCCGACCACCAGCAGCAACACGAACACCACTGCCGTTGCCAATACAATCGTCGCCAGCTTGAACAGCCGGTCGACCGTCCCCATTGTCGCTTTGAGCAACTGGGACGCCGGTTGATTGCCTTCGGGAGAAACCATCGATTGCGTCATCTTAACCTCCATACACTGATAGTCAAACGGGCACTTTCCCGTTTGTGCCTTCAGTATAACAATGATGACACACGATTTCTACTGTAGACATCTACAGGATTCTCAGCGTCTTATCGTTCTCCGAATGCGCCTATCGCGCAAGTGAATCGTATGGCTAAAGGCTATGGGTTTAGGGGTGTTTTGTGGTTGCGGGCGGCGCCCGCAACCACAAAACACCCTTTTTGCCGAATCGTTCTTGTGCAGATTTGGAAACACGGGTAGAATTTACAGGCTAGCTATCCGAATTGAGGGGGAAAGATTGATGCGCGTGGACTTGCATATCCACACCACCGCTTCCGATCCAGAGGTTCTTTATGAGTTTTGACAAATGGCTGAACTATAGCATCTTCGACAACACCGTGCTCAACTGGCTCATAGCGATTGGCGCGGCGTGTATGGTCGTGCTCCTGCTCTGGCTTGTCACAAGTATTCTGTCAGGGTGGCTGCTCAAGCGTTATGCGAAAACACACCATCGTTTCGACGATTTCCTATTTCTCGCCAGTAAACGGACCTGGGTTTACCTGGGACTGGCAGCCGCCATTCTCACAGCGCTGACCCTCTTGAAAACCCAGCCGAATTTTGCGCCTGTGGCGCGCGCAACCGCGCTTCTGCTGGGACTGATCCAGGTGGCGCTGTGGGGTAGCAGCGGTATCAACTTGTACGTCAGTCACCGGGTAGAGGAAGCCGGGGAGGAAGGCCCCAGGGTCGCGGCGACGATGAACACGATCAGCATCATCGTCAAGGTGGTTTTGTGGGCGGTGCTCCTGTTAACGGCGTTGGACAACATGCCCGGTCTTGAGATCAACACCCTCATCGCCAGCCTCGGCATCGGCAGCATTGCCGTCGCCCTCGCCGTGCAGAACATCCTGGAAGACCTGTTCGCTGCGCTGGCCATCATGTTTGACAAACCGTTCGAGATTGGGGATTTCATCAACGTGGGCGACTACAGCGGCACTGTGGAGCACGTCGGCATCAAGAGCACACGGTTGCGCAGCCTCACCGGCGAACAACTCGTGCTGTCGAACTCAGATCTGCTCGACAGTCGTATCCGCAACTATAAACGGATGAAACGCCGCCGGTGCGTTTTCAGCCTTGGCGTTGCAGTAGATACCCCGTACAACAAGCTGAAGCAGATTCCCGACATCCTGCGCGAAATTATCACCGCACTGCCGGAGATCGAATTCGACCGCGCTCACTTCACGGCGTTCGGGAACTACACCCTGGACTTCGAAGTCGTCTACTTCGTCCCCTCGCCCGATTACGCGCTGTTCATGGACGCGCAGCAAGCGATCAACCTGGAAATCTATCGCCGCTTCGAGGAAGAGGGCATTGAGCTACCCTACCCGACGCAGGTGGTCGTGGTCAAACCGCAGAGTGGGAGTGGGGAATCATGAATCATGAATCATGAATCGTAACGCTTCGTCTACTCCCTGTCTCTTGCTTCTTGCCTCTTGCCTCTTGCCTCTTGTCTCTTGCCTCTTGTCTCTTGCCTCTTGTCTCTTGCCTCTTGCCTCTTGTCTCTTGCCTCTTGTCTCTTGCTTCTTGCCTCTTGCCTCTTGCCTCTTGCCTCTTGCCTCTTGCCTCTTGCCTCTTGTCTCTTACCTCTTGCTTCTTGCCTCTTGCATCCTGCCTCATCCCAAATGCGCCTGCGCCCACACAGCAGCCTCAACCCGCGAGATGACGCTGAGTTTCCGCAGGATGTTGCTCACGTGAAAATCCGCCGTGCGCACGGTGATGTGCAACGCCTGTGCGATCTCCTTGTTGCTCAGGCCGTCCGCCACCAACCGCAGCACTTCCCGCTCGCGCTCGGTGAGGCTATCGCGGACGCGCGCGACTTCGGCGCGCCAACGTTCCACGCGCGCCGACTGTTCCGGCGTCCACAGCCGCTCGCCGCGCATCGCCGCCTGCACCGCCGCTACGATCTGGCCCGGCGCTTCATTCTTCAGCAGATAACCCACCGCTCCTGCCGCCAGCATCCCGGCCAAATAGCGGTCATCGTCGTAGGCGGACAAAGCTACCACGCGCACCGGCAACCCGCGCCGGGCTACCGCCTTGGCTACCGCCGCGCCCTCAATGCCGGGAAGCTGGCAGTCCAACACCGCCACGTCCGGCGTCAAGCGTTCGATCAGCGCGAGTGCCGCCTCGCCATCGTCAGCCTCGCCCACCACTTCGATGTCAGGCGCGCGATCCAACAACACGCGCAGCCCCATCCGCAGCGCGGGGTGATCGTCAGCAAGCAATACACGAATTTTGGTCGTCATAGGTGATTAGGAAATAGGGATTGGTAATCAGTAAAGAGAAATGCGTAATGAGTAACGAGAAATGAGTAACAGGCATCCAGTATCCAACATCCAACATCCAACATCCAACATCCAACATCAAGCTTCCAGCAACCCGCTCACCGCCCCTGTAAAAGCGCATCGAATTCCTCGGCGGCATCCACCAGACGCCCCGGCTTCTTGGTGAGGCTGAACCAGTCCCATTGGTCGGTGTGCGGGAAGTCATCGAGGAACCAGACCAGCGCGACGATCTGCGGCTCGGCGTCGATCACGTCCAGCGCCGCCGTCAGCCAGCCACGCGGATAGTTCTGCGCGGGCGGGATTTCAGCCTCGCGGTCGTAGGTGTTGGTGGAGATGATGTACACGGGCAAACCGCGCGTCGTGGGATAGGCATTGATGATGTCCAGCCAATCGCGGTAGACGCCGAAGCCGGCCCGCGCGCCATGCCACGCCTCGCGGTGGATGTCCGCGCGCGGTTCGTCGGCGCGCAAGGCGGCAGCCAGTTCCGGCGCGTCGGGGAGACCCGGCGCTTGCACGTCGAAGCCGTCCGGCGCAGCCAGCGGGATGCCCGCCGCCGCCTTCGTCTGCGCGCTCTCGTCCAGCAGCGCGACGAGCGTGTGCATATAGTTGAGCCATGGCGCATCAATGCTGTATTGCCGGTCGCCGCCCTGATCCACGCTCCACGGGCGCAACGGCCCCACAATCACCCGCGCGTTCGGATTCTCGGCGCGGATGGTCTGCACGACGTTGTCGGTGTGCGCGACGTCCTCGCCATAGCCGTTGAAGACGCGCGCATACCACGCCGGCGTCACCGCGCGCTCCGGCGCCAGCGCGTTGGCCTCCGCCGTGTTGAAGTCCGCGCCGGCGATAAAGCCATACACATCCCGCAGCCGCGCGTCGCGGGCCAGACGGCGGAAGTATTCGAGATACTCCGTAAGGGCCAAATTATCATCCACCGCCGGGACGCTTTGCCCCAGGTCGTAGTCCACACGCACCAGCACCCGCAGTCCATTGATGTGGTGGACGGCGACCCGCGCCGCCAGATCGTCCACGCCCCAGAACGGTTCCTCGGCGCGCCGGGCGTAGGCGATTTCCACGGCCCACCCCCTGCGCCCATGCCAGTCGCGCGCCGCGTCGGGCAGCACCACGCCCAACTTCGTCGGCATCACGGACGCGCGCGTAGACGTCACCGCGCCGACGGTGAAGCGGCCCCGTTCCACGCAGCCGGTATGACAATCGTGGTAGAAGCGCAATTCGTAGCCATCATTTTCAGGGACAGTGAACGTCCAGCGCCACGTCCACGCATCGCCGTTGCGCACCCCTTGCCCAAGCGACATCGCCGGGGACTTATCCACCGTCAGCGTGACGAACGTCCAGGGCGTCATATCCGTCACAAACGCCGTCACCGTCTCACCGGGCTGCGCGTCGAGCGGTTCCAGGCGGAACTGCGGCCATGGCACGTTCACGCCATCGCCGGGCAGGACGTACACCCTTCCGTGGATCGGCAGGAGCCAGTAGCCGGCGAGCAACACGACCACCAGCAGTCCCCACAACCATTTACGAATTACGAATTGCGAATTACGAATCACGAATCCCCAATCACGGATTACGAATTACGAATTTCGCGCAAGCCCCTACCCCATCTGCCGCCGGACTCTCAATCACCAACTCGCTTTCGTGACGACGGAGGATTTCAGCGACGAGGGACAAGCCCAAGCCGCTGCCTTCGACGCCTTTGGGCGCGGCGCGATAGAAGCGACGGGCGATGTACGGGAGATGTTCCGGCGGGATGCCGGGGCCGGTATCGCAAACAGTACATGCGACGCCTTCCGAGACACGGCGCAGCGAGACGATCACACGGTCGCCGGGTCGCGCATACTTGAAGGCGTTGTCCAGCAGATTGAGGAAAACCTGTCGCAGGCGGTCGGCGTTGGCGGAGACGAACGGCAGCGGCGACTCCGCCTCCAGCGACAGCGCCATCTGCCGCTCCACCGCGCGCGGCGTGGACTGCAACACAACCTCTTCGACCAGAGCGACCAAATCCACCGGGCGGCGCGGGAGTTCTGCCGCCGTCTCCAAGCGACCCAACTCGAGCATATCGTTGAGCAAGCGGGCCATCCGTTGCGCTTCGTCTTTGGCGAAGGTCAGCGATTGCTGTTGCACCTCCTCGCCCACGTCGCTCAGCCCCAGGATTTCCAGATGCGTGAGGATCGTAGCAATCGGCGTGCGCAGCTCGTGGCCCAGATCGTTGATAAGCGCGCGCCCGGCCTGTTCAGTGCGTTGCTGCGCGGTGACATCGAGCAAAAACAGGAAATCACGGCGGCCAAGGCCGTCATCCCATGGAGTGACCCACCAGCGCGCCGTCTGCCCTGAGGCGAAGGTGACGGTACGATAACGCCCCACCCCTGCTTCCTCCTGGCGGGCGGCGGCGCGGTCGGCCTCGAGCAGCGGCGACCAATCCGCGTCGGGCAGTGCCCCTTCCGCTTCGGGCAGGTGCAGCAAGCGGCGGGCGTAAGGGTTCGCATAGCGGAACGTCGCACCTTCCAACGCCACCACACCGAACGGCGCATCGTCGAGCACGTTTAGGAGCGGCGCGCCGTCGAGCAGGCACGCGGGCCCGCGCCTGCGGCGCGCAAACCAGGAACCTCCGGCAACAGCAGCCAGCAAGAGGAACAACAAAACGAAGATTAACGTTTTGAGATCAAAGGTTAGCATTTCAGATCACGAACCCTTGCAAAGGTGAACCTAAACAATCGTGAGAACACAATTTCCGAAAGCTGTGGCCGGTCTCCGACCGTGCCACCGCACCTCCAGGCATGGGCGGGCACGCTCAGGGAGCGACCCGAGCGGTAAAGTTGACGCAAGGCTTGCCGTTCATCGTCTGTCAATAATACGGGCAGATCGAGACACTCTTCACCGCACACTTATGCTCCATCGTCCCCTC
>DYKY01000083.1 GCA_020722365.1 Thermoflexus sp.
TGGCTTGAGCCGTATTGATGTTCACACTCTCCATTCGGCACCTCCGGCGAGGGTGCTGGCCTCGACGTTATCCACACTGGACCAATCCCAGAGCCAGCACGCCAACCCTCCCCAGGGTTGCAGCAGTTCAAACATTGCGTGGGTGTTGCGTGGGCTGTCCCGGTGCCCTTTATCGAAGGGTCGGGTACGCCGTTGCATACACATCGTTACGGGAATGTAATCGTAGCGGCCCAGGTTGAGCATGACCAATCCCAGAGCTTCAGGGTCAAGGGTGAGGAGCTTTACCAAATCGGACGCGAGCGCATCAGTAGGGCGTTCTCCATTCGTCGTCAAAGTTTCGATGCGCTCTTCATCGGTGCAGAATCGTTCGGCGACCCGGATGAGTTGCCTGGCAATGTCGGGGGCAAATACCTCGCTCAACGCATCATTGCCCCAGAGCATTTGTGGTGGGGTGGGAAAAGCATGGCGTGTGGGGTTGCTAGGCAGTGGATCGCCAAACCGGTCCACGACCCACGTGATGCGTTGTCCCTGTTGCGCCTTCTCTTCCTGGGTGAGGATGATTGCCTTGACCACATCCTCGAAGAACGTTGCGCCGCGCAGGATGTGCGCTCCGTTGTGTAGCGTCTTTTCCAGACCCGGTGTATGTCGGGCTATATCCAGGAAGGGCTGTAAATTCTCGCCTAACCGCAGCATACGGCGGGTTTTGTGACTGATTTCCTCGGTGTCTTTTCCGCTCAGACGTTCGTCCGTGTGGATGATCAGACCGGCGGGCGTCTGCGAGAGGGTCAGGTAGACGGTATTCCCTGATTCCAGACGCTCGACACGGTTCAGATGCTCCCTGGTGCGGTTGACACTAAAGGGCGGCTGCAGCAGCTTGAACCGCTCGCAGTTCAGCGAGCGCCGGATAGTTTGTGGCAGCGAAAAACTCTCAGGTACCGTCAGAGTCCAGTGCATAGTTCCCTCTATTTGATTGTTAGCATACCACAAGAGAGTGTCGGAGGGGGTTTCAAGCCGGTTACGATTTAGTTAAAACTTATGGTCACGGTGGAAACAAAACCGGGCGGGATTTTGTCCTGCCCGGTGTGCCCACAGTTATCAATTCATTGGGGACGGCATTTTGCGCCTAAAGGCGCGGGTTAAAGCGGCTTTAGCCGCAAGATCTGGCGTAGCGTTTCGTATCGCCATAATTTTCGGATAGGTTCTTACTTTAGTCCGGCGACTTCCAGGCCGCCTTCTAACACAGGCTGCACGAGCGCCGGATCGGTGACTTCGCAGTAGACGCGCACAATCGGCTCGGTGCCCGAGAAGCGGATGAGCAGCCAGCCGTACTCGCCCAACTCATACTTGTACCCGTCGAGCGTGACAATGCCGGTGACGGGCACACCGCCGATGGTCTCCGGTTTGGTCGCGTCGAGCCGCGCCATCGCCATAGGGCGCTTCTCGGCCGGGAAGCGGGTGTCGATGCGGTCGTAGTAGAAGGTCTGTCCCAATTTCTTGAAGAGCGTTTGCAACAGTTGCGCAGGCGTCTGGCCCGTCTTGAGCATAAAGTCGAGGAAGTAAAGGTTGCCCAGGATGCCGTCGCGCTCGGGGACATTGCCACGGAAGGCGTACCCGCCGCTTTCCTCGCCGCCGATGAGGGCGTTCGTCTCCAGCACTTTGGGTGCGACGTACTTGAAGCCCACACCGGTTTCGTGCACATCTACGCCGTACATCTTGCCCAGGCGGTTCAGCATCGATGTGGTGGAGATCGTCTTGACAATCGCGCCGCGCAGCCCGCGCACTTCCAGCAAGTAGTAGGCCAGCAGTGCGTAGACTTGAAGCTGGTTGATGTAGACCCCGTTTTCGTCGCCGATGCCCATGCGGTCGGCGTCGCCGTCCATGATGAGGAGCACGTCAGCGCCCAACTCCACCGTGCGCTGTAGTGCCACATCGATGTTGGGACGGATCGGCTCAGGGCGCTGCATCTCCGGGAAGAGCGGGTGGCGCTCGGCATGGATTTCCCACAGCGTGTTGTTTCCCCCGCTCAATAGCCGGGGGAACCAGCCCGCGCCGTTACCCCACATCGGCTCCACCAGGATTTTGAACCCGGCGTTGCGCAGTTTGGGCAGATCGACAAGCGTACCGAGGTGCGCGATGTACGCCGGATCGGGGTCCCAGCGGGTGACCAGGCCGCATTCTTCCGCTTCTTTGAACGCCAGCCGTTTGACCTGCGCGATGTCAGGGATGGCGTCTTCGATTTCCGCCAGACCCTCCGGCGGCACCGCGCCACCCTGCGGATCGCGCACTTTGAGGCCGTTATCCGCCGGCGGGTTGTGGCTGGCGGTGATGTTGATCGCCCCGCCGGCCCGCCGCTCGGTGACACTGTAACTGATCACCGGGGTGGGTGTGTTGTGATTGGTCAGCCACACGCGAATGTCGTTGCCTGCCATCACTTCGGCGGCGGCGGCGGCGAAAAGATCGCTGGAGAACCGCTGATCGTACCCGATCACGACGCCTTTTTCGGACAGATCGTGGTTTTTGAGATAAGTGGCGAAGCCCTGTGTTGCACGGCGCACATTGTCGAAGGTGTAGTCCTCGGCGATGCGCCCGCGCCACCCGTCGGTGCCGAATTTGATGTCAGACATAGTGATTTCCAGCCTCCGTTTCATTTTTAAGCAGTTCGAGATCGGCATCCACCATCATCTCGATGAGGCCCTTGAAGGTGATATCCGGCTTCCATCCCAACTTTGCCCTGGCCTTGCTCGGATCAGAGACCAGCATGTCAACTTCAGCGGGCCGCATAAAGCGCGGGTCTTGCACGACATAATCGCGCCAGTCCAGTCCAACGTGCGCGAACGCAATTTCGCAGAATTCTTGTACGGCGTGTGTTTCGCCGGTTCCCACCACGTAGTCATCCGGCTCATCCTGTTGCAACATCAGCCACATCGCACGGACGTAGTCCCCCGCATAACCCCAGTCGCGCTTGGAGTCGAGGTTGCCCAACGCGAGTTGGTTCGCCATCCCCAGTTTGATTTTGGCGACCTGATATGTCACTTTGCGCGTGACGAATTCCAGGCCTCTTCTGGGGCTTTCGTGGTTGAACAGGATACCTGAACACGCGAACAGGTCGTAGGACTCGCGGTAGTTCACCGTGATCCAGTGCCCGTACACCTTTGCCACGCCATAGGGCGAGCGGGGATAGAAGGGCGTGGTTTCGCGCTGCGGGACTTCGCGCACTTTGCCGAACATCTCGCTGCTGCTGGCCTGGTAGAAGCGGATGTTGGGATCGACGGTGCGGATGGTTTCCAACACGCGGGTGACGCCCAACGCTGTGACCTCGCCGGTGAACACGGGCTGCTGCCACGACGCCGGGACGAACGACTGCGCCGCCAGGTTGTAGACCTCGTGCGGGCGATAGTCACGCAGGGTGGCGATGAGCGACCCCTGATCCAGCAGATCGCCGGAGACCAGGGTGAGCTTGTCCTGGATGTGATGGATGCGTGTAAAGGTCACGGTGCTGGTGCGGCGCACCAATCCGATCACCTCATAGCCTTTCTCCAGGAGAAACTCGGCCAGGTACGACCCGTCTTGACCGGTGATGCCGGTGATCAACGCACGGCGCTTCGTCATATTCAAACACCTCCTTCGAAAATAGTCTACTTCAACGCTTAAGGCGGATCACGATCCGCCGTCCCCGCAGCGCCGGATTATGATCCGGCGCGCGCATTTTCGTGGTCGTTGGGAGTCTTGATCTAGAATGGTATATCGTCGTCGTTGTAAAATTCGTCGTCGAATTCTTCGTTGAAGGCGAACTCATCCAAATCGTAGGTATCGGGATCGATGCCCTCAGCCTCCAGATCGCCCCGGATGAGCGCGATCATGGCCTCACAGTAGGCGGCCTGCCTTTGCGTTTTGGCCAGTTCTGCCTCTGTTGTCGCCATCGCCTTGTGGATTCTGGCGATTTGCTTCTGCCAGTGCTTGCGTTCCTTTTCGTCTTCGGTGGCGTCGTAGAGGCGTTGGGTGACATCGCTTTCGTAACGTTGGTATTCGAGGTCGTACTCGAGCTCCTCCATTTTCCACTGGATGTCGCGTAGCGTGACCATCCAATGCCGGTAAACGCCGATCTTTGCTGATGTCGTCTTGCTCATTTCGCTGCTTTCTTCTAACTCTGCCATTGCCTTACCCTCCTGTTAGAATAGCCACCGAGGACACAAAGTTCACAGAGAAAGGGCGTTGCGGACAACGCACCCTCTGTGTGCTCCGGGCTCTCTGTGGCGGAATTTTGATTTCCATTGGGACGGTTACACTCCTGTTGTGAACTGCCGCCATTCATCCAGGACATCCTGGATCGTTTGCTCCAAGGGGATTTCCGGTTCCCAGCCGGTATCCTGCCGTAGTTTGGCCGCGCTGCCGTAGAAGACGGGGACGTCGGCGGGGCGGTAACGCTCTGGGTCGATCTCCACGCGAATGGGGACGGCAGCCAGGGCGATCAGTTGATCGACGATGGATTGGATGGTGTGCGGCGTCCCTGAGGCGATGTTGTAGACTTCTCCGGGACTCCCGTGCAGCAGCGCGAGGTGATAGGCGCGCACGACATCGCGCACGTCGGTGAAGTCGCGAGCGGGCGTGAGGTTGCCCACGCGCATCACCGGGGCCTGCTTGCCCGCTTCAATCCCGGCGACCTGGCTGGCGAAGGCGGGCAGCACGAAGCGCGCCGACTGCCCCGGTCCGACGTGGTTGAAGGGGCGCAGGCGGATGATGGGCAGCCCAAAACTGATAAAGTACTGGTAGCCCATCACATCCTGCGCTACCTTGCTCACGCTATAAGGATTTTCCGGGCGCAGCGGGTGATTTTCGGTCAACGGGAGTTCATCGGCGTTGGCCCGCCCGTATTCCTCGCCGGAGCCAATCACGAGCGTGCGCGGCGTGAGACCAAGCGCCTTGAAGGCTTCCAGCAAGTTAAGCTGCCCGCGAATGTTGTTATCCAGCGTGCCCCACGGATCCTGGTAGGACGTGGGGACGTGGGACTGCGCCGCCAGGTGGATGACGTAATCCGGCGGGGACTGGGCGAGCAGCGCGCGCGTCGCGGCTGCGTCTCGCAAGTCCAGGAAGTGCAGGCTCTCGCGTTCGGGATCGTCGGGTGATGGCGGCCTATCGGGATAGCTCGTACCGACGATGTCCCAATCGGTCTGCGAGAGAAAATACCGTCGTAAGTGGTTGCCGACAAATCCGGTGGCTCCGGTGATTAGAATGCGCATCATTTGTAGTCTGGTCGTCTTTAGTCGGATAATTTTATCAGATGATGTTGGTATTATACGGGATTGGGGGTGAATGTCAATGACAGATGGGCTGGTGATTACCTATATCTCACCGCAGAGCACGCTGAGGCCGCAGAGAGATATAAAAGAAGCTTTCTCTGCGTGCTTTGCGACCTCTGCGGTGAATGAATCGCACGCATAGTGCACCATGTGGGTAATCACCAACAGATGGGGGGACGTAGTGAGGTTGCGAATCGCCGGGGGGAATGGGATTTGAAACTGTCGACCGCATCTATTGACAAATTGACAATAGATGCTATACTAATATTGGAGAGGCATGATGCGTACTAGGAGATCACAATGACAGCAGTATGGCTTGACGTGGCCCGGTGTACCGGGTGTGGAGCATGTGTTGAAGTGTGCCCAACCGGCGCGCTGAACCTTGTGGAAGGCAAAGCCCGTCTGGACACCGCCCTATGTCGGGGATGCGAAGTCTGCATCAAGGCTTGCCCTACCGGGGCATTGCAACCGGTGGTGGAGATCGAAGCCGTTCCTGTAACGCCGCGTGTGCCGGAATACGTCCCGCCGTCTCCCCTGACCGCCCCGCGTGCGGGTCTGTTGGCGACAATAGTCGCAGCCGGGGCGCACCTGGCTGTCCAGGCAGCGCCGCTTGTACTGCAGGCGGTAGAGCAGTGGTTACTGCGTCCGCGCGGCGTGTCCACCAGACGTACTTCAACTTCAATCGGGCGTCGATCGGGGGGTGGGCGACAGATCCGCCTGCGGCGGCGCGGCCGGTGGTAAGTAGGTTTGTAGTAGCGACATCCGTTGCTCTTTCATTCACAAAACCAGGAGGTGATATGATGGAACGTGGAATTGGACGAGGACAAGGTGGTGGCCGCGGCGGTGGCGCTGGCCGCGGGCAGGGACAAGGCCCAGGACGGATGGGTGGTTTTGCCGCCGGACCGGGCGGCGACTGCGTCTGCCCGGCGTGTGGGCATCGCGAGCCGCATAGTGTGGGAATACCCTGCACCAGCAAGACTTGCCCCAAGTGTGGCGCAACGATGACCCGCGGATGAGTCTGACGATCACCTGCGTTGTTGATAACAACGCGCAGCCCGGCAGCGGCTTGCAGAACGAGCACGGCTTGGCCTTCTGGATTGCCAACGAGGCCGGAGCCGTGCTGTTCGATACGGGCCAGAGCGGCGCTGCGCTGCGGCATAACCTCGCCGCCTTGAACCTGGATGCGACCATGCTCAAGGCCGTGGCAATCAGCCACGCACACTACGATCACACCGGCGGCTTGCCCGCCCTGGCTGAACAACTCGCGCCGGGATTGCCTCTTTACGCCAACAGCGATCTGTTGCGTGAGCGCTTTTCGCAGCGTGACGGCATCCGGCGCGCCATCGGCCTCTCCGTGGACGCGAACTGGTTGCGCGCGCATTTCACGCTGCACCTGGATGATCGCCCGCAACAAATACTTTCCGGTGTGTGGACCACCGGCGCCATCACCGAGCGCCCTCACCCCGGCGGCTACGTTGCCCACCACGAAATCCGCGTCGGGACCGGCTATGCGCCCGATCCCTACCGCGACGATCTCTCGCTGGTGCTCGAAAGCGCCAGAGGGCTGGTGGTCGTGTGCGGCTGCTGCCATGCCGGGCTGCTCAACACGCTGGAACACGTGCAACGCCTGTTCGCCTCCCCGATTGTGGCGATTGCGGGCGGCACGCATCTGCTCAACGCCGACGTAGACACTCTGGAGCACATTGCGCGCACCCTGCACGGCTGGGGAACGCTGCGGCAGATTTATCTCAACCATTGTTCCGGCGAAAAGGTTTATCACGTACTGCGCCAGGTCATGGGGGACGATATCGTTCACCCTTGCCCGGCAGGGACAATCCTTGATATGGAGGCAGAACTTTGAAACTTGCCATTGCCAGCGGCAAGGGTGGAACCGGTAAAACGACGGTGGCCGTGAGCCTGGCGCTCAGCCTGGCCGCAGCCAATGCCGCTTCCGCCCCGCTCTTTTTAGACTGTGATGTGGAAGAACCCAACGCCGCGCTCTTCTTGCGCCCGGAGTTCACCGCGCGGCGCGATGTGGGACTGCCGATCCCCGTGGTGGATATGGCGCGCTGCACGGCCTGCGGGCGCTGCGCCGAGGTGTGTGAGTACCACGCGATTACCGTCATCGGCAAACAGGTGCTCGTTTTCCCCGAACTGTGCCACGGCTGCGGTAGCTGCATGCGCCAATGCCCGGAGGGCGCGATCCACGAAACGTTGAATTTGATGGGGACGTTGGAAAAGGGCATCGCCAGGGCCGGGGCGGGTGAAGTGGAATTTTTCCAGGGAATCCTCAACGTGGGCGAGGCCATGGCCGTGCCGGTCATCCACCAGCTCAAAGGGTGGGCGATCCCGCCGGACGCAGACGGCCGGCCCGTCATTCTCGACGCGCCGCCGGGCGCCTCGTGTCCGGTCGTCGAGACCATGCGCGGGGCCGACGCGGTGCTCCTCGTCACCGAGCCGACGCCCTTCGGCTTGCACGATCTGCGTGTGGCGGTGCAGGTGGCCTGCGACGAACTCGGCCTGCCCGTCGCCGTTGTCGTCAACCGCGACGGTGTGGGCGACGACGGCGTGGACGCCTACTGCGCCGCCGAGAACCTGCCCATTCTGCTGCGTATCCCGCTGGAGCGCGTCATCGCCGAGGGCATCGCGCGCGGGGAATCGCTGATCGCTATCCGTCCCGAATACCAGACACGTCTGGTAGAACTCTGGGAGAGCATAATGGAGCTACTATGAAACAACTCGTCATTCTCAGCGGCAAGGGTGGAACAGGCAAGACAACGGTGACGGCGGCGCTGGCGCATTTAGCGGCGCAGACGCGGCCCATCGTGCTCGCTGACGCTGACGTGGACGCGGCCAATCTGGGCCTGGTGCTCGCGCCCGTCACCGAAGAAACTCACGACTTTACCGGTGGCAGGATTGCCGTAGTGGACGCTGCACGCTGTATTGCCTGCGGGCGCTGCGCCGAGATCTGTCGCTTCGACGCGGTAGTGCCCGGTGACACTTATGCCGTAGACCCCATCGCCTGCGAAGGTTGCGCCACGTGCTTTTACGAGTGCCCGACGCATGCCATCACGATGACGCCGCAACGCGCCGGACAGTGGTTTGTCGCCACAACGCGCTACGGCCCGCTCTACCACGCGCACCTTTTCGCCGGGCAGGAGAACTCCGGCAAGCTCGTCACGCTGGTCAAGCAGATGGCGCGACTGCGCGCCTTCGACGACGCGGCCGACCTGTTGTTGGTGGACGGGCCGCCGGGCATTGGGTGCCCTGTCATCGCCGCGTTGGCAGGCGCGAATCTGGCGCTCATCGTCACCGAACCGACGGTCTCCGGCGCGCACGACCTTGAGCGCGCCCTGGGACTGGCGGCGCACTTCAACATCCCGGCGATGGTGTTGCTCAACAAGGCCGATCTCGGCCCGGCGCAGGCCGAGGCCATCGTTGCCCATTGCGCGGCCCGGAACGTCCCGTTGATCGGCCGGCTGCCCTACGACGCTGCCGTCACCGAGGCGATGGTGCGCGGCGAGCCGGTCACGGCCGGCGACGGCCCGGTGAGCGCCGCGTTATCAGAGGCGTGGACGCTTCTGCAGCAGCAGATTTTTAGCGACGTATGACCCGAAACGCCGACGCCTCAACCGCGCCGCCCGGCAACGTTGAACGTTGGGGCTGGTACTCTATCGGCATCAACGTGACGTTGATCGGTATTAACCTGCTCGTGGCGCGCGCCTCCGGCAGCCTCGCAGTGGGTGCAGAACTCATTCACAATGCCGTGGACTTGCTCACCGCCATCGCCGTGCTGGCCGGGCTGAAACTGGCTACCCGCAAGACGGCGCAGTTCCCCTATGGCCTGTACAAACTGGAAAACATCATCGCCGTGGGACTGGCGGGGATGACGTTCCTCACCGCTTACGAAATCGCCCGCGAAGCGCTCTTCGCTATGGCGCCTCCACCTACCGTAGCGTTCTGGACGCTGGCGGGCGTCGTCCTGGCCTGGACGATCCCCCTCGTTTTTAGCATTTTCGAACTCCGCGCCGGACGCGCGGTCAACTCGCCCGCTTTGATCGCCGATGCGCTGGAATATCGCGCCCACGTCTTCACCACGGGCGTGGTTTTTGCTGCGCTGGTCGGGCAATGGCTAAACGTGCCGCTGGATCGCATTGCAGCGCTGCTCATCGTCATTGCCATCGTCAAGACCGGATGGGACCTGCTCAGTGACGGGATGCGCGTGCTCCTGGATGCTTCACTGGATGCGGAGACGTTGGTGCGGGTGCGCGAGTTGATCACCGCCGACCCGGCGGTGACGGCGTTGCGCTGGGTCACCGGGCGCAATGCCGGACGTTTCCGCTTCCTCGAAGCGGAAGTGATGTTGCGTGTGCACGATTTAGAACAGGCCGAGGCGGCGGTGCAACGGATGGATGCCTCCATCCGTGCCGCCGTACCCCACATCGAGCGTGTGCTCATTCACGCCGCGCCGCAAGAGCGCACGCACATCCGCATTGCCATCCCGTTGGAAACGCCGGAGGGTATGCTCAGCGCGCATTTTGGCGAAGCGCCGTACTTCGCGCTGGTCACGGTGCGCCTGGCCGATGGCGTCGCCACCGCGCAAACGGTACACCTCAACCCGCATCAAGGCGAGGAGAAAGCGAAGGGTATTCACGTAGCTGAATGGCTGGTGACACAAAAGGCGGACGTGGTGCTGCTGCGCGAAGAGTTGAGCGGCAAAGGTCCGCTCTACGTCTTCGGTGAAGCCGGTGTAGAAATGCAGCGCACCGAGGCAACAACTTTGCCAGAGGCACTCACATCGATTTTACTCGATAAACAGGGAGTAAATGATGTGTCAGGGACAGATCATGCCACGTTGGTTGCGTAAGGTGCTCCGTTGTGGTATCTGGAGTGTGGGGAAGAAGAGCGCCAAATACCAGAAGTCTATGGGCATGAGTCTATCGCCTATCAGCAGCGCACGGGCTTATTTTTGCCAAGAATTGGAGCTTAATGCGAACTTATCTCGATTGTTACCCTTGTTTCTTGCGTCAAGCGTTGAGTGCGGCCCGGCAGGCGGGGGCGGACGATGCACAGCAGCACGCCATCATGGGTCAGGCCCTGGCTTTGCTGCAAACGTTGCTGCCTGGTAAAACCCCACCCGAAATCGGCTACGCGGTGCATCGTATCGTGCGCGAGCATCTGGGGCACAGCGATCCTTACCGTGACATCAAAGTGCAGAGTACCCGCGCGGCCCTGGCGCTCTATCCCCGTCTCAAGGCGCTGGTCGCCAAGAGCGCCGACCCGTTGGAGGCGGCCGTGCGGGTGAGCATCGCGGGCAACATCATTGACTTCGCCCAATCTACCGAAATGCCCGATCTGTGGGCGACGGTAACGCGCGTGCTGGCCGCGCCCTTCGCCGCTGACGACCTGGCAATCTTGCGTGCGGCGCTGGACGCTGCTGATCGCGTGCTCTATCTGGCCGACAATGCCGGGGAGACGGTCTTTGACCGCGTGTTGATCGAAACGCTGACCGCGCCCGTGACCTACGTGGTGAAAGGCGGCCCCACCCTCAACGACGCGACGCGCGAGGATGCGCTGGCGGCGGGGCTGGAGACGTGCGCGGCCATCATTGACAATGGCTCTGATGCGCCTGGGACGATTTTGAGCCTGTGTTCGGAGGACTTCCGCCAGGTCTACGCCGCTGCCCCGTTGATCATCGCCAAAGGGCAGGGCAACTACGAGACCCTGAGCGAGGCCGGCCCGCGCGTTTTTTGCCTCTTGCAGATCAAGTGTCCCGTTATCGCCCGCGACTTGGGCGCGCCGGTGGGCGGCGTAGTCGTGCGGCAGAGCGTGCTATGATGGCATTGAACCGTCGAAATCTACTGGGGCTGCTGTGGCACAGCACGTTTCTGGCCTTGGGTATGGCCTTGACGCAGCCAGCAACCGTGATCGCAGCTTTCATTGCCGACTTGACAGGTTCGACCTTGTGGGTGGGCGGTTTCACGACATTGCTGGCGGTCGCCGCCGCGCTGCCGCAAATTTTCGTAGCGCGGCTTATTGAGCCGCGTCCCTACAAACGTCCGACGCTGCTGTTGGCCATTTACATGCGGGTTGCCAGTTGGGGGATATTGGCCGGCTTGATCTTTGCGCTGGGCGCGCAACACCCTATGGCGTTGGTGTGGGCGATGGTGGGCTTGTTGGCAATTTTCTATGCCGGCGGGGGATTGGGCGGCGTCCCTTACACCGACGTCGTTGGCAAAGTGATTCCCTCGGTGCGGCGCGGCGCTTTTTTTGCTACGCGCGAGGTGCTGTCGGGGCCTTTTGCGATTGGCGCAGCGCTGCTCGCGCCGCATATCTTGTCCGGGATCGTCTATCCTTACAACTACGCGTTGCTCTTTGCGTTGGCGGCCATCGGGTTAGGTATTGCCTCGCTAGGAATTTGGGCGGTGCGTGAACCGCCCCGCCTTGGTGATCCTCACCCCCCGCGCCCCTGGCCCGTTTATATCCAACAGCTGCGGCATGTGGCGCGCCAGTTGCGACGACTGGCGCTGGTGCAGATTCTCACGGGCTTCAGCTTGTTGGCCTTGCCTTTTTACATCACCTACGCTCGCGCGGTGCTGCACGCCCCGAATGTGGCTACCGGTTGGTATTTGCTGGCCCAGGTCGGGGGTGGTGTGCTCGCCAATCTACTATGGGGCTGGCTGATTACGCGTTACGGCTGCAAAACAATGCTACAAGCGTGCGCCGCGCTTTCTATGCTCAATCCCCTGTTGGCGCTGGCTTTGGGGCGCTTGGGCTGGGTAGGGCTATTGCCCACTTTCCTCATCGTCGGCGCTACGATTGGCGGGCGGGCTGTGGGGTTCTCTAGCGCGCTATTGGCTTTTGCGTCGCCCGATGAGCGTCCGACATATAGCGGGTTGAATACATTGCTGAGCCTGCCTGTGGCGATGTTCTCATTGTTGGGGGGCGTCATTGTGGGCGCTACTTCCTATACGGTTTTGTTCCTGTTGAGCGCTATCGGTGTAGCGGCAGGTTGGTGGATGCTGCGTTCCCTGCCCGACCCTCGTAAAGACGTCAGCCCCTCTACACCGCTGCTGCCCGGCGACCAAGCGTGAAACAGAAAAGTCCGCGGGGCCGGTTCTTGCACCGGCCCCGCGTGCTGTACCCCTTATGCGAAAGCCATGCCCCGACGCACGGGATTTAACAGACGCCAGGGCAAAGGTAGATAAACGCTCAGGCCCGCGTGATGGCCTGCATCGTCGCCGTTATCAGCGGGTAGACTGTGGGGGCAGAAGTGAGCAGGGGATGGGTGGCAACTTGCAGGGTTTCCAATTGCGCAGCCGTCATCCGGTTCTGCAAAGCCAGCGCGATCAGATTGATGAGTTCTCCGGCTTCCTGCGCGCCGGCCACCTGCCCGCCGAGCAGCACCAGGGAATCGGCGGAGAAGATCAACTTCACCTGGGTCGTGTGGGCATCCGGCAGGGAACCGGGATGGCGGTTGACGGTTTTGGCCTGGCCGACGACAATGTCAAAGCCTTCCTCAAGCGCGCGCCGCTCGGTGAGACCGGCAGAAGCCAAAGTGGTTTTGCCCAGGCGCGTGGAGAATGTCGCCAGCGTGCCGCGATTATCCCGGATCACCCGCAAGCTGTAGAGATTGGCCCCCGCGATGCGCGCTTCCGCCGAGGCCGTCGAGGCCAACATCACCGGCACGACCTTGCGGGTGAAAAAGTCCTTTTTCTCTGCGCAATCACCCACCGCGAAAATGTCCGGCGCCGTCGTGCGGAGATACTCGTCCACCCAGATGGCGCCGCTGTAGCCGATGGTCAGCCCGGCCTCTTTGGCCAGCGCCACGTTAGGGCGCGCGCCGATGGAGAAAATGACTACGTCGGCGGGCAGTTCAGTGTTATCATCCAGGCGCACACCGCGCACCTGACCGTTGCCTACCAGTTGCATGACCTTGCGCCCCGTATGGAGTTGTACCCCCAACGCCTTCAGCGCTTCCTCGCCCAAACCGCACAGTTCCTTATCAAATGCCTGCGCCAGGCAGTAGGGGAGCAGTTCTACAATGCTGACCTGTTTGCCAGGCAACTGGGCGATCTCCTCGGCAAATTCCACCCCGATGAACCCGCCGCCGATAATGACGACCCGTTGCGCTGCGTGAACAGCCGTGAATAGTTCATGCAGATAGGCCGGGTCTTTCTTCACGTAGAAGACACCCTTCTGATCGCTGCCAGGAATGGGCAACTGCACCGGCGCGGAGCCAATAGCCAGCACTAACTTCTCGTAGGTGATCCCTTGCCCGGAAGCAAAGGTCACGGTATGCGCTTTGGGATCCAACCGGGCGGCCTTGTCGATCCGCACCTGCACCTTTTGTGCTTCCAAACCCGTGTCAGGAACCAGATCTTTGTCAACACTGCCCATACGGTTGAAAATGTAAGGAATCCCGCAGGGGACAAGAGCCTGTTGCATATCACGCACCAACATAATAGCTTTGTTGGGATAGTACGCACGCGCTGTGCCTGCCGCGACCAGACCGGCTGGCCCGCCACCAAGTATCAAGATGTTCGTAGTTTCCATTGCTCTCTCCTAAATAAGATGGTAGTTTCCCCCAGTGGGGTTAATTATAAGCGTCGCGGGTGGCCTCATCCGCCATCGTCGGGGCCAGCAAGGGTTCCCAGGCCGGGTCCGCCCACGTCCCCAGGCGTGTATGCATGTCCAGGGACTTTGTGGAAATTGGATGCGTGCCGACCACGACCTTTATATTGTAGCACACTTCCAGATCGTTCAGAACATCTCCTTCCCATCTCACCTATCGGAAACCGCGATCACGGCGTTGGGTTGTTCCAGCCTGCCCTGTCTGGCCTGGATGAGCGCCTCCGGCAGTTCCGCGAAGGGAAACAGGCTGACGCCCATCTCCAGTTCCAGCCGGTCGACAATCTCAATGAACTCCTCCGCATCGGATTGCTTCAGGTTGTACAGCGTCCTGATGTCGCGTCCCCACAGATTCTCGCTGTAGCTCTCGATCCGGATGGGAGAGGCGCTCACGGGCGCCATCACCAGTACCCCGCCCCGCTGCAATTGTGCGAGGGTTGGCTCGACCAGGTTTCCTGCCGGTGGAAAGAGGATCGCCGCGTCCAGCTTGCAGGGCATTTCCTCTTGGGCAGCGTCGGCGGCCCAGCGCGCGCCCCCTCTCCGCGCCGCCTCGATATTCTTCCGCGACCGGGTGCTGACGTAAACCTCGATCCCCAGGCGCCGGGCGACCTTGAGCACGGTGTAGGCCGTGGGGCCAAAGCCGTACAGGCCCAGCTTGTCCCCCTCTTGCACCTCCGCCAGCTTGAACGCCGCGTATCCCGCGATGCCGGGGCACAGCAGCGGGGCGATCTCGGCGGGCGACATTCGGATGGCGTTGAGGGGCAGGGCGTAGGCCGCCGGCGCCGTCACGTACTCCGCGAAGCCGCCGTCCACATCCCATCCCGTGCACTGAATCTGCGGGCAATAGTTTTCCCGCTGCGACAGGCAGTATTTGCACTGCCCGCAGGCGCTGTGCAGCCAGTACACGCCGGCCCGGTCGCCGACGCGGAAGCGCTTGACCTTCTCCCCTACTTCGTCCACGACCCCCACGATCTCGTGTCCCAGGATGATCGGCGATTTCCTCAGCGGCAGGTCTCCTTCGGCAATGTGGATATCTGTCCGGCACACCCCGCAGACGAGGACCCTCAACCGTACCTCATCATCCCTGGCATGGGGCGTGGGAACCTCCACCAGTTTCAACGGGCGCTCCTCCACGCGCGCCTGCTTTTCGAGTATCCACGCTTTCATCGTCGCTCCTCCCTATATCACCCGCGCGCCCGCGTAGCGCTCCTGAAGCGCTTCGCTCAGGCCGTGGCGGATCATTTTCATCGCTGCGGGCAGATAGTCCAGGATGTCCTGAGCGGTGATGCCGTCCTCTCCTTTGTCCTCGGCTGCCAGGTCGCCGGCCAGCCCGTGCACGAACACACCCTGCCTGACGGCGATCTCCAGCGGCAGGCCCAGGCCGAACATGGCGGCGATGGCGCCCGTCAGCACGTCGCCCGACCCTGCCGTGGCCATGCCGCAGTTCCCGCTCATGTTGACGAACACCCGCCCGTCGGGATGCCCGATCAGCGAGTGAGCGCCCTTGAGGACGATGGCGGCGTTCAGCGCGGCGGCCGTGTGTTGCAGGACGCCGACCTTGTCGTCGTCAATCGCGCGCACGCTCTGTCCCGTGAGCCGGGACATCTCGCCCAGGTGCGGCGTGAGGATCGTCGCCGCCCGCCGCCCCTTGACGACGCCTAAGTCCTGGCACACCGCCGTGATGCCGTCGCCATCGATCAGGAGCGGTTTGTCGACCTCTGCGGTCAACTCGCGGACCAGCCGTTGAGTTTCCGGGTCCAGCGACAGGCCGGGGCCGACGATCACCATGTCCACCCGCCCGGCAAGCTCGAGCAGGGCGGGCTTGTTCTGCAAGGCGATGCTCCCCGCCTCCGTCTCGGCCTGGGGATGGAAGACGATCTCGCTGCCCTTGCTGCCGATGAAGGGCACGATAGATCGAGGCGCGGACAGGCGGGCATAGCCGCCCCCCGCCTTGAGAAACGACAATGCAGAGAAATAGGGCGCTCCAAAGTAACCCGCAGCGCCGACGACAAACAGCACCTCGCCAAAGTCCCCTTTGTGACCGTCCCTGTCCCTGGGAGGAATCTCGACCGGCGGGCTGATTTCGACCTTGAGCGCGTCCGCCTCATACATGCGCGGCGGGAACGAGATGTGCGAGACATACAACTTGCCGCCCAGGTCGTATCCTGGGAAAAGCACGTTGCCGATCTTGGGCAGGCCGAAGGTGACGGTGACGTCCGCCTTGACTGCCACACCCATCACTTTACCGGTGTCGCCGTGGACGCCGGAGGGGATGTCAACGCTGAACACCGTCTTGCCGCTGCCGTTGATCCGCTCGATGACATCGCGGTACAGCCCTGTGACCTCGCGGGTGAGGCCCGTGCCCAGGATGGCGTCCACGATGCCATCACAGTGAGCAATCGCTGCCTCCGTCTCCTCGGCGGACGCGATCCGCCGCATCTCGATGGGCAGCCGGGACGCGATGTTAAAGTTGGCTCTCGCCGCTCCCTCGAATCTGTCCGGATCGCCCAGGATAAAGACCTTGACGTCCCCCCCGCTGGAGTGCAGCTTGCGCGCCACGACCAGGCCGTCCCCGCCGTTATGGCCCGGCCCGCAGAAGACAACGAAGCGTTTGCCCTTGACGCCAAACTCGTTCAAGATCGCAAAGTACACCGCCTGCCCCGCGTTTTCCATCAACAGGTTGGCCGCGATGCCAAATTCCTCAATGGCTTTTCGATCCAATTCTCGCATCTCGGATACGGTACTGACTTTCATCGTTTACCCCCGTCCACCTTTACCTCAATCCCCTCAACCCGCCGGTATGGTCGCCGTGGGCGTGGGAGAGGAACACCGCCTTTATCTTCAGCGGGTCAATGCCCATCGCCTTCATGTTGGAGAGCAATCGCTCAGCGTCCCCGCCGGTATCAAAGAGGAAATCGTCGTCCACCAGACACGCAAAGCCCCACACAGAGGCCAGGGCAGGGGCCAGCGTTTCGTTATCGTAAACGATAGTAAATTTCATTGTACCACTCCTTTCATAACATCGCGGTAGGCGCTCGTATCGGCGTCGCCGCGAGCGTAGGCCTCGTGCTAGCCTTGGGACGCCGGCATCGCTTCGTACAACCGCTCGCGTTGCGCTTCAAGCAAGCGACGTGGTTGCCCCATGAAATCCGCAGCACAGATCACACGATGGCCCGTCTCCGATGACAGGCGATCCAGCCAAGAAAGCCCTTCCTCGCAGCGCAGGAGATGATGATCGAGAATCAATGTGTCCACAGCGCGGGCCAGCCGTAGGGTGTTCTCCCAGGCGATCTCGCGCTGCTCTGATAAAAGCCACGGGAGATAAAGCGGCGGCCTGCCGGCCAGCACGATGTCTGGCCGCCAGTCTCGTATCAACGACACGGCCTCCCCATCGAGAAATTGGATGTCCGACGCATGCACGAAAACCGTCCCTTCCCCCTCGATGCGGGTCATCATCACCGTTCCGAGTTTAGTGTTCGGTCTCCCATGCAGCACGGGCAGGGAAAAAGTCAACGGCCCATCGGCCTGTCCCTCGGCGTTTGGAAGCTGCCTGTCCAACACTGCGCCCAGAGATTCCCTGCGGCGCAACATGCTGTCGGAAAGCCCCAGGGGGCCTTTGACCCAGAGTCGAGCCGTGCGGCACGCCGGCGCCGCCTGTTGGGCCTTGAGCTGATAGGAATTCGCATCTGGCAAAGGGATGTGGTCGCCGTGGAAGTGGCTCATCACCACGTCGGTGGCCTCCCGCAACTCCGCCAGTATCCTCTGGCGCACCTGCTTCCCAACTGCCACCTGCGCCGGATGGGGAAGCAGCCCGGAGCGCCGGTAGCCCAGCGCCAGCCCAGGATCGATGAAGACCTTGCGGTTCTCAACCTCCACCACGCACGAGAGGCCGCGCACGCCCAGGGATTCTGTTCCGATGAGCCTAATGTATGCATCTCTCAACCCATCGCCAACCATGGAGGCCCGCCTCGTGACTTATTCCGCCAGGGATTCGGGCGACTGTCGGAGAACCCTGTAGCATAGGGCCTTGTGCCCGTTTTTTGGCATAGGGCTTGTGCCCGTTTTTTGCCTGTTTTCGAGCTATTTTGCCGCTCTCAAGCCGCCCACGAGGGGCTAAACTACGTTGGCTCTTTGGGACAAAATGACCTCTCAACAAGCGTGAAAAACGGGCCAAATGTCAAAATCATTATCTGAACCACTATATTTTGCCGCTCTCAAGCCGCCCACGAGGGGCTAAACTCAAGCCGCCCACGAGGGGCTAAACTCAAGCCGCCCACGAGGGGCTAAACTCAA
>DYKY01000084.1:0-11108 GCA_020722365.1 Thermoflexus sp.
CAGAGACGCAACATTTTTTGACTTTAGACTTTCGACTTTCAGACTTCGGACTATTTTCTGAGGAATTACCCATTAACCGGCAGTTCACCAGCGATTGGATGAAAATGACTATCCGACTACTGGACTAAAGACTACCGGACGATTTTCAAGGGAGGTACAGTATGCGTGCATTGTTGCTCGATGAAGAACTACATTTCGTAGAAGACTACCCCACCCCATCGCCACCGCCCGGCGAGGCGCTGATCCGTGTGGAAATGGCGGGGATATGCAACACCGACCTGGAATTGGTGCAGGGTTATATGCACTTCCGGGGCGTGCCCGGTCACGAATTCGTGGGGGTGGTAGAACACGCGCCCGGCGCGGAGGCCTGGGAAGGGCAACGCGTCGTCGGCGACATCAACGCCGCCTGCGGTGTCTGCGCGACGTGTCGCGCGGGACGGCATACCCACTGTCCGCATCGCACGACGCTCGGCATCAACGGGCGCGATGGGGCGCTTGCTGAATACCTCACGCTCCCCGTGGCGAACCTGTATGCCGTTCCTGAGGGAATGCCCGATGAGGTCGCCGTGTTCACCGAACCACTGGCGGCGGCCTGCGAGATTCTCGAACAAGTTCATGTTCGGCCAACCGATCGCGTCATCGTCCTGGGCGACGGCAAACTCGGCCTGCTCTGCGCGCAAGTCCTGGCGCTCACCGGCTGCGAGCTGACCGTCATCGGACGGCACGCAGAGAAACTGGACATTCTAGCACGCATGGGAGTCGCCACGCTGCACGTGGAACGCGGCGCGACCGTCAAAGGACTGCCGCTCGCCGATGTCGTCGTCGAGGCAACCGGGCATCCCGATGGGTACGCCACGTCCCGCGCGTTGGTGCGTCCGCGCGGGACGTTGGTGCTCAAGTCCACGTATCATGGCGCACTGGAGGCCGCCCTCACGATGGCCGTCGTGGATGAGATCACGCTCGTAGGATCGCGGTGCGGGCCGTTACCGGCTGCGCTGCGCCTGCTGGAACGCAGCGCAGTGGACGTCACGGCGCTGATCGAGGCCCGTTACCCATTTGATGCAGTCCTTACGGCTTTTGCACACGCCGGACGACGCGGGGCGCTAAAGGTGCTGGTCGACTTTACCCCGCCTGCGCGACCGGCAGGCGCATCGTGAAAGTGCTGCCTACGCCAAGTTCACTCTCGACGCTGACCTCGCCTTCCATGCACGTAATCAGCGCCTTGACAATAGACAGCCCCAGACCGATTCCCTGTTGTTCCATTTTCTCTCGGTTGATCTGGCGGAAACGTTCAAAGAGACGCGCTACGTCCTGGGGGGCAATACCAACCCCCTCATCGGCGACGGCGATTTCTACCCAGCCATCTTTAACTTGAGCTGACACCGTCACACGTTTGCCCTTATTGCGGGAAAATTTGATTGCGTTATCAATCAATCGACCAAGAGCGTCGACGAAGAAACTCTCGTAGATCAGCACCGCTGGCAAATTAGGTGCGATGTCGGCCTTCAGAACGATGTTTTCCCGCGACGCTTGCGCGCCAAACAGATTCACGGTGCGTGTAATGATCTCACCGAGGTTATCACGCAATGTCCCTAAAAGCCGGAATTCTCGTTCCAACTGCCCAGTATCCAGCCGCACAATCATCAATAAATCTTCGACCAGGGTTTTAAGCCGGTCAGCGCCGCGCCGGATACCCACGAGATACTGCTGAAATTCACCAGATGGCAACCCAGCGGCATCCCCCAAGGCTAACTCGGTGTACCCATACACGCTGGTCAACGGCAGGCGCAACTCGTGGCTTAACAGTGTGATGATTTGCCGTTTGAGTTTCTCGAATTCGCTCTCTGTCGCCTCGCGGATAGCCTCGGCGCGCCCAATTCGCGAGCGCACGACCACGAGAAGTTCCTGAGGATCGAAGGGTTTGACGAGGTAGTCCTCAGCTCCCATCGCTTTTCCCTTCAAGCGATCCTCTTTTTCTGCCCGCGCCGTCAGAAAAATGAAAGGAATCGGCACCCATTCAGGACGGGCGTGGACTGCTTCAAGAAACTTGTAGCCATCCATCCGAGGCATCGAAATGTCGGCAATGATGAGATCAGGGACAAACGCTTGCATCGCCTCCAACCCTTCGACACCATCGCCGGCCGTAACCACTCTATAGCCTTCCATTTCCAACACGTCACGGATAGCCATCAGCAAAAGGTCTTGATCCTCTACTACGAGTATTTGCTTCTTCGGCATCGATTCCTCCTCCATCACAAAGCAGTTTCAAGGCGCGCGCTCCCTGGAGCACACGTTACCGTCGACTAGATTTCTATCAGGGGCACCCACACCGTAAACGTCGAGCCAACGCCAACCTGGCTTTCAACGGTTACCATGCCGCCATGCAATTTTACTATCTCTTTGACAATTGCCAATCCAAGACCGCTGCCCTGGATGCGCATTTCTTGCGGTTCGCCGCCACGGAAAAATCGCTCGAAGAGATGGCCAATCTCATGTGCAGGGATACCTATGCCGGAATCCTGCGCCGTTACTAACGCCCAACTGCGTGCGTCTTTCTCACAATAGGCCGTCGTAACCTGAATGTGTCCCCCCTAGACATCTTCATATAAACGATCTTCGACAAACGAGGCAAGATTTTACCGCCGAGCACGCAGAGGCCGCTGAAAAAAAACTGGAAACTCTCTGCGCTCTCAGCGTACTCTGCGGTAAATGTTTGCCTTGTCGGTTTGAGGCGAAGCTTCGTTAGGGATCTGGTTTTCTTCGTACCCACGCCAGCGGATCATACGCCCCACTTCACCCTCGATCAGGATGATGTTATAGGTGTCACCGCGCACAAAATGCACCACTTGATCCAGGATGTAATCCAGCACTTGAAGGAACCCAACCCATATCGTGCTGCTGGACATCCTCAATGATGACGACTTCCCCCTCGGCCAGACGACGATTATACGGATGATCTTTCAGCACGCGCGAGCGAACGCCAAGCGCGTGGAGTTCCGCGAGCAATAGCTCATCCTGCTCTTCACCCGAAACAACACGGAGATGCGGACGCATGCCGCCCCCGTTTGCTTGCGCTTCGGGAGGGAGCGTTAGCGTGCTCCCGACCGGCAAAGTCATCAAAGTGGATTCTGCAACTGTGAGGATATGGTGCGATTCATCACGTAACGCGAGCACGACCGGCTCACATTCGGCCAGCGCGAACATCCCCTGCACCAAAACAGGAAAAGCCATATCAAGGGTATTGAACGCGCGCGCAATTTCGTTGATATGCTCCTGCTCTCTGGCGCGCTGTTGCACTTTGCCAAACAACTGCGCATCGAAATGAGCGCCACATCTGGTTCGATAAAGGCCGGCTCGGCACTGGAACGAGCCGCCATCAAGAGGCCGATCATCTCATCCCGATGCAACAACGGGGTGACGATAACCGAACTGAAACCGCGATTAAACTGTGCGCCGAAGGCGAGAGCCTCAGCATCCAGGAGCAAGTACCCACTGGTGACCAAGGTTTTCTCTCCAGTGGACCAAAGATGCGCGCGCGCAATTTCGCCCAGCATCGTAAACGATAGGTCCAGATCAGGATCGACGTTTGACCCGCCCTGTACGCAGTTAAGGATTTGACGTCAAATGTCACCAACACTACCCACGATGCGTCGACCGCCGCACACGTCCGATCTGCCACAGCCTGTAACAAATCCGGCAGGTTGTCGAACGTGATCAATGACTGAACCAACTGATAGAGCGCACCAATACCCGGAAACCGATCGGGTAGGTGCGGCATGTTCTCCTGGGAACCCACAAATTTCTCCGATACTATACGACGATTTTAATCCACCATCAGGCCAGCAGCGCGCGTGCCTGATCGGGCGTCATCGCCTCACGTTGCGCGATGCGATTCTCCAGATTCTTCGCCAACACCTTGTTATTGATCACAATCGAGCCAACAATTCTCCCGCCATGCAAAACAATCTTTTTGTAGCTATTAGCCTCAGCCTCCAACGCGCGGATCTCGATATGATCGGCGGTCTCAGGATTGACGATGCCGACCGAGCTGACATCGATGCCGACGACTTTTAAGGTCGTAGACGGTACCACGACATCATAGGCGGTAACCTCGCCGGCCATGTTCAGCGCCGCGATCCGGCCCTGCGCTTGCGCAATCGGAGCGATAGCCCAGGAATAGCCTTTGAAGATGGCTGCATCACCGGCAGCGTAGATGTCCGGCGCACTCGTCGCCATATACTCGTCCACCACAATGCCGCGATCCACCGTCAGCCCGGCCTCCTGCGCCAGGCGCGCCTGGCTGCGCACGCCCGCCGCCACCAGCACCAACCCGGCAGGGAACTCGCGCCCGTCCTTCAGTCGCAGGCCCGTCACCACCTGATCGCCCAGGACCTCTTCCGCTTGCGCCCCCACCACCACGCGGATGCCCAGGGACTCGACGAAATGCTGTAACACCGTCGCGCCTTCAACGTCCAACTGGCGCGGCAGCAACCGCGGGAAAAACTCCAGCACGGTGACATCGCCACAGAATCTCAACAAGCCCCGCGCCGCCTCCAGTCCCAGCAGCCCACCCCCCAAGACAATCGTCTTCCCACAAAAAGACGCCGCCTGCTCGAGTTCCAGCGTGTCGGCAAGTGTGCGCCAGGTAAACACGCCGCTTTTGTCAGCGCCTTTGAGCGGTGGCACGAAAGGCACACTGCCCGTCGCCAACAAGAGCTTGTCGTACTCCACCCGCGTCCCATCCACCAGGGTGATCGTCCGGGCATCCGGCTCAACACGCGTGACGCTGCGCCCCAGGTGAACGTCGATGCCGCGTCCCTTGTACCATGCCAGATCGCGGCGTAACAATCGTTCCAGCGTGACCCCGCCGGCCAGAAACTCCGCCAACTGAGGACGGTAGTAATATGGATAGGTCTCATCCGAGTACACCGCGACTGTGCCAAGTCTGCGGTTGCCCAATTCCAACGCCGCAGTGATCCCTGCCACCCCCCCACCTACGATGACAAAACGCATTTCCAACTCCTTTCAAACCCCGTTTTTCATTCCCTTCTATTCTACTGCAAAACGCACCAGAGATAAAACCATAACGCTTGCAAGTATGTTGCAATTTGAGAACAAATCACACATAAAAAGACCTGGTAGGCTTGGAATACGCTATCAGGTCTGGAATTGCTGCCCAATTATAGGGCTGAGGATCCATCTAACATACAACGGGCCATTGTGTCTAGCGGTGGCGATGATTGTGTTTTGATCTATGGCGTGGGACAGCGCGTGACCTCGACTTCGTTATTCTCAAAGAGAAATGCTGACGGAATTTGCACACGCGCCACACACGCCAATGGCTGCTTACTGTAAGCCACGTGGACCCGCCCGGTCTCAATCACCGGCAAGTGCTCACCAAGCGCCGTCAGGCCGGTCTGCGCATAATAAATGCCAACATCCGCAAAGCGCACGAATCCCTCTGGCGCGATCTCAATGCCTGACCAGTCTCCGGCGTGCGCACTCAACCATACACGATCCGTATCACCACCTAGGGCATCGTCATGCAATGAAGTGAATACGACCTGTTGATCGGCTTGTCCCGCCGCGTACAAATGGCCACGCACCGTCAGTTTTCCCGCAGAATCAGCCTTGACGATTGTGCCCGCATCAATCGTCAAGAAGGCACTTGGTCCCACCACGACCTCACCTTCAAGGATGCGCGGGATTTGTGCATCCTCACTCCCGAATTGCCCCCAACGCTGCTCGTTGTTCAGTGTTCCAGTGACAATTGCCACCCCTTGCCAGGCATTATCCTGGAACGTGGTGGCCCGTAAGTCCGGCGATGAACCCGGCGTCATTCGCACTCCAGGTCCTGGCGCGAAAGCAATCTGGCTACTGTACAACGCAGGCGAAGCGTCCTGCAACGTCAGCGTCGCGTATCGCACCTGAACGTAGTGAAATTCTGAGGCGACGTCGGAGCGCTCCAGCAAAATGCCGCCCCAACCACGCTCGGCCCGTGGAACGAGCGCGCCGCCGGTATCCCCGCCATATTCGTCATCATAGAGCGAAGTGAAGACGATTTGCCCTTCAGGGTCGCTGTTCCCCACAGCCGACAGGGCGCCCTGTACCACCAGACGCCCTTGTTCGGCGAATTTCACGATCACCCCCGGATGGACTGTCAGTTTCGCTTCCGGTCCTACAGTCACCGTATCGCGCACAACGCGCACGATAGGTGTTTCACCGCCCAGGCGTTCCCACACGCGCGTGCCTGGCCCGACAATGGTCATGTCACCGAGCAGCTCCAAAACGTTGCCGCCAGCATTGCCGTTCAATGTAAGGGTGTTGAAGATTGGGAAGGCGTTCGCGTCGGCGCTCAATGGATACCCGGCGGCATCGGTAATCGTTACTTGCGTTAGCTCAGGCGAACTACCCTGCATCGTCACAACTGCTTTCGAACGCCCGCCATAGCGGAGAATAACGTTGCGCAAATACGATTTCGCGCTGCTCTCGAAGAATGTCAGGCTACCCCAATCACCGGGCTGTGGATCGATGGCCTCGAGATACGTTACCCCGCCCACATCCTCGGCGCTGTCGTACACCGAAGTGAACGTCACACTGTCGGCCTGCAACAGTCCATGCACCCAGAGCCCCGGCAGTTGTCCCCTTGGCGCATGCCAGAACTTCACGATAGCGCCGGACTGGATGTCCAGCGTCGTGCCCTCATCCACCCGCAACAAACCGGGGACAACGTAGACGACGGGTGAATCTTCACTCTTGATATGTGGCCACACCACATTCGAGGCTGACAACGTGCCAGGGCGCACTTCAATCCCATTCATGGGATTGTCCACAAGCTTGACATTGTCGGACAAATCGGGGACCATGCCGCCGTCAAAGCTGATCGGGAATAGCGAGCCGCGCGCGATGGTGACATCCGCCAACACAGGGACGTTGTCGTCCAGGTAGAGCGCGCGTTCGCCGGCGTATTCGATGATTGCTTGACTCAACACCGTCGCATCGGTGGGATTGTAGAGCCGTATGCCCTCCCACCCTCCAGGCGTCTTGTCGAACGCCGTGAATGTGACCGGCGCATCCTCGCTGCCACAGACGTACAACGTTCCATAGACATCGAGCGACGTTTCACGCGTAAAAACCAGCGTTGTACCAGGGTAGAGCAGCAGCCGCACACCCGCTGGCACGACCAATGTCTCGGTAATCATCACCTGCGTGCCGGTGAAGACCGTGTCCACGGTCAGTTCGCCGCCCAGCGTCTCCACCGACGCGAAGTCGTCCAGACGCAAAGCGCGACATGTCCCCAACGCGGGGCGCAGCAACGTCCTTGCAGCAGGCTGGTATACCTCTTCAGGCTCGGTGACGGAAGGACTGCGCAGGAAGAAATACCACACGAGCAGCCCGATCAGGATGGGGAGTTGGATCAACCCCAGGATGCTGAACAGCACTCGCCGGTCGAAGACGCGAAACTTGCGCGCCGGCGCCTGTGCAAACGCGGTTGCGGCGGGCGATTCTTCCACAACCGCCGCCTCAGATTCATAGGATAGCGGCCTGGCCTCCGGCGGCGCTTCTACAGTGAACGGCGATACAGGCGCGGCGGCCACAGTTGGCTCCGGCGCGGCAGCAGGTGACACAAAACCCTGCGCGCGCAACCGGCGCGCCCGCTGCAAGAAACTCTCTTCCGGGGCAGGCGCCGTCTCAGACACAGCCGGCTGTGGTTCGGGCTGGGGTTCTTCCTCCTCCATCCCAATGAATGACACGCTGGGCATTGAGGGTTTAGCCGGCGCGGGCGCTTCCACAACCGCAGGCTCCGGTTCCGGTGCTGACTCCCCGGCAAACAACTCTCCCCGGCCAGACGTATCGGCGGTGGTATAAGGCTCAGGCTCCGGCTCAGGCGCAGCGGCTTGCTCTGCGGTGTATAATGCTTCCCCCCCAGAGCCTTCAGTGGGTGCAACAGGTTCGGGTTCTGCCTCAGGTGCAGCTTCTGCTTCCCCAGTAAGCAACGCCCCCCAGCCGAACAGGCCATCTGATCCAGCGAACTCGGGTTCTGGCTCCACAACGACGCCGCCGCCGGGCTCCGGCAACGGCATCCCGGTGCGCAACGCCTCCACACCCGCCAGCGCATCCGGATTATCCGGCTCAACACGCAAAGCCTGGCGCAAGCAATCTGCTTGCCGCTTTGGATCATTGAGCGTCTGCGCCAGCCACAACCAGGCCAGCGCGTTATCCGGGTCCTGGCGGATGATTTGGAGCAGCAGCTTCTGCGCGTCCCCGTAGAATCCCAACCGGGCGCTCTCAATTGCACTTTGGAGCAGTGGGTTCTCCATCTTTCACCCTCCTTGAAAAATGGCGAATGGCAAATGGTGAATGGTTCGTCAGATGCCACTACGCATTTATCCGCTGAACCAATTATACGTGATAATGTGCAGTTGCCTACTGGCTGACCGGTTAAGCCTTCTCGTAACGAATACGCGGATCAAGCAGACGGTATTCGGTGTGCCTTTACCAACTCGGCGGGATCGGCCACCAGACATCTTCGCGCCCGCTGGCCGCTGCATCCCATGCGTCGGCCATCGCCTCGACGGAGCGGTTCGCCGGCGGCAGGACGTCGAACCCCCGCCATTCGCCCGTGCGGGCGCCCGGCAACTGCACCTGCGTGTTCCGGCAATACTCGTACCAGTCCCTGAAGGTGTGCCACTTGATCTCGACGCCATAAGGCCCAGGCCGCTGGGTCATCGGCGACAACGGTTCGACGGTGTGACACGAGTTGAGAATCTTCAACTTTGAATGTGGATAGGTATCGTAGATGGTCTGCGCCAACTTGATGGATTGTTGGATGGCTTCCTCATCCTCGCCCGGCAGGTTCAGTGAAAAATAGACGATGATGGGGACGTTGTAAAGGTTGACTTCATCCAGCGCGTTGAACAACTGCGCGTCATTGTAGCGCTTCCCATTCAGACGACGCACCCGCTCCGAACCGGAATAGGGATTCAGAGCGATACTGGAATGTTCCATATCCGCCGTGTGGACAAAGTCCTTCATGAAGCCCGAAGGGGGAAGTTGGAAGAACTCGTTGTAGAGGCCGATCTTGATGCCCTCCTTGCGTATCGCGCGGAAAAGCGACCGCCAATAGTGGTCGCCCATCGCGGCGAGGTCATAGGAAAAGCACACCTGGAGTGCCCGATGCGCAATCAACTGCTTGATCTCGCTCACAACCGTCTCCACCGGGACAGGCACGATGCCGTCACGCCCGGCAATCGCCTTGTGCGCGCTCTTCGCGCCCCCGCAGTACGAGCACTCGAAGTCGCACCCACGCGCCGTCGTAATCCACCGGCCCCGATATTTGCTGATGTCCGCACCCTGACGGGCCTGGTGCGCCAGCTCCATATCGATGACCAGATACTCGTGGACAAAGTATTCGTCCTGATGTTCCATCCAATCCAAGTCGATGAAATTGAAGTCCGCGAAGTCCTCAGGGTAGGCACGGTACGTTAGGGGATTTTCCACGACTTCACCCTGGAGACGATACGTCAGATTGGGAATGGCGGAGAGATCGGGCAAGACGCCCCGCTCCACGCTCATCAACGCCTGCGCCAAGGCCAACAGCGGGCGTTCGGCATCACCCCGGATGACGAAATCGACCATGGGTAGGTCCCTTACGATCTCACTCGCAAACGCGGATGCCGTCAGCCCGCCGAGGATAACCCAGGCATCCGGCAGCACTTGCTTCACAATTTGCGCAACATTGATCGCGCCGTAGCTGTGCTCGTACCAGTGCAGGTCGATGAGGACCATCCGGGCTTCACGGTGATCGTATAGCCATTGGCGCAGGTTGAAGGCGCTGTCGATCTTCTTCTCCAACGGAAAGTTGACGCCCCTGACAGGGATGCCGTTATCGCAGAGTAAGTTCATCAACGCCGGTACGCCCATCGGCATCAGACCATACGGTCTTCCAAATTTCGCGCGCGCCGGCGTATCGTAAAGGTCTACGGCCTGTTTGGCCGGGTGAATATATAGAGCAGCAGGAGCTACGTCCACACGATCCTCCAAAAAAAGTTTCAAGTTACAAGTTGCCAGTTGAAAGTTATGCCGGGTTGTGAAAAGCTAGACGGTCCACATCCCATTCACCAACTCGGCGGGATGGGCCACCAACAACTCTCATGTCCTGTACGGGCGGCGTCCCAGGCATCCGCCATCGCTTCGAGCGAGCGGTTTTGCGGGTCACTCGGCGCGAAGCCACGATGCGCCTCGGTGCGCGCCGCCGGACCGCCAAGCTGCGTATCACGACAATAAGTATACCAGTCATCGAAAGTCTGCATCGTCACAGCGATCGCATACTTTTCAGGATAAATCGCCATCGGCGACAGAGGATCCAGGGTATGGCAAGAGCTTAAAATCCGTGTTCGCGAGGGCGGGTAAAGCTGGCAAATCTGTTCGGCCAGCGCGATGGTTTCTTTGAGTGTCTCGCCGTTCTCGCCGGGCAAATTCAGCGAGAAGTAGATGAGAGCGAAAATGTCATGGAGATTGAGTGCATCCAGGACGTTGAACAACTCGGCGTTGGTGAAAAGCTTCCCATTGAGCCGGCGCACGCGCTCGTTGCCGGAGAGCGGGCTGAAAGCCAGGCACGAATGCTCACGCTCCGCGATTTGGGCGAAGCGTTTGACAAAAGTGGGTGTTGGAAGCTGGAAACATTCGTTGTACAAGCCGATTTTGATATTCCGTTGACGTATCAGCGAAAAGAAGGTGCGCCAGTATTCGTCGCCCAACTCGGCGATGTCGTAGGAAAGCGAGGCTTGCTCCACACCGGCTGCCGCCAGGCGTTCCAGTTCGCCGACCACGACTGCAGGCGAGCGGGGCACGATGCCATCGCGCATCGCCAGGGTTTTGTGCGCGCTCTTGCACCCCCCGCAGTAGGAACACTCGTGTTTGCACCCCCGCGCCGTGGCAATCCACCGTCCCAGAAAGGGATCGGTCTTGAGCGCGGCGCGCGCCTTGGGCAAATCGGTGACCAGATATTCGTGGACGAAATACTCGGTGTGATGCTCCATAAAGCTCAGGTCAACGTAATCAAGGCGATCCAGGTCTTCGGTCGTGGCGCAATAGCCGATGGGGTT
>DYKY01000084.1:11208-18156 GCA_020722365.1 Thermoflexus sp.
AATCGACCACATCGTAGCGCTCCATAATCTCGCGGGCAAAAGCGGAGGCCGTCATCCCGCCGAGCACGACCCAGGCATCGGGCCGGACTTCTTTGCAAACGCCGGCCAAGCGGATCGCGCCATAGCTGTGCTCGTACCAGTGCAGATCGATGAGGATCACACGCGCCTTCGTCTGCGCGCGCAGCCAACGCCGCAGATCGAAGCTGCGGTCGAGTTCGCGCTCCAACGGGTAATTGAGGCCCCGCACTTCGATGCCGGCGCTGCGTAGCACGTTGGCCAACGCGGGAACGCCCAGTGGAATCAGCCCGTAGGGGCGGCCCATCTGTACGTCGCGCATATCTTGCTGCTGGACGAAAAAATCGATATCTTGCTTGGGCGGATGGATGTAGAGCACGTCGGCCGGCGGCTTAGGCCGTCCACAGCATTGCTTGTATTTCTTGCCGCTCCCGCAAGGGCACGGATCGTTGCGTCCGACACTTCGAGCGATTACCACGAAATTTTCCCTTTAGGCTCTATAGATAGACAGGACACTGCAAGGCGCAATGCACCCTGCAGTGTCCTCGAATCCTTAACTCCGGTCGCAAGTCAAACTGTCGCCTATGCTTCTGCAAAAACGCTGCTCAGTTCCTCGCGAGGCAAAACCGTATTTTCGCGGTACAGGTAACATGCAACTGCACGGTTGCGTTCAGGCATAAAGAGTTCCGGCGCCCTCGTCTCGCAAATGTCCATCCTGTAGGGACAGCGCGGCGCGAACTTGCAACCCGTGATCGCCTTAAAGGCCACCTGGCTCTTTTGGATCATCTCCTCGGTGCCGCCCCACTGCAAATCGGGATCAGGCCAGGGAATCGACGAAACCAGCAGTTTTGTATAGGGATGATTGGGTTCCCGGATGATGGAATCCACAGCGCCAGCCTCCATCACCGAACCGCGATACAGAATGATGATATAGTCGCTGATGTGGTATGCCGTCGTCAGGTCGTGGGTGATGTACAGAATCGGAATCCCAAACTCCTGGTTCATCGCCCGCAGGCTCTTCAGAATCGTTGAGCGCAGCGAAGCATCGACCATCGAAACCGGTTCATCGGTGATCAAGAACTTGGGCTTCAGGAGCAGAGCGCGGGCAACCGCGATGCGCTGTCGTTGCCCACCGCTTAGTTGGTGGGGATACCGGCCTAATGTTTCCTCCGGACGCAAGCCCACCCGCTCCAGGGCATCCTCCATCAACTCGCGAGCTTCCGCTTTCGAACGAGCCAACTTGAAGTTCTTGATGGGGATACTCAACAGGTTGTCCACTTTGTAGAACGGATTATAGACCGCGAACGGATCCTGGAACACAGCTTGAACCTCACGCCGGAATTGGAAAAGCTCTGCGCCCTTAAGTTCATGGATCGGTCGACCGCGGAACATGGCTTGCCCTACTGTAGGACTATAGAAGCCCAACAGGAGCATACCGGTGGTTGTCTTGCCACTGCCGCTCTCTCCGACGACGGCGATGATTTTGGGGAAGTACTCGTCCAGGACAAGCGTCATATCATCCAAAGCCACCGTGTAATCATGCTTGCTGCCGAAGATCTTGGTTACGTTTCTCAACTCAAGTAATGGTGTGCTCATCGTTTTATTCCCCAAACCTATGCTGTGTGAAGGTGGCAGGCAACCCACCGCCCTGGCTGAACTTCGGCAAACTCCGGAATCTTCTCTCGACAGAGGTCCCAGGCTTTGGGACAACGGGTATGGAAGACGCAGCCCTCAGGTGGGTTCAGCAGCGAAGGTGTGATTCCCGGTATCCCACTGAACACCCCTTTGTTCTCCAAAACGGGCAGGCTCTCGATCAGAAGTCGTGTGTAGGGGTGGAGAGGGCTGCGGAACATCGCGCGCGTCTCCCCAATCTCCATCATTTTGCCGGCGTACATCACGGCAAGCCGGTCCACACTTTGCGCCATCAACCCCATGTCGTGGCCGATGAGGATGATAGAGAGTCCAAGTCTTTGCTGCAGGCGGTTGATTGTATCCATCACCTGCCGCTGAATGACCACGTCCAACGCGCTGGTCGGCTCGTCGGCGATGATAACATCCGGCTCCATCGAGATGGACTGCGCCACCGTCACGCGTTGTTGCATCCCGCCGCTCAACTCGTGCGGGTACATCTTGGCGACTTTAGGCGCCAGGTCCACCATCTCCAGCAGTTGGCCCACGCGCGCCTCGCGCTCTTCTTTGGACATGACAACACCGTGGTCAAGCATCCCATCCACCAACTGCCTGTCGATACGCATGACCGGATTGAGGGCATTCATCGCGCCCTGCGGGATCATCGCTAATTTGCGCAGCCGGATTTGACGCATCTTCTCTTCCGAGAGCTTGACGAGGTCCATGCCATCCAGGATCATCTGCCCGCTCTCGATTTTGCCGGGGGGTCTGATCATCCGCATCAGCGCCAGCGCCATCGTCGACTTGCCCGAACCGGACTCGCCGACCAATCCCATCTTCACGCCGAAGTCCAAATCAAAGCTGACATCATCGACCGCTTTGACAGCCCCAGCTTCAACGTAGTAGTAGACTTTCAGATTTTTTACTTGCAGCACCGGCTCAGTCATACGGTCCTCCGCGTTCTGGGGTTCGCAAACTCATCCAACCCGATGGAGAGCAACAAAAAGGCAATGAAGATCGCAGCGATCACGACCACCGGTTCAACGATCCACCACCAGTAGCCCTGTAAGAAAGCATTGTAGTACCGCAACCAATAAATCGTCATGCCCAAAGACGGCTCCCGCAGGTTGCCGATCCCCAAGGTCTGCAAGCCCAACGAACCAAGGACGCCGCCGTTAACCGAGCCCGCCAGGCTGATGGCGAGGTACGGCATCAAGTTGGGCATCAGTTCCTTGATGATGATCTCCATCCCGCTCATCCCTGACAGCTTGGCCATCATCACGAAGGCGCGCTCACGCATGCTCATCACCTGCGCCCGGATTGCCCGTGTTGGCTGCACCCAGGCAACGATCGAAAGGATCAGGCCCATTCTGACGATCCCCATTTCCTCAGGGTTCGGCACGGATGAGGCAATGATGATCAACAATAGGAAGGAGGGAATGGTCATCAGCACGTCCACCAAAAACTTGACAATCGTGTCGAAAAGTCCGCCGAAGTACCCCGTCATAAAACCCAGCACGGTCCCGACACCCAGACCAACCACACCAGCAATCATGCCGATGGAGAGCGTCATCTGCGTGCCGTAGACCAGCGTAGGAAGCAGGTCACGGCCCACAGAATCCGTGCCGAAAGGGTACTCCGCGGATGGCGCTTGCTTGGGCATTACGGCCAACGGATAGGCGCCTTCCTTAGGGATGAAGATCGTAGTGACCGTCGAAAAGAGCAAGAGCAGCAAGAGCAGCACTAGCCCCCCGCCAAAGGCGGGGTTACGGCGAATATAGTTAAGAAAACCCCTGAAACCTTGACCTCTCTGCATCGGTTAGCCTCCAGAGTACGAGATGCGCGGATCGAGAAAGGGATAGATTAAATCCACGATTAGCGTAGCCAAGGCAATCCCAACTATCAGGAAGAAAACAATACCGTAGATCAAAGGATAGTCGAGCGCCCTGATCGCGCCGCCCAGACGGTTGCCGATGCCGGGATAGCTGAATATAGATTCTACCAGCGTAGCGCCGGATACAATCAGGCCCAGTTGCATCGCCAGCGACGTAACCTGGGGCAACAGCGTGTTGCGCAGTGCGTAGCGGAAGAAAATGCGGCTGCCCCTCAACCCTTTCGCCTCGGCGAACGTAATGTAGTCTTGCCCCTCCACGGTGACCATCATAGAACGCATTCCCAGCGCCCAGCCGCCGAGAGAAACCAGCAACATAGACAGACCCGGCAGGAGCGCGTGATGCAGCACATCAAGCAAGAATTGAGGATTTGACCAGTCCTTGTCTATAGTCGCAGAGTAGCCGCCCCGCAGTGGGAACAACTGCGCCTTGAAAGCCAGGTAGTAAATAAGCACCAGCGCCAGGATGAAACCCGGGATAGCCGAAAACATCGCCAGCGGCGGCATAAGCCACGAGAACCACTTCGACGTCTTGGACCAGCCCACCAATGCGCCCACCACCGTCCCAAGCAAAAACGCGAGAATGGTCGACGTGAACACAAAACCTAAAGTCCAAAAGACCGTTTGGCCGATAATTGTACTAACGCGCTGGGGGTAGTCAACAATGGAATAGCCCAGGTCAAACCGCATGGTGTTCCAGATGTAGGTCAGATATTGCTGCCACAACGGTTTATCAAGGCCATAAAGCGTCCGAAGAGAATCCCGAAACTCCGCAGCGCCCTCGGACGTAAGTCCCCCGCTGGCGATTCTCTGGTTGATCAGTTCCTGAACAGGGTCACGCGGCGCCAACTTCGGAATCAGAAAATTGATCGTCGCTGCGGTAAAAAGCACCGCCACAAGAAAGCCGATTCGCTTTAGTACGTAACTGGGTGGTATGCGCATGAAATACCTCCGTCAGATAGGGAGAGACACGAGGGGGCCATATTCGCCCCCTCGCGCACTTATGAAAGGCTACTTCGTCGGATTCAGGCGGGTCAGGGTGATTACAAAGGGATAGTGCCACGGCGCCGTGTTGTAGGCGTCGTCCTTATTGGGCCAGCCGGTCCAATAGGTCGTGCTCATCGCCAACCTGTGGAACCACTCGGAGATCGGGACTTCCGGCAGATGGGTGTACCAGATCTGCATCGCCTTGTCGAAGAGTTCCTGCATCTTCTCGTAGTTGTCAGGCGAGGTACGGGCCATCTCATTGACGGCGACCTCGTAATCCGGGTCCCACCATCGTGTCCAGCTTTCATTGACGACGTTCGTCCCGGTGGGCACGGAGTTCTTCTTCGTGTACATGTCCAGCGTGATCCAGGGATCCTTCACGCTGCCGCCGTGGCCGCGGAAGAACGCCTTGGCATTCCCGTCACCCATGATCGTCCACGCATCAGGCGGGTTAATCATGGTCGCATCGAAACCGGCCTGGCGCAACTGCTCCACCACCACGGGGCCGATATCGGCGTAGAGGTCGACGGTCAGGATTTCGGGCTGGAAGACCACGCCGTCCTTGGCAAAGAAACCATCGGCATTCTTTTCAAAGCCGGCGGCCTTCATCCGCTCTTCCACCTTGGCGACATCCCGTGTGTAGATCGCCTCGGCCATTGCCTTCACTTCTGGGGTAGAGTTGTCCCGGTACTTGGTCAGTCCGGGATATCCCGGGAACGGAAGGTTGGTCTTAACGCCTGCGCCGCCATAGCCGACATCCATCACCTGCTGGTGATCGATGGCGTAGGCAAACGCCCAGCGAACATCCTTGTTGTTGTACGGTTCTTCGAGGGTGTTGAAGAACAGCGAGGTGGGCCACCAGTCCATGTAGCCGTAGGGCTTCTCCTTGCCGGTGTGAGTGACGATGTGATCGGCTCCTTGCGCGAAGATCGCCTCAATGGATGCAGGGCGCAGGTCGAGGGTCACATCCACTTCACTGTTGATCAGCATCTGTGTCCCAACTTCCTCACCGGGCCAGCCCCACTGCACGATGCGTTCAACGCGCGGCATATCGGCCAGCCCAACTTCCGCGGCCCACCATTCATAGCGGAGATCCAGGTGCTTGACCTGGCTTTCCATCCGGGTGACGCTATAGGGGCCAGAGTAGACGGGCCACTTTTTGTCCAGATCGAAGAACAGGAACTCACGCCAGTCACCCTCAACTGTGGAGAAGATGTGTTCGGGTACGATGATGATGCCACGGTCGAAGCGCCCGGTGCAGCCGGTGAAGTGCCAGCGGGGGTTAGGCTCTGTGAGCTTAAACTTGACAGTGTAGTCATCAACGGCCTCAACCGAATCCATGTACTGAGCCACAAAGCTGGAGTTCTCAAGATCGGGGGCTTTGGCCTTAAGGCTGCTGTACGTGAAGACAAGGTCAGAAGCATTGAGATCTTCGCCATCCGCCCATTTGGCGCCCTTGCGCAAATACAGGGTGCACTCGGTGAAATCGGCGTTATACTCATAGCTCTCAGCGAGCCAGGGATAGGTCTTGTCGTTGAGCGCGCAGTAGTAGAAGGGGAATTCGAGCATCGCCGAACCTGCACGCTGGTGCCAGTTGTTGGCGTAGAAGTTGCCGATGCCAGCGGCAGCGTCCTCGACACCACCAAAGCTATAAATCAGCGTGCGCTCGCGGGTGACCTCGCGAGGCCACTTCTGCTCCGCGACAGGCACTGCGGTCGGCTGCACAGCTTTGGGTTCCTCGGTTTTCTCAACGGTTGGTGCCGTTGTAGGCTCCGGGGTGGTCTTGCCGCAGGCAGCCAGGACAGCGCTTGCTCCGGCTAAAGCCGAAACCTGCAAGAACTGCCGACGTGTAATCTTCTTCATCGTTCTTCCTCCTTAAAAAATAGTAATGCACTGAAGACTTATTGGATACGATACAGGGGTCATAGCCACTGGGATTTTTGTTTTCTTATTACGGTTTGGCCTCCTTTCTGTGATATAGCCGCTGCTGCATCCCAACGACACAGCAAAAAAGCTTTCTTGAAAACTCGCATCCCTAATGAAGACAAGGGTAACATAAATACGATGGAACTCATAACTTCATTATAGGTGTTCCCCCATAACTGCAAATCAACAAAATCAGTAACTTTTCAGGTGGCGAGCTTGCCGATCACGAATGGAGCAAAGAATAAACGAATTTAGATGTCGGCTAAACGAACAACTCGTGTTGGTCGAGAAGCCCATTCATTTATTCGGCTTCATTTCGTGGTCGGCCTACCCGTCTGAACAGTTATCGGAATTATAGTACGCCTGAAATTACATGGCAAATAGGCCAGGACGGCGAAGCATCCCCATAACCATTCGGGTAGTTTCATTTCAGTTGTAGTCTAGGGCCTTGTGCCCGTTTCTTGTGCCCGTTTCAAGCGTCAGAAACACGCCCACAAGGG
>DYKY01000085.1:0-13104 GCA_020722365.1 Thermoflexus sp.
CTACGCAGCACCAGTGTCGAAATGCACAACTGATTTCTCAACGCGTTGTTGACCAACACGTCGCGCCGGGCCACGTCGCGGCCGTTCTCCGCCTGGTGGCCGATGGTGTCGTGCTTGCCCGGATTTTCGGCTTGGATGACGATGTCAGGCACGGAGGAGTCCTTTAGTCTTTAGTCGGGTAGTCATTAGTCTGGAAGTCGTTAGTCTGGTAGTCTGTGTTGGCACGGCATCCACGGCGGGCGCGGAGAGGGTCGCCGTTGCGGGCGGGCGCCGGGATGGGGTGTCAGGGTGGAAGGTGAGGTTGGTCATGGTTTACGGCAACAGGTCAAAATATGGGCAATGATGTGGCCGAAACAGTCGGAAGTCACGATGATCGAGTGTCAGCACTGTCGTCATCCCATAACGTTCTGCAACCGCCATAACCGACGCGTCGACGAAATCGATACGGCTATCAACGTACTGCTGCAGAATCTCGGCGATGCGCTGTACATCCTGATCGGTCAAAGCCACCAATTGAAACTGGCTTGTCGGCAACTCCCGCAAGAACGTTGCCACTGCGGTAATACCGGCTACCTGACCAACGAGATAAGCGACTTCGGCCAACACGGTCTGTGGTAGAAGGATGGGATAAAGTTGCCGTGCATATTCCTCCGCCACCGCCTGATGTTTGGCGTCGGTGCGGTTCAGCAGAGCGACCACGAAGCCGGTATCCGCTACGCCGCGTTGTTCTTCCATGTCCACCCGGAGTCTTTTGTCGCAGCTTGTTGCAGAATATCTTCGGCGCGCGCTGCGAGGTCTGGCGGTCCGTCAAACAGGCCGATCAGGCGATCTCGATGCGGGGAATAGGGCGAAGGTAAGTTCGTATCGCTATCCGGCTTTGCCTTACGCCATTCAAGATATTGGACAAAATCCCATACCTGATAGAGATCGTATTCGGGTAAAACTGCCAATTTTTCAGTGATATGGTCCTTAAGTTCGGTCATTGCACACCTCTATTGCAAGGATTTCAACACCTGTCCTTGTCCCTATGATACCATAGTTTGGCTCGAATGTCCCGCGCCGGATTTCGCAGCGCACGTCCTTGAGTGCGCAGGGCCGCGTCGCGGCCATTCTCCGCCTGGTGGCCAATGGTGTATTGCTTGCCCAGATTTTCGGCTTGGATGACGATGTCAGACATTGGACTCCCCTTGGGGACTATACACCACCAAGTCACAAAGACACAAGGAAACCCATATCGAGCCTTCGTGTCTTGGTGTCTTTGTGTGGAAAAGCTCGTTCCCGTTGACGCGGCTTGCCACGGCATCCACGGCGGGCGCGGAGAGGGTCGCCGTCGTGGGCGGGCGCTGGGATGAAGTTTCAACGCGGATGGCAATGGAGGTCATAGCCTGGGACGACTCGAAATGAATTCAGATATGGTACGCAGCACTGTTTGTACGTCACTTACTGGCTCACCTGTCAACGGCGATGGGTATACCTTGCCCTGCTCATCGTGATGGTGGTGGGGGTAGGTCGATAGGTAGTCGAATTCCTCCTTGTTATCCCAGCGGAGCAGCGGTGCATTGGCGAAAAGCTGATAGGCATAATCGATGTGTCCACGGTTGTAGTAGATGCGCACCTGCAAATGGTCATTGCCCTCCAACGCCACACGGATCTTGAACAAGAACTGATCGGCGGAAAATTCTTTGGTCTCTACGTTCGTTACTTGTTTGCATAACGAATGTGCCTGGAGAATGGCAGTCATAGCGCCGAGCAGGGAAGCCAAAGACGTCATACTTTGGCCTCTTGGCGAAGCCCTAACCAACTGTCGAGCATTTCCAGGGATGCCTTCCAATCAAAAAAGTCATCTTCTTCCAGCATAATCGCTTGCCCTAGCGCCTGGCGTTGGTGTGGTGTGAGCTGCCCTGTTTCTAATAAGACCGATCTCTCGTGAAGATACTCGCCGAATCGCTCGAACGACATACCGTACTTGCGTTCGAAACGCGCCAGGTCTCGCTGCAGAGACGCGATTTGCCGCAGCACGTAATCCCGCATCAGTTCTCGGCCGGCTTGTTCTTCGGTGGCGAATATTTTTCGTCTGATTAGAGGTTCCATTGTCGTTGCAAAAGTGTTCATCTCTTTTCCCCTACCAGCGTTATCTTTCCCTTATGATACCATAGTTTGGCTTGAATGTCCCACGCCGGATCTCGAAGGTTACGTCCTTGAGCGTCCAGACCTCTTCCGGTGGCGAATGGCGAATGGCGAATGGCGAATGGCGAAGGGCGAAAGCTTTGCGTCTTTGCGCTGACGTCGCGGCCGTTCTCCGCCCGGTGGCCGATGGTGTAAGTGCTTGCCCGGATTTTCGGCTTGGATGACGATGTCAGGCATAGGCATTTTCGAGATCCGCCAAGAGTTCATCCTCTTCAAGATCGATCATCGCAACCCCGTATTTGTGGAGGCTGAGCAAAAACGTAACCCTATCCATGCCGGCCAGTTTAGCTGCAATACCGGAGGAGAGACGCTTCATTTCGAATAGTTTCACTGCCATAGCTATCCTGGCTTCTTGCTCGAATTCTCCACGCGTTTGCTGGAGAGCGTCAGGTAATAACCTTGGGTAGTTTATGATCAATTGTGCGGCATGATTCATCTCAACCTCCTTCCCTTCCGGCGATGGATGACTCACCACGGGCATAGCGCAGGTCATCCTCTAGTTCTGATGCTCCATAGTGACGTGGAATCTCACGGCGACCTAAGAGTTGGCTGAATTCGTATGTGGACATCCCGGCCAGTTCGCGCGCTTTGCCAAAGGACAAAGCCTCTTGCGCATACAGCGCAACGGCCAACTCGATGAGCAGATTTTGCTCTCTGTATTTCTCCGGCAGGCGGATCGCTTGCGCTACAGAATCAGGAATGGATAACTGTAAGGCATGGCCTTCTTTCTCTCTAGGCTTGATATACTTTTGCGTATCCATTGGTTTTACCTCATTTACCTGTTATCATTTCCATGATACCATAGTTTGGCTCAAATTTCCCGCACCGGGTCTCGAAGGTAACGTCCTTGAGCGATCAGACTGAGTCGATCACAATCATCCAGCCCGGCGCAGCCCGCGCAGCCAGCGGTAGGGATAATACAACGGCAGCAGCAGACGGCTGCGAATACGGTATTGAGCCAGCATATACTCCGCCGATGGGAACAGGTTCCCCCACACGTAACGCAGCCGCAACCCCCATCCCGGGATGCTCGTCAGGCCGTTCCACAGCCGAGGCGCTACAAGGCCTTGGCCGGCAAGTAAAGCGAAGGCCCGTTGTTCACCGCGCGAGGGTTGCAGGCGCTGCAGACGCTCCCACACTTCGGGTGGAACAGGCAAGGACCACAGCTCGTGCGCGCGCGACAGCGCCTCCCGCAGTGGCAGCACCAGGTCGTAAGCTTGCGCCCGCGCCAGCACTTGATCCCAATCGATTCGTTCCCGGTACAGGACGATCGCCTCTGCCAGGTCGTAGAGCTGCCTGGCGTTGGCCTTCTCGCACCCGCCGTGCTGCAGGAGATGGCCGCACAGATGCAGCACCTGCGCCTCGGGGCTTAAAATACGCACCGGCACATTTCCCAGACGTGCGGCGCCCGCCGTCTGCCATAGCCAGCCGCTCGGAATGGCCCGTTGGTAATGGAGCGGGGCGAGCAGTCGCCAGTGGATCTCAATCGGCCGCGTCTCCGTATCGCCGGCCTTGCTCATCATGATCTGGTTGCGAAACGCGCGAATAAAGCCGGGGCGGAACTCGCCGTAGGGCCGCGCATAGCCCAACCCGGCGAGCACGCGCAACGCACCCTCCACGTCCTCTTCGTGCACCAGCAGGTCGAAATCGCCCATCGGTCGCAGGGCCAGGTTGCCATATATCGCTTCTGCCAGCGCCGCCCCCTTGAGCAGGATCACGTCGATGCCTGCGTCGGCCAGGCGGCGCAACACTTCCTCCAGGCGGTGAAAACGGAGTACGTTGATCCTGGCCACGCCGTAGTAGTCCAGGCGCAGACCCTCCTCCACCGAGGCGGGCAGCAAGCCTTGCCCGCGAACGGCCTCGTAAACCAGTGGGGCAACCCCGCCAGAGCGGGCCGCCTGGAGAAAATCATCCCACACGATGCCATTCTGCGTCGCCGGTGCGCGCGTTTCTTCCAGCGCTTCGAGGTCCCAACGCCCGCGCAGGATCAAATGGAGGAGCTTCATCACAGATTCTACGGACGCTGTAGGGGTGTTCCTCTTCTGGTGTTCCGCAAAGCCGGCGCCGCCGGTCACCAGATCGTGAGACATGATTACACCTTAGCTGATTCTGCTGCGATTGAGGAATTCGTGCGGTAATAGGCAATCACTTGCCGGAGCGTCTCATCCAGCAAGATTTGGGGTTCCCAGCCTGTAAAATGCTTGAGTTTGCTGGCGTCCGGCACGCGGCGCTGCATGTCTTCGAAGCCGGGCGCGTAAGCTTCGGAGTAGGGGATGAGGGTGATGTAGGCATCAGTCTGCTCAACCGGAATTGCTTTGACCTGGGCAACAATTTGCCGCGCCAGATTCAAAATCGTTGTCTCCTGCGTGTTACCCACGTTGAAGACTTCTCCTATGGCTGATTTACATTCGACCAACAATAGTAGTGCGCGCACAACATCGGCGACGTTGCAAAAACAGCGGCTTTGTTCGCCGTCACCGTAGACCGTGATGGGCTCGCCGCGCAGTGCCTGCTGCACGAAGCGCGGCACCACCATCCCGTACTGCCCGGTCTGGCGCGGGCCAACCGTGTTGAAGAAGCGGCAGATGATGACCGGCAGGTCCAGTTGGTGATGGTAGGCCAGGGCCAGGAATTCGTCCACGGCTTTGGAGTCGGAATAGCTCCACCGCGCTTTGGTCGTCGGGCCTAAAACCCGGTCGTCATTCTCGCGGAAGGGCACTTGAACGCTCTTGCCGTAGATTTCAGAGGTGGAGGCCAGCAGCACCAGCTTGCGATAGCGGGCGGCGGCCTTAAGCACGGCGTGCGTACCCAGCACATTGGTCTCGATCACGTGGACCGGATTCTCGATGATCAACTGCACACCCACCGCCGCAGCCAGATGGAAGATCGCGTCACACTCACTGACCAGGCGATCCATCACCATTTCGTGGGTGATCGTGTCGATGACGAAGTGAAAGCCCGGACGATCCACCAGGTGTTGGATGTTGTCGAAGCGCCCGGTGGAGAGATTGTCAATAATGGTAACTTCATCTCCACGGGCCAACAGGGCCTCAGCAAGATGAGACCCGATGAATCCTGCGCCGCCGGTAATGAGATAGTGTTGTTTGTTCTTCATCGTTTCTATACTCCCATTGGGTTTGGTATGGCGCCGGAAACTTTTGGCATTTCCGTCTTCTCGTACTTTTCCCCGTACCCTGGCGCCAGCGTTCCCAATTGTACCATAGTCTCGTCGTAGTCTCCCGCATTTGCTGCCACAAGCAGTCGTTCCACGTCTTCTTCGATCTGCTCCGCCGTAACGTGCCCGTTCTGCGCAAAGAAGATTTTCTGGTGACGGCTGCGGGTGTGAGTCTCTCCGGCGGCGAACAGTTTCTCCTGAAGTTTCTCACCGGGACGCAGGCCGGTGAAGACGATGTCAATGTCCTTGCCCTCTTCCAAGCCGGAGAGGCGGATCACGTCGCGGGCCAGGTCGACAATTTTGACCGGTTCGCCCATGTCGAGCACAAAGACTTCACCCCCCCGTCCCAGGGTGGCGGCCTGCAACACCAGTTGCGCGGCTTCGGGGATGGTCATAAAGTAGCGCTCGACGTCGGGGTGGGTGATGGTGAGCGGGCCGCCGGCGGCGATCTGCTGTTGGAACAGCGGGATGACGCTGCCCCGGCTGCCCAGGACGTTGCCAAAGCGCACGGCCACGAAGGCGCGCCCGCTGCGTTGCGCGGCAACGCGCATCAACGACTCGGCCACGTGCTTGGTCGCGCCCATAATGCTGCGGGGTTCGACGGCCTTGTCGGTGGAGATGAGAACGAAGTGTTCCACGCCTAAAGTTTCGGCGGCGTGGAGCAACGTGCGGGTGCCGCCCACGTTGTTGGTCACGGCCTCCAACGGGTTGATCTCCATCAGCGGCACGTGTTTGTGCGCCGCCGCGTGGAAGATGATCTCCGGCCGGTGTTGTGCAAAGACCTGGTCAATGCGCCCCGCGTCGCGCACGTCGGCGATGACGGGGTGGAGCGTCAGGTCGGGGAAGTGCTCGCGCAGTTCGTTGTGGATGAGGTAGATGGAGTTTTCGCCGTGGCCCAGCAGCACCAGAGCCGATGGGTCGCAGCGCGCGATCTGGCGACATAGCTCCGAGCCGATAGCCCCCCCCGCGCCTGTTACCAGCACACAGCGCCCGTTTAGAAGCGCGTCGACCTCGGCGCCGTCGGTTTGCACCGGGGGACGGGCCAGCAGGTCGGTCACGTCCACCGGGCGGAAGCGCTGCACCTGCACCTGTTCCGAGATCAACTCGTAGACGCCGGGCAGCGTCAGCATGGCGGCCGGCGTCTGGCGGCAGAAGCTCACGATGCGCCGCATTTCTGCGGCGGTGGCGGTGGGGATGGCGATGAGGATTTGCTGCACGCGGAGCTTCTTGACCAGGGCGGGGATGTCCTCCGCAGTCCCCAACACGCGCATGTTGCCGCCGAGGGTTACCCCTTTCTTAGCGGGATCGTCGTCCGCAAAGCCCATGGGCAGCAGGCCCAACTCGGGATTGCGATTGATTTCCAGAAGGGTGGTGTAGCCGGCCTTGCCCGCGCCGACGATCAGCACCCGCTTCTGTGGGGGAATGCCGGCTTTGCATTCTCTTTTCAGTGCGTGGTAGTACAGCCAACGCAGCAAGAGACGCGGGACGACCACGGCATAGCCCGAAAGCAAGAGGTCCAGGAAAGGGATCGAGAGGGGAAAATTCGGAAGCGACAGCAAACGCAAGACGATCAGCGCGGCGACCGTGGTGATGACCTCGCCGATGAAGATGGCCTTGACCATCAGGTCCAGCTCCGGCATGCTGGCGAAGGGCCAGTAGCGGCTGTACCCATCCAACTTCAGCAGGACGGCAATCTTGATGCAGAGCGCCACACCGGCAAACACAAGCGCCGTGACGCTGTACCCACCGATGTCCACGCTGCGCAGATCCAGCCGCAGCACAAAAGCCAGGTACGCGGCCAGCGGTATGGTGAGCATATCGACCAGCAGCAGATAACGGTTGCGCACCTGCAACGTGCGCAGCCCTAGTGGTTTAGACGGTTTTTGCCGTTTTGTTGCGTGCGGCACAGATTTTTCCCCTCGGAGCATTACAGAATTAACGGGCTGGCGAACCGGAGGATCGGCGGATGACTGGCCTGAACATTTTTTATACCGTTTAGGCTTTAACAACAAGCCCGGTTAGCGATTCACGTTCAGGTTAGCTGTGCTCCTGTCACCTATCCGTCGCACATTCAGGAGGAGCACCAGCGCGCTGCCGATGAGAAAAACGCCTGTCAGGATGAAAAAGCCATAACCGCTTTGCGCCGTGCCGGAGGGCGACAGGAGAGGAATGGGCGTGGCCGTCGGCGTACCCGAGACCTCGGCCGATAGTGCAGTGGCGGGCGGGAGGGTTTGATTGAGCGTATGCTGCTCGGGCGTAGCCTAGACCACAGGAATGGATGCCAAAAGGGCGAACAAAATAAGAATGATGCCCCAAATTCCCAAGCGCGCTATTTTCATCGATATGTCTCCTCCTCCAAGCTGGTCAGAAATCTACCCCTTCATAAGCATACGGTTAAGGCCGTAGTTATTTTATTGTAACACATAGTTTGAAACATACAACAGCTATGGGGCGAGCGATGACGCGCCGCTCCGCTTCTAACCCAATCCTGGCGAAATTCATACCATACTCCTCATGTTAGTAAGATTTTCTGCGCTGTCAAATGGTGGAGGAACTGGTATTCAGGCTGTTTTTTCCATCCGTGCAGGACTTTACTGCAAGTTCCCGACCGTAGTTTTTAACCTTGTCGGTTATATATCCTGCGCCACGCGACCGTTCAAGGTGGCGCGTGGCGCAGGGTTGCGTTATGGAAAGTGCCGCTACGAACCTATGTATTAGCCGATTGCTAACGGCTAATCGTTCACCGTGAATACTTCCCCGGCGCTACGTCCGCGCACATCGGGGAAGTACATCTCGCTGGCCGTGGCGGGCAGCACACGGTATTCGCCAGGGATGGCCGCGCGCAGGAAGTAGCGCACCTGTATAGTTCAGGCTCTGCGCACCCTTCGCAAGGGTAGTTCATCCGAGCAAACAAAAAGGCGACGCTGATAGGCGTCGCCTCTTTGGGTACGAAAGACCGTATGTTTATGCCTGTGTGGCCGTTTTTACAACGGCGGCAAAGGCTGCCGGGTTGTTGACGGCCAGTTCCGCCAGCATCTTGCGGTCGATCGCGATGTTCGCCTCTCGAAGATCGCTGACCAGGCGGCTGTAGGATACGCCGTTGGTGCGGGCGGCTGCGTTGATGCGGATGATCCACAGGCGGCGCATATCGCGTTTGCGGTTGCGGCGGTCGCGATAGGCGTAGGCCATGGACTTCATCCATGCTTCATTAGCTCGCCGAAACAACTTACGGCGCGTCCCAAAAAAGCCGGCGGTTTGCTTGACGATCTTTTTATGGCGACGGCGTGTTACGGTTCCTGCTTTGACTCTCACAATTTCACCTCAGTTAATCTATGACTTTTCGTGCAGATATGGGGCCAAACGCTGCACGCGGCGCTTGATGCCGGTGCATGTGACAACATGCATCTCATCGAACATGCTGCGCACGCTATTCGGCTTGGTGCGGCGGAAATGGCTCTTTCCTTGCCGCGTGCGCATCAGTACGCCCTTGCCGCCTTTGGAAATGCGGAAGCGCTTGGACGTTGATTTATGGGTTTTCAGTTTCGGCACGTTAATTCCTCCTACAGCTACTTTTTCTTTTTGGGTGCTAACACCATCAACATAGTCCGCCCATCCAACTGGGGGGGCTGTTCTATAACGGCGACGTCAGTAAGCTCATTGACAATTTCCTGAAGCTGTTCCATCGCGACTTCTGGATACGTGATTTCTCGACCCCGGAACCGGATACGAACCTTGACCTTGTTGCCTTCTTCGAGCCAGCCGCGCGCGCTTTTAACCTTAAACTGCGTATGGTGATCATTTGTTTTCGGGCGCAGTTGGATTTCTTTGATTTCGATTTGCTTTTGCGCTTTACGCGCTTCGCGCTCTTTCTTTGACTGCTCGTATACGAATTTGCCGAAATCCATGATTCGGGCGACCGGCGGTTCGGCGTTTGGCGCCACTTCCACCAGATCGAGTTCGGCCTCTTGGGCGAGCCGGATGGCCTCCGTGGTTTGTAAGACACCCAGATTGCTTCCCTCGGCATCAATGACGCGAACTTCCGGTACACGGATTTCTCGATTCACGCGATACTTCTGCTTACTGATAGTGACCTCCTTAGTTTGATTAGTCTTTGGTTAGATAGTCGTTCGTCAGATAGCCCCTAGGCAAGTCGTCTTACTGTTGTTTGTGTTGTCTTGTCGAGACGCCTTGAAGACTGTCTCGGTATCATAACATGATTATACGTTCTGTCAAATTCGCTCAACGGATTGAACGGACCGAACGACATCGACAGGAATCCGTTGCCTCCGTTCGATCCATTGTGGTGATGCGGAGAGGCTGTTGCTGAGGCTGCATCAAGGTTCAGCCGGCGTTTCGGTCGGCGTCGGCGTTTCGGTCGGCGTCTCGGTGGGCGTCGGCGTTTCGGTGGGCGTCTCGGACGACGTCGGCGTTTCGGTGGGCGTGGGTGTTTCAGTGGGTGTTGGTGTGATGGTGGGCGTCGGCGTCACCGTGGGCGTCTCGGTCGGGGTTGGCGTCACCGTCGGCGTCTCCGTGGGTGTGATCTCGGGCGTGGGGGTGGCCGTCGGGCCGACGACGTTGACCTGTACGCGGGTTTCGAATTGCGCGCCGCGCGTGTTGAAAGCGACGACGCGCAACGTATACGGGCCAGGCGTCATCTCGATGGGGATTTGCCACGCGCCGAGCAGCCCGTCACGCACCACCGCTAGATGCGGCCCACTGACCCAGCCCCAGGCTTCCGGGTTGCCGCCGACGCCATAGGTGATCTCATAGTGGTCGAACTCAGCAAAATCGATGGTGCCGCGGATTTCCACCCAGCCGTGCACTTCCTCGCCGTTCTTGGGCGAGATGATGCTGACCTGGGGCGAGCTTTCTCCGGCGGTGCAGTACTCATGGGGCGCGATCTCCATGCCGCGTTCCGCCGCCCACTGCTGCATCCACGCCCGCCCGCCGGGATCCTGGATATAGTCCACGATCACCATCACTTTGGTGAAGACGTTGGCGCGACAGAATGGGTTAGCGCGCAGGCCGCTGTTGCCGTCGATTTCGACTTGCTGGAACCAATCCTGATCGGCTCTGGGCGGCAGGAAGGTCGATGCGAAGACTTCGGTGCGCTTTTCCGGGCAATAGGGCGAAGGTTCCGTCCCGGAGAAGGCGCATATCTCGCGGTCGATCACCCCGGCCGGGCGCGGAAAGCTGTGCGGCTGGATGTTCTCGTGGGCGCGGCGCATAAAGGCATTCCAGATCGGCGCAGCGCCGCCCGCCCCGGCGACGCCGTCCATCTCGGTGTTGTCATTGTTGCCGATCCACACTCCGGCCGCCAGATCGGGCGTGTAGCCGACCGTCCAGGCGTCGCGGTTGTCGTTGGTCGTGCCGGTTTTCGCCGCCACAGGGCGATCCGGCAATTCCAGGTTGTTCGGACAGGCGAAGACGAGGCAGCGCGCTTTGGTGTCGGAGAGAATATGCGAGATGAGGTAGGCCAGTTCAGGAGCCACGGCTTGTTTGCCCTTGGGCTGGCGGTTGTCGATCAAGACCTCGCCCCTGGTGGTTTCGACCCACAGGATGGGCGTGGGCGGCATGCTCAGCCCGCCGTTGGCCAAAGCGGCGTAAGCGGCGGTCAGGTCGAGCGGTTTCATCTCGCCGCCGCCGAGCGTCAGCGCCAGGCCGTAATACGGGCGGGTGTCGTAGGGATAGTCGGGACATTCGAGGTGCGGTGAGACAATCGAGGTTGCGCCCAGCCGCGCTGAAATATCGAGCAAGCCATCAACGGTGGCGAATTCCAGCGCCTTGACGGCCGGGACGTTCAGCGAGTTCGCCAGCGAGGTGCGCACCGACACCGGCCCGCGGAACGTGCCGTCGTAGTTGACCGGCTTATAGGTGTTGCCGGCAGTGTCGGTGTAAACGGTGGGGATGTCCCACAGGATGGTCGCCGGCGTCCAACCTTTTTCGAACGCCGCCAGATACGTCAGCGGTTTGATCGCCGAACCGGGCTGGCGGCAGCGCGTCGTCACGTTGACCTGCCCATCGTTGGCCTCGTCGTAGAAATCGGCGCTGCCGACCATTGCCAGGATGTGCCCGGTGGCCGGTTCGATGGCGACAAGCGCGCCGTTGGTGACGTTGCGGTCGGCCAGGGCAGTGACGCCATTGCGCACTTCCTCTTCGGCGATCTGTTGCAGGTTGCGGTCCAGCGTGGTGTAGATGCGCAGGCCCGCGCCTTTGTAGAGGGCGTCCGGGCCGAGTTCCTGTTCCACCCACTGCCGCACGTAGACGACGAAGTGCGGCGCAGGGATGGCATCGGTGTAGATGGGGGGAAAGCCGTAGGCGTCCATTTCGGCGGCGGCAGCGTCGGCTTCGGCCTGGGTAATGAATCCAGCCTCGACCATCAAGCTGAGCACGACCTTGTGCCGCTTGAGCGCCGCGTCGCGCCCGCCGTGGAAGGGATCGTAGACGCTCGGCAGTTGCGGCAGGCCCGCGAGGAACGACGCCTGAGCCAGGGTGAGATTGGCGGCGTTGGTGCCGAAATAGGTGCGCGCCGCCGCATCGATGCCGTAGGCGAGGTTGCCGTAATTGTTGTTGTTGACGTAGATTTCGAGGATTTCGTCTTTGGTATAGCGGCGCGTGAGTTCGGTTGCCAGCACAATCTCCTTGATCTTGCGGCTGGCGGTGCGCTCGGTTGCCTCGTCAGGCAGCAGGATGTTGCGGGCCACCTGTTGGGTGATGGTGCTGGCTCCGGAGACGAACTCCCGTTCTTGCAGCGCGTAATAGATGGCGCGAGCCAGCGCAATGGGATCGAAGCCGGTGTGCACGTAGAAGTTGCGGTCTTCGGTGGCAACGGTTGCCAATTGCAGGTAGCGCGAAATTTGCGAGATGGGGACGTAGGTACGCTTCCCGGCGGTCGGATCGATGATTTCGTGGAGCAGCCGCCCATCGCGTCCGTAGATCTGGCTGCTGGCGAAGTTGGGCTGGCGGGCGCGCAGTTCGTCGGGCGAGGGCAATTGCGACGCCAGCGCGATATAGCCGATGACCATCGTCAGCAGGGCCAGGAAGAACAGCGCGACGCCGGCGAGCGTGATGCTGAGCAAAATCGAGGCTCCGTGTCCTGTGCGTTTGGGCTTTGGCTTGGATGCCGGTGGCTCTGCGGCCCGTTGCGGTTTTTGCGCTATCGGCGGTGGCGGAGTGGCGGTCCGCCTCACCTGCGGCCCCGCAGTCTGCTGCGGCCCCGCAGTCACGGGTGGGCGAATGACGGGAATGGGCTGGGTAGGGACGTCGTCGGGCGGCGCTTGTACCTGCCAGGTCGAAATCTGGCGGGTCGGTTTGGCGGGTTGGGGGCGCTGAGGCGTCGCTTCAGATGGCGGAACCTGGATGCGGCGCGTCGCTTCAGAAGGCGGGTACAAATCGGGCGTGACTTGTTCCCGCTCCGTAGGTTGCCGTGGTCCGACGGTTTGCCGTGGCAGACGCCGTGTTGGCTCGGCGGCAGGCGGCGCGGGTTCAGGCTCTTCTCCTGAAGGTCGCTGTGCATCCGCGCTCAGACGGGATAGGCGCACGGTGGGATCGCTTGGTCGGGGCTGGAGTGAAGTTCGCGGCCGTAATTCGGCTGGCTGCCACTCTTTCCCTTCGCTGTTCTCAGGCTCATCCGGCGTTGTGTGGCGACGTTTTGAATCCGATTCGGGCGGCATACTTCCTCCGGTTCAGCAGGCGTCTTTCTCGTGCGTATATGTCCAAAATCCGAAATCTACAATCCAAAA
>DYKY01000085.1:13204-18056 GCA_020722365.1 Thermoflexus sp.
AACGATGTCAGGAACAGGTATTCCATGATGACCTGAGTGCTGATCTGGCGGCGTTGCAGGCCCACGGCGCGCAGGATGGTGAAGCGCCGTATCCGGTCGTGCAGCGAGGCATACGTATAAATCAGCAACCCCATCGCCGCCATCGCGACTGCTGCAAGAAAACCGACCGATAGTGTGCCAAAGACACCGACACGCTCGAACTTTGCCTGTTCTGCCTGAATCAGCGCCTGGGCATCCCTTGAGACGCCTGGAAGCACCCGGAGCTTGGGAATTTGCTCAATCACTTGATCGCCGGTGGCGTTGTCCTCCAGTAGCATCCAAAGATCGTGCGGAACCACCATCCCGACGTAGAACGTGAGGTAGTCCAGGTTGCCGATGAAGGCGATTTTGTCATCATAGACGGTAGGAAAGTACCTGTAGGTCCCGGCGACCTTGAACGGCGTGCTAACGCTAAACTCGTAGTTGATGCTGACATGCAGGTTGATTTCGTCGCCAATTTGGAGATGATTCTCGGTAAACAATTTCTCCGGGACGAGAACGGCATTGGACCAGGACGCCAGTTGATTCATCAAACCGCCTAGTGGCTCATTGGCAAAGTCGTATCTAAACCAGCCGACCTGGGCGAAGTCAGCTCGATCCACGGCGATAAAGCGTCCGTTGATGTTGCCACTGGCAGGGAGAGACGTGGACATGCTGTAATTTCCGACTCGGGTGGCTTTTTTGACGCCTTCGAGCATTTCGAACTGTGTCGGCAGGGGAATCCATTCTCCGGTCACTGGCGTGGTTGTTGCACCGGGATCGGACGACGTATCGGGTAGATAGACGCTCAGCGAAAGATCGGTGCCTGCGCGATAATACATACGATCCACCAGCCATTGATCGAGACTGGCGGCCATGGAAATGGTATAGACGCCGAGCGCCAACGACACAATCACCAGCAGCAATGGGTTGATGTACGCCTGGCTCTCACGGCCCAGTTGTCGCAACGCCAAATGGGGTGTGGCCCAGGGCGTGAGGCTGGCGATGACGTCGATGGCGCGCATAATTAACGGGAAGATGCGCAGGGTGAGCAGCGCAAAGGTGATAATTGCCAGCGCCGGCACCAGGATGAGCAAGGGATCCTGATACAAGTCTTCCGGCTTGTCGCGTACCAGGAGGGCCAACGTGCCGTAGCGGGTCAGTTGCCGGTAGGCGTACACGGTGGGGATGAGGAGGATGAAGTCCAGGTAGGCGCGATACCAGAAGGGCGAGCGTTGCGGGCGGGCGCGTTCGCGCTCCACATCGATAAGGCTCTGGCGGGTGGCCTGGACTGCGGGCAGGATACGGGCCATCATTGTGATGGCCAACGCCACAAGCGTCATAGGGATGGTGATACCGCGCAGGTTGGTCGGTAACAGATCGCGCTCAATAAACGTGAGGAAACTGGCTGTTTGCCCCATCAACTGCGCCAACACCATGCCCACAGCGATGCCGATCGGCGTCCCTATGATAAAGAGGATCAACTCTTCGACCATGGTGAGTGTCAGGATACTGGAAGAACGCATCCCCCGGCTGACCAAGGTGGCCGTCTCGCGTACTTGCCAGCGGGCGATGATGGCCGAAGTCAACACCAGGAAGTAGAGGAGAAAGCCAAACGCAGGCAAGTTGAATCCCAAAAGCAAAATGGTAAGCGTGTTGCCCCGTTGGACAAACGACTTCAGCGGATCCAATGGTGGGGTGTTGATGCGGGCGTCCGGCAAATACTTATTGATGACGACAATGCCGCGCTCGAACCCTTCGATGTATTCGACCGTTTTGTCAGGCCGCACTTCGCTCTCATCCAGAATGATGTGCCAATTGACGAACCATGTCTTGCCGGGCACTATCGGTTCCATGAAGTTGATATAGTCCTGACGACGGATAAGGAGCTTGTTTTGAAGCGTAGCGTCGGGGTTCTCGAACCAGAAGTCTGAGGTGATGTCCTTGGCCTGCCAGAAACCGCGCACGCGGATGGTGATCGGTGTGGAGACGATGTTGATACCCAGGTTGAATTCTTCGCCGACATGGATGCCCATCTTCTCGGCCATACGCGTGTGCATCCAGACATCCAGCACTTCGCCGGATACGCCATTTTCATCCATTGGATCGCCATCGAGAATTTCTATTTCGTTGGCGACGCCCTCGATGTAAACGATGTCGGTGGATTCCAGATACTCCTGTTCACCTGTGGCGTAAGATGCACCTTCTTTGGAACGTAGCATCATATTGCCGCTGTGGACTTCCAGCCCTGTGTGCCGAACCGGCAATCCAACCTCGGATGATAGGGTGACGGCCACGTGATTGGTCGACAGGTTCTCTGCTTCGCGCAGTGAAATGGGCACACGACCGGAGGAGAAGGTGTAGATGCTCGTTGAGAACGGTGGTCGTCCGGTCATTTTGCTGAAGGCGGCCAGTTCTTGATTCAGGATGACCTGATCGACAGCTTTGGCGAAGAATGACGCGCTGTTGACCATCGCCACCGCAAAGATGACGCCCAGGAGTGCCAGCACCGTCAAACCGGGGTGGTTCCACAAACGCTTGACGGCAAGACGTGTGACAGAGATAAATCTGAGTAGCAGCTTGATCATAAATTTAGCGCCAGCTCTTGAAAAATTTAAACTTGCCGGGTGTTATTCGTCCCGCTAATAGCGCACGACCAGCAAGCCCCGTAAGTATAACAGGGCCGCCGTAAGAAGCAAGTGGAGAGCGGTTAGCCGTCAGCTATCAGCTTTCAGCCGGTGGCCGACGCTGAACGCTGACGGCTGAACACTGACGGCTATGCGAGTTGTGAGAGTACCGCGATGGCGTGCTTGATGTCCTCAATTTGCTTGGGGCCGCTGATTTCACGCTCGATGGTCAGCGCGCCGGTGTAGCCGAGCGCCTTGAGTTTGGGGATGAGCACCGGGAAGTTGACGCGCCCCTCGCCGAGCGGCTTCTCGACGCCTAACTGCCGCCCGTTGGTCGGGTACTCGCCGTCCTTCGCGTGGACGCCGCGCACGTACTGCCCGAACACATCCAGCGCATCCACCGGATTGGCCTTGCCGTACATCAGCAGATTCGCGGGATCGAGATTGATGCCCACGTTGTCGTACCCCAGGTCTTCGATCACCCGCAGAAGGACGACCGGCGTCTCCTGCCCGGTCTCGAACCAGAAGCCCAAGGCACGCTCGCCGCAGTATTCGACGATTTCGCGCAGCGCGTCGATCACGCCGGGGTACAGCGGATCGGTCATATTCTCCGGGATGAAGCCGGCGTGGGTGGTGATGCTCGGCGCGCCCACGCGTGCAGCGAAGTCCGCGCCCGCTTTGAGCGCGACGAGGCGCTCGGCGCGGTACTCCGGCGGCACGATGCCGATGGAAACCGGCCCTTTGACGAAGTCCCAGACGTGCGGGCCGGGCACACCCGTCCAAATCGTGGTCGCTTCGACCTGATACTTCTCCGACGCGGCAATTAGCCGGTCGGCCATTGCCGGCGTGAACAGTTCCTGATGCCAGCAGACCACCTGGCACGTCGGCAAGCCGAACGCGTGCACGCGCTGCAATTCTTCTTCCGGCCCGTGTTCCAACGGGGCCATAACGCCAAGTTTTAACGTTGTCATGTTTTCTCCTTTGACTTTGGTTTTATAGTCAGATAGTCAGGTAGTCGGGTGGTTGGGTGGTTGGGTGGTTGGGTGGTTGGGTGGTTGGGTCGTCAAGTTGTTCTGGTCTTTCACCCCCGGACTAACGACTACCGGACTAACGACTACCGGACTGACGACTTGATACTTTCGATCTCTTTATCAATCAGAACGATCGAATCGCGGGTGGATTCGGGCAGACAGCGGGAGGGCTGAGCGCCGGTTTCCGCACAGTCGAGGAAGTAGGCGATTTCGTTCAGGTAGCCGTCGCCCGGTTCGATGTCGGCAGGATGCCCCTCCGTCTGCTCCAGGTTGTCGAAGACCGTGAGTTTCCAATCTGCGTAGCGCACGAAACCCCGCTCGAACCAGGCGTCGAACCCCGCCTGAAACGGCACCTGCGCCGTGCTCCATCCCGCGTGCATGTGGATTTGTGGGCCGCCGTCGTAGTTGAAACAGGCGTGGATGATGTCGTAGCTCTCCGGCTCCTCTGTGATGCGGCCGGTAGCATATAGCTTGTCCGGCGCGCCGAACACTGCATTGACGTAGTCCACATCGTGGATGTGCAGGTCGAGTAACGCGCCGCCGCTGCGCTTGGGATCGAGGAACCAGTTGTCCGGCGACCAGCGCGGGCGCCCGCCGATGCGGAACATATTCAAGGAAAGCAACGCGCCCAATGGTTGTTCCGTGATCAAGCGTTGCAGATAGAGGTACTCCGGCCAGAAGCGGATGCACTGGGCGATCATCAGCCGCCGGTCCGCCGCGCGCGCCGCCGCGATCATCCGGTCGCAGTCGGCGACGGAGAGCGCCATCGGCTTTTCGCACAGCACGTGCAACCCGGCTTCCAGCGCGGCGATGGCGTATTGCGCGTGCAGGTACGTGGGCAGGCAGATGTCCACCGCATCTACGTCCGCTTCGGCGATCAACTGCGCGGCCTCCGGATAGCGCGCGGCCCGCGAGAGGTCGAGCGCCGTCTCGCCACTCGCGAGGTTGATGGCGACGGCCTCCTTCGCTTCCAGGCGCTCCGGGACAACATCCGCAATCGCCACGATCCGCGCATTGGGCACGTGTGGATAGCGCCGTGCGTGGTGCCATCCCATGCCCCCCATACCGAGAATCCCGACTTTTAACATAGTTCAAGCTCCTTGTGAATTGGTGATTAGGAATTGGGTGGTTGGGTGGTTGGGTGGTTGGGTGGTTGGGTGGTTGGGTGGTTGGGTG
>DYKY01000086.1:0-1942 GCA_020722365.1 Thermoflexus sp.
CGTTTATCTTATGGGTAGGAAGATGGATGCATGAGCCAGAAACAACTCTTGGTTATTGATGATGAAGTGTTGCTGCGGCGTGCACTCGCCGATTATCTGGGCGAGTGCGGGTATCACGTCGTCACTGCCGCCGATGGCGCTGAGGGACTCAATATTGCGCGCGCTGAACATTTCGATGCAGTCCTGGTTGATCTGCGCATGCCCCGCGTTGACGGCCTGGAGGTCGTCGCAACGCTCAAAGCCGAACAGCCCGAACTGCCTGTCGTCGCTATCTCCGGCGCCGGCGTGTTGCAAGATGTTATCGAGGCGGTCCGTCGCGGGGCATGGGACTACGTCACCAAACCGGTGCGCGATATGGACGAGATCACCGTCATCATTGAGCGCGTGCTGGAGCGTGCACGCCTGATCGCCGAGCGCGACCGTTATCAACAAGAGTTGGAAAACCTCAATCGGGCATTGGAAATCACGGTCGCCCGCCAAACCGAAGATTTACGTGTGCAAAACCGCGAATTGACGGCGCTCAACCACATCATCAGCGCCGCCGACACCACGCTTGATCCGGTCGAAATTTTACGGGTGCTTTGCACTGAATTAGCCCTGGCGCTGTCGCCGTCGCATACCATCGCTACCCTTGCCGATCCCGACAATTCCGGCCTGAAAATCGTCGCCGAATATTGCCATGACGACCGCGAGAGTCTTCTGGAGCGCACGATAGCTTTGACCGAACCGACTATTGCCTATGTCTTGCAGCACCAATTACCGCTCTTCATTGCAGACGCGCAACAGGATCCCCGGCTAAGCGATCATCGTGTGGAGGTGCGTCGCCGCCAGACGGTTACGTTGCTCCTGGCGCCCGTGGTGGTGCGTGGGCGCGTCATGAGCATCTTGGGATTGGAGACCACTGTTCCCTGTATTTACACTGACCATGATATGAGCCTGATTGTGAATGCGGCAGCAGCAGCGGGACAGGCATTGGAGGCGCTTAACCTGCACCACGAACTGCGCATGCACGCCGATGCGCTCGAAGCGACCGTTGCTCAGCACACCGCGGAACTGAGCGTGGCTCTCAATCAGGCTCAGGCCGCCGACAAGGCCAAGTCACAGTTCCTTAGCAGCGTGAGCCATGAGTTGCGCACACCGCTTGCCAGCATTCGCCTCTACCTGGGGTTGCTTTCGCAAGGGAGAATAGAACACCGCCAGCGCTACCTTGAAAGTCTCGCCCGCGAAATCGAACGGCTGCAGGTACTGATCGAAGAATTGCTCGATATTTCACGGCTCGACCTGGAGAAAACCGTCCCTCAATGGCAGTCCGTCGACTTGAACGCGCTGCTGGCTACACTGGCCGAAGATCGCACCCGCCTGTTTACCGAACGCGGCTTGCACCTTTACCTCGATACGGCGGAGGCGTTACCAACCGTTCCTGCCGATCCTGCCTTACTGGAGCAAGTCGCTACCAACCTGCTCACCAACGCCTTGAATTACACCCCACCCGGCGGGGATGTCTGGCTGAGCACAGCCGCCGTCACTCACGAGACGCATCCCTGGGTCATCTTCAAAGTGCGGGACAACGGCCCAGGCATTGCGCCCGAAGAGCAGAAACAACTCTTCCAACGTTTTTATCGCGGTGAAGCTGCGCGGGTGAGCAAAGCGCCCGGCACGGGACTGGGATTGGCGATCAGCCAGGGCATCGTCAACCTGCATCACGGCCGGATTACGTTGGAGAGTGACCTGGGTAAGGGCAGCACCTTCTGTGTCTGGCTACCCTGCGAACATTCGGACCACGGAAATGCTGTGTGAGGCGTGATCTCTCACGCCTCACGTCTCATTGATCTACGGCAGATACCCCTCTGCCCAGTCTCCATCCAATTCTTCGCGGGATGAGGTGTCCGTCTGCATCGCATGGAGTATGGGATCTCACTCCATACTTCCTACTCCCTACTCC
>DYKY01000086.1:2042-4448 GCA_020722365.1 Thermoflexus sp.
GATGCGGGCGGCAGCGTGATGACAAAGGATGCGCCGGTCGCCTCGATGGCGTAGGGGCGCGGCGTGAGCGTTTCGGGCGCATCGAAGGTGTTGTGTGCGTGGATTTCGCCGCTGAGGACACGCGCCGCGCCGCCCGCCGCCTGCGCGCCGCCGAGCAGGTCCACCGTCACCTCGACGGCGTCCGTGGCGTGCGCGTTGGTCAGCGTGAGGAAGAGCACCTTCCCCATGCGCGATGCGCTGCCGGAGACGGTCGCCACCTGCTGTTCTTTGCCCGCTGCGGTGTACGTTGCCGCATCGGACTCGATGACCGTGCGTAGCGATGTACCACCCTGGTGCGGCGCGTACATCTCGTAGACGTAGCCCGTCGGCGTCACCAGCATCTTCTCGCCCTGCGTAAGGATCATCGCTTGCAACACGTTGATCGTCTGCGCGATGTTCGCCATCACCACCTTGTCGGCGTGGCGGTTGAAGATGTCGAGCGAGGTCGCCGCGACGAGCGCGTCGCGCAGAGTATTCTGCTGGAACAGGAAGGCCGGATTCGTGCCGGGTTCCACCGGGTGCCACGTGCCCCACTCGTCGATGATCAGGCCGATTTTACGGGAGGGGTCGTAGGCGTCCATCGCCGCACGTTGTTGGACGACGAGGTCTTCCATATACAGCCCGCGCGCGATCAATTCGTACCACTGATCGACCGTGTACTCCGTCGCCGTGCCCGCCGTCCCGCAGTAGTAGTGCGCCGCGTAGCCGTGCAGATTCTTGAAGTCCCAATAGTCCTTGCGCAGCTTGCGGAAGAAGCGTGTCGTCCACTCCAGATCGTTGCCGGGAGAGCCGCAGGCGATCACGTACAGTTGCTTGCCGAAGCCGCGCACGAACGTGGCGAAGCGACGGAACTCGGTGCAGTAGTCCTCCGGCGAGAAGCTGCCGCCGCAGCCCCAGTTCTCGTTGCCGACGCCCCAGTAAGTCACGTCAAGGGGAGCCGGGCTTCCGTCTGTAGCGCGCTGTTTGGCGAGCGTACTGTCGCCGGGGAAGTTGCAGTACTCCACCCACTCACGCAGCTCGCGCACCGTCCCGGAGCCGACGTTGCCGACGATGTACGGTTCCGCGCCGACCATCCGGCAGAAGCGGATGAACTCCTGCGTGCCGAATTGGTTGCTCTCGACGACCTCGCCCCAGTGGATGTTGACGCGGCGCGGGCGTTGGTCGCGCGGGCCGACGCCGTCTTGCCAGTGATAATCGTCGGCGAAGCAGCCGCCGGGCCAGCGGATGACGGCGGGCTTCATCTTCTTGAGCGCGGCGACAACGTCGTTGCGGATACCGCCGGTGTTCGGGATCGGCGAATCCTCGCCCACCCACACGCCGCCGTAGATGCACCACCCCAGATGCTCGGCAAAATGCCCGTAGATATTGGGGTTGATCGTTCCGATTGTATCGGTGAGGTTAATCGATATTTTGGTCATGGGTCTCTCCTTTTAGTTATGGGTAAAGAGTTAAGAGGAACGAGCTATGCGTTGATATTGTCCCCCCCCCCGGCTACCGTTTACCGTCTACCGATCCCAACGTCACCGGCTCATGCGTCTCCCCCGACCGGTACGCCGCCAGCAGCACTTCCAACGTCTTGCGGCCTTCTTCACAGGGAATGTCCGGTTCGCGGCCCGCGAAGACGGCTTCGGCGAACTGCTCGAAATAGATTTGGTAGGCGTAGTTATCCGATTGCTGCGGGAACGAAAACTGCGTCCACTCGCCGGGCGTCAAGCCCTCCACCTCGTTATCGGTGTAGACCAGCAAATCGTTGTTGTCGAAGACGATCTGCCCGGCGGTGCCGAAGATGCGGTTGTCGGAGGCCTTCGTGCCGCGCGCGCCCGCCTTCGATGCGCCCGGCGCGCACGAGGAGGCCATCCACGTGCCGAGCGCGCCGTTGGTGTAGCGCAGCGTCATGGTGATGAAATCCTCGACCTCGACGGGCGTGCGGTAGGTGCCGAATTCGGCGAAGACGCGCGTGATCTCCTTCCCGGTGATGTAGCGCAGCCGGTAGAAGTCGTAGATGTAATTCATGATCAGCACGCCGCCGCCGGACTCGAACTTGGACTTGCGCCACGTGGTCTGCACGCGCCCGGTGTAGCCGCCGGTCCAGTAACTCGGCGGTTTGTTGGACGCGCCACTCACCTGCGTCGCCATCAGCTCGCCGATGGCGCCCTGTTCGATCAGTTCCTTCGCTTTTGCCGTCGCCGGTTGGTAGCGCACGCTGCCCTCTTTCGAAGAGCACAGCACGCCCGCGTTTTTGCACGCTGCGATGAGCGCGTCCGCGTCGTCAAGCGTCGTCGCCATCGGCTTTTCGACGATGACGTGCTTGCCCGCTCGCGCCGCCTGGATGCCCAACGGCACGTGCAGGTTGTGCGGCGTGGAGAT
>DYKY01000086.1:4548-17974 GCA_020722365.1 Thermoflexus sp.
AGCCGCTTGACAACCCCCCGGCTTTCGCTACACTCAACGCAGGAGGAGGAAATCAACGATGCCCTATTTGACCGTCAAAGAAATGCCCCAAGATGAACGCCCGCGCGAGCGGATGGAGCGTGTCGGGCCGCAGGCGCTGTCCACAGCAGAACTGCTCGCGTTGATCCTGCGCACCGGCGTCAAAGACGAGAATGTGCTCACGATGGCAACGCGACTGCTGGTGCAATACGGTGGCCTGGCGGGCCTGGCGCGCGCCGAGTTCGTGCAACTCGCCGGTGAGCATGGGATGGGCCGCGCCAAAACCGCGCAGATTCTCGCGGCGTTGGAATTGGGCCGCCGGTTGATGGCCGAAAGTCCGGAAGAACGCTTTCAAATCCGCGCGCCGTCTGATGCCGCCAACCTGCTAATGCCGCTGCTGGGGCATAAGGAGCAGGAACATTTTATGGTCTTGTATCTGGACACGCGCAATCGCGTGCTGGATCAGGAAATCCTCTACAAGGGAAGTCTCAATACCTCGTTGGTGCGCACCGGCGAGGTTTTTCGTGGCGCGGTGCGCCGCCAGTGTGGGGGGATCATCGTGGCGCACAACCATCCCTCCGGCGACCCCACGCCTTCCGCCGAGGACATCGCCTTGACGCGACGTCTGGTAGACGCGGGCAAGCTGCTGGAAGTCAATGTTCTGGATCACGTGATCATCGGGCATAACCGCTTCGTCAGCCTGCGGGAACGCGCGTTGGGGTTCGAAAACGCCTGATCATTCGCGCGGGGGATGGAGCGGATAGGTCACCACGAACGTCGTCCCTTCGCCAGCCCTGGACCTGAACGTCACCTTACCGTGGAGATAATGCTCGGTCAGCAGTTTAATGCTATAGGTGCCGATACCGCGCCCCTCACCTTTGGTTGAGAACGAGCGCTGGAAAAGCTGTTCTTGCACCTCCGGTGGCATCACTGTGGGATTGTGGACCTGGAACCGGACCGCGTCGCCGACGCGCGCGCAATGCAATGTGACCACGTCACCGGCATGGGAGGCCTCCAGCGCGTTTTTGATCAAATTCCCCAGCACGCGCGTCAACATCCGGGGATCGCTTTGAAAAACGATTTCCTCAGCCACAGGCGTGACCTGGATATGTTTGTGCCGGGCGACTTTATGCGTGGCATACGTGTGGGCCAAATCCTGTAGAAACGCGCGCGCTTCGACGAGTTGATACTCGAGTTGCAAATCACCATCTTCAGCGGCGACCAATTCACGCTGCATTTCGATTTCCCCAATCAGCCGCCGGGTCGCCGATAACAACATCCCTTGCAGTTGTTCGGTCGTTTCGGCCTCCTCTGCCGTTGGCAGCAATTCTACTGCCCCCCGGATGATGCCGGCGGTATTCAAGATATCGTGGAAGAAGGTACGCTCCAACATAGCGCGACGTTTCTCGTCCTCGATATCCATCACCGCAAAAATCACGAAGTTTTCACCGTTGAAGGTGAGTGGCGTCGCCCACACTCGCAGGTCCAATGCTTTCCCGTCGCTTTGCAGGATACGACATTCTTCGACGTCCATGTGCCCTTTTTGCGCTTCGAGAATGGCGCGCGCTGCGCCACAATGACGGCAGAAACGCGTGGCGCCACAACCACCCTCCGTTTCGAATGCGTGGACGCAGTTGAATAATTCTCCTGGATGCTTTCCCAAGGCCTCGTGTACATCATGTAACTGGAGATGCTCTACGAGACGCCCATTGGCGAACACAATCTGCCGCTTCTGATTCAGAATCAGCACAATATTGGGAATCGCGCGCATCACATCTCTGAGCAACGACGTTGTCGATAGGTTATCGAAGTGGCATAATACTTCGTCCTGCGACGCGCGTTCGGCAGGAGCAAATTCGGTCTCCAACACCATCTCGTCACCCATATTGTTGCACCTCAATGATTGCTGGCGGATGCATTTTCGGCGCTATTGTACGCACAAAGTTTCCAAGGCTACTGACATTATTAACTATATTGTAACATGAACATTTCAATTTAAGGTTAAAAAATCGTTACAATATCTTGATCGAAGTTGAAGTCTAGGCAGTTTATGTACAATAAAGGCCATGGTTGTATCATCACCCTCCATCGTGACATTATTACACGCCAGCCGTGAATCCGAGCGCAGTGGTGATCTCCCCGCCGCCATCCACCAGGCCCAGGAAGCACTGACCCTGGCGCGCCAGGCGGGCGACGGTGATGCGCAAGGACTCGCTACTGCCGCACTCGCCTATGCCCGCATCCGCCTGGGACATTACGCTGTCGCCAGAGAGCTACTGGAGCAGGCGCTTCCTTCGACCACGCCGGAATCCTCCGCACGCGGCGAAGTGCTGCTCACTCTGGGTATCTGCGCTGCCGAGACCGACGATATCGCGGCTGCCGAAGGATATTTCCAGCAGACGATTGATCTGGGACGGCAGTTGGGGGTGATGCGCCTTTTGGTGCGTGGCCTGCACAGTCTTGCCGCCGGCATTTATACCCCGCGCGGCGAATTTTCACTGGCCATTGCCGCCGATGAAGAGGCCTTGAAGTTAGCGCGCACCCACAATTTCCCCGAACTGATCTGGTCACAACTCACCAACCTGACCTGGATATGCTGGCTGATGGGACAGCGTGACCGGACATTACACTGGTTGACTGAGTTACGCGAGATTGCGCCTCCCGGCACACTCGCCGATGGCTACTGGTATCTCGTGCATGGCGAGTTGGCCCGCGAGGACGGCGACTTCGCAGAGGCCGGCGCATATTTCGCCCAATGCCGCTCCATTGCCGAGACTGGCGGGCTGCCAGAACTGGATTTTCTGATGCGATTGGGGCGAGTTCGTCTCTGCCGTGCTGTGAATGATATACCCGCTGCCTTTGCCTGGGCCGCCGACGCACTCAGCATCGTGGAACGCACAGGTTACCGACACATGCAAGGCCGGGCACTGCTCGAACGGGGACGGGCAGCGTGGGCATTGGAGAACTGGGCACAGGCCGAGGCAGATTTCCACGCCGCGCTGGTCGTACTGACACCCCTGCAGGCCAACTTCGAACTGGCGCAGGCAACGCTGCTGCTCGCGGGCTTGCTCCACGCGCAGCGTGCCCCAGAAGCAGAGACCGTCTGGATCGAAGCGGCGGCCCGCATCCTCAACGGTGGTTATGCCTTCTGGCTCATCCAGGAACAGATATGGGTTGAGCCACTGCTCGCACACTACCTCAGTATGGAAGGCGCAGCAGGGAAGGCGACGGCGCGCCTGCGCAAGGCACTCGACAGCCTGCCCCCGCCGCCGCTGCGCGTTTTGATGTTAGGTGGGTTCCAGGTCTTTCGGGGCGGCATTCCAATTCCCGCCGAGGCGTGGCACAGACGCAAAGCCCGTCATCTCCTCCTCTACCTGCTGCTACGCCGCGCGCCGGTCGCCCGCGATGAACTGCTCGACGCCTTGTGGCCCGATCTTCCACCGGATTCGGCGGCCCTGGCGCTCAATACCACCTTCTCCGAACTGCGGCGCATCCTCGAACCACAGTTGGGCCGGGGAATCCCTTCACGTTACCTGGAACGTGACGAAGAAACACTGACTCTGCGCCAGACCGAAGGCCTGTGGTGCGATGTGTGGGCCTTCGAGGAGGCCGCACGCACTGGCGTCGCCGGTGCGACGCAAGTCCTGGCACTCTATCGCGGCGACTTTCTGCCCGAAGAACCTTACGTGGACTGGGCGTTGCGCGAACGAGAGCGACTGCATGAGCGCTACCTCAACGTGCTCATGGCCTGGCTGGAAGAGCGCGTGCGCGCCGGGGCGTGGCAGGAAGGCGTCGAGCTGGCCCGGCGCATCCTGGAGCGCGAACCCTGGCTGGAAGAGGTCTGGCGCGCATTAATGACCTGTCTGGCAAAGGTGGGGCGCCGCAGTGAAGCTCTCCGCGCCTATCAAGAGTGCATCCGTGCCCTGCGCGCTGAACTCGATGCCGATCCTGCTCCTGAAACCCGCGCGTTATACGAGACGTTGAGAGGGAGTACGGAGTAAGATTCCTCCCGATCCATACTCCTTACTTCATACTCCTTACTTCATACTCCATACTCCTTACTTCATACTCCATACTCCTTACTTCATACTCCTTACTTCATACTCCATACTCCTTACTCCATACTCCATACTCCTCACTTCCTGTTATTCTCCCGTTATTCCCCTTTGCTATAGTATTCCCAGATTGTTTGGTGAGCGATGCCATGCGCCATTTGATCACCTTCATTATGCGGTTGTGGGTGGATGTCCAGGTTGAGCCGCCTGCCTGGGAGGGCCAGGTGGAGTGCGTGACAGACAGTGAGCACGAGCATGTCCGCACTCCAGAGGAACTGATGAGGTTCATCCACACGCATACCACAGCAGGGACGTTGACTACCGAGGATCAATTACTGGTGACTGCCCAGCAACCTGCAAATGACAGTCAGTGAACAGCAGCGACTACGCACAGACCACGGACCTCAGATAACCAGTGGTGAGTTGATAGTGTACACACAACACAGATCGCAATTCTAGCAACAAAGGAGGATAAGGTATGGATACAGAACATATTTGTCAACGGAGGAAGAAAAATAGGATGAACAAATTACAAAATTGGTTTGTTGTGTTATTGGGTGTAACCGGCGGGCTGGCTCTTACGCTGGTTATGCTGGTCTCTTTGGGGGGCGGCGCGCTCCCGGCGCGCGCTGCGTCCACCGCGCCACAGAACGAACTGCAAGTCTGCGCCGGAGGCTGTGTGTACACCAACGTCCAAAGCGCACTGGATGCCGCCAATCCCGGCGATGTGATCCAGATCGCCGCCGGCGTCTACACCGGCACAGTTTTGCGGGCCGGGCTGTGGCAGATGGCCTACATCACCCAAAGCCTGACGCTGCGCGGCGGCTACAACGCCGATTTTACGGCATGGGACCCGGCGCTCTACACGACGACGCTGGACGCCGAAAGCACAGGCCGGGTGGTCTACGCCAAGGGTACCATCAGCGTCACGTTGGAAGGTTTGCGGCTGGTCAACGGCTATCATTCGGCCAGCGGCGCCGGCGTCTATGCCGAGAATGTCACGCTGCACGTGTTGAGCAGTACCATCGGGCACAATCGCGTGAACCCCAACTTTAGCGGCAATTACGGCGTCGGGCTGTACATTGCCGGCGGAACGCTGACTATGCAAAACAGCGTCGTGCAGGAGAACGAGCCGAATCCCGGCGGCGACTATTCGCACGACGGCGGCGGCCTGTATGCCCATCAATCTGTGGTGGAGATCCTCGATTCCCAATTCCTGAGCAATACCGTCGCCTTCGAGGGAGATTCTTGCGGAACGGGCGGCGCTATCCGCCTGGAGAACTGCACATCGCTGCTCCAGCGGGTAACCTTCCGCAACAACATCGCCACCAACTGCAACAGTGGCGGCGGTGGGATTTGGACGCGGATCGGCGCGCTGCGCCTGTTGGACTCGACCTTCGAGGGTAACACCAACGGCGGCGCAGTGGTGCACACGGCCGGCGCGCTGATCGCGGGCAACACGTTTACCGGCAACGCGGGCAATGGCCTGGTGGTGTCTTCGTGGGGCGAGCCGGTGGTGAACATCACCGTCACCCGCAACCTGGTGCAGAACAATACGGGATATGGCTTGTGGGTCCCCGTAAGGGCCATCAGCATCATCGTGGAAGATAACGACTTCATTGGCAACAGTGGCGGCTTGAATCTCGCCGCCAAATCCGATACCGGCGCAGCCACCACGGTTATCGTGCGCGGCAACCTGTTCCAGAGCAACACGACCAGCGGCAATGGCGGCGGCGCGTATCTCACCGGCGCTGTGGACGTGCTGTTCAACCGCTTTCTGAACAATCACGCCGGCGGCAACGGCGGCGGCGTCTACCAGGGTGAATACTGCTCCGGCTCGACCAGCTATACCTGCAACGATAACGCCAGCGCCGTGTATGACGGCAATCTGTTCCGTGGCAACTCGGCTACCGAAGGGGGCGGTTTGTACACGCGACCCGAATACAGCGTAAACTTGAACATCACCTATCGCAACCTGGCCTTTCTCAACAACACGGCTACCGGCACCGGCAGCGCCATTCTCTTCCGCCGTTATGCCAACACACCGGTGACTTTCGAGCATCTGACCCTGGCAGGTAACACCGGCGGCGACGGCGCGATGGTCTACCACGTGATGGGCAAAGTCACTTACACGAACACCATCCTGTTCAATGGGATCATCGGCATCAAAAAGAACAGCGGTACGGTAACGCTGGATCATGTGCTCCGCTACGACGTGGTCACACCGACGCTGCCCTTATGGGGCACAATCCTGGATACAGCCCCAATCACTGCCCCGCCGGCTTTTGCCGCAGACGGCTATCACCTCACGGCGGCCTCGGCCGCCGTGGATGCCGGCATCGACGCGGGGGTGAGCAATGACATTGACGGCCAACCGCGCCCGCTGGGCAGCGCGCCCGACATTGGCGCGGATGAAAGCCCCTACTCACTCGTCAGCGGTATGCAGGCGTCAAAAATAGCCAATGCGCCTGAGTGGAAAGTGTACTACACCGGCATCAACGTCCCACCTTCCACGTACTTGCAGCAGGAATACCTGGTTCCTTATGCTTACTACGCCCCCTCCACCGCACCGCAAGTGACAACCTACGCCATTCAAGACACATTCCCGGCCAATCTTGACCTGTTCTCGGTCTCCAGTCCGCCGGGACTGATTTATGTTCAAGATGACGCAACAGTCTCGTGGCATTCGCAAGCGCCGCTCCTGCCCGGCGAGTGGAACTGGGTCGGCCTCACCGGGCGTTCCGGCACGATTGCCGGCGGGGACAGCATCGTCAACACCGGGCAGATGACCTACACCCTGGCCAATGGCAACTCGGCCACGCTTCCTTTCTCGACCACGACTGAGGTTCCCGTGCGCCCGGTCTTCCCACCGTTGTTCATCACGCCGCTGGATGGGGAAATGTGTCTGGACGCGGGGAAGTTCTTGAGCGCCCGCGGCCTGGCCGGCGCGGGGATGGCGGTGCACCTTTACGAGGACGGTGAGTTCAAGGGTGAAACAACGGCTAACGCCACCGGCGAGTTTGCGCTTACCTGGACTTCGACCTTGACCCAGAGCCACCCCGCGGTTGACCTGTATGCTATTGCCTGCGAACCGGGCACGGGCGGCGTGTGCAGCGTGCCCTCTGACCACGTGAGCATCGCGTATCCACAGGCGGATTGGTGCCCGCAGCGCTCGTACTGGGAAGGCGATGCCTTCGGCGTCCATCACACCTTCTTTTTCCGCAACGACGAGGGCCGCTACGCCACCAACGATTTCGTGCTCCCCGGTGTGTATGGATTCTGGAATACCCAGGTTCATCTCTACTCGTGCTGCGAACACAACGACATCAATCCGTTCAAAGTCGTTGCAGATGGCGTAGAGTACAAAGACCCTAGCGCGCACGACGGGCGCTGGTGGACGTTCGACATCGGCGGGGCGCACGAGGTCAGCATCGAATCGCAGTGCTTCGGCCCGGGCGGCGCGGAGGGCGATCCTAGGGTCACGCTGGGTGAAGTGTTGATTGACCCCGACGGTTTTGTGTTCGACGTGGACGCCGGCGGCAGCTACAGCGTCACCACGGGGATGTACGCGCCAGTACAGGCCCTGGCGGGCATCACAGTGACGGCCTACGTCTCGGTGCCGCAATGGGGCGGTTGGATTCTCTGGCCCGCGCACCTCTACGAAAACCAGATCAACCCGCAGGTGACCGGCCCGGAGGGCTACTTCGCCTTCTTCACGCCGCCTGGCTTCTACTACCTGCAGGCGGAAGGGGCGAATGGCTACCAATCGTGGCGCAGCCCGGTAGTGCATGTCATCAACGAAATCGTCCACGTCAATATGCCACTCACACGGTGGACGACGGGAGCTATCGCGCAGGTCACCCTCACGCCTGAGGGACCAGGTCCATCCGTGGTCACCATTCCGGCGAACGGCAGTGTGGAATGGATTTCAACATTGGACGCGACCGCGACCGCCGCAGACCTGGCGCGTTTGAACGCCAATCCCGTGTTGCAGCCGCGCAGCGGCGGCGCACTGGATCCGCTCACCAGTACCCTGGGATTCGACGGCGGTTTGCTGCTGCCGGGGCAAGTCTACCGGCGGCAGTTCATAGAACCGGGTATCTACATCTACACCGACGGTTCAGGCCATACAGCGACGGTTCAGGTCACGGTGGAACACAAAATCTACCTGCCGCTGGTGCTGCGCAATCAGTAGGGGGACAAGACCTGCCAGATTTTGAAAATCTGGCAGGTCTCACTCATCCGTGGATGGCGATTCTTGTTTGGGGAGACGTTCTTGCAAGGCGCGACGAGCCGCCTTCGCGTAGATGGAATAGGGCAAAGTGTCGATGGCTTCGTTAAAACGGCGGATGGCCTCCGCTTCGCGGCCCGTGCGGCGCGCCGCCAGGCCCAGATTGTAGTAGCCTGCCGCCAAGTAGTGCGCACCGATCTTGAATTCCTGGTTGCCCAGGGCTTCGCTGAGTGTCGTGTAGGCCGTCTCTGGTTCGGCGGCGCGCAGTTCGGCGACGCCCCGGTTGATGAGGACGATTTGCCGTCCGATAGGGTCGGGCCAGAGTTGCAGCGCCAGGCGATAGAGGGCCTGCGCTCGAGGGAAGTTTTTGCGGGCTAAGAAGGCGTTGGCTAAATCCGTCAACAGGCGGACGCGCATCGTCACCAGGTAGAGCACGACGAGGAAGACCAGCGGTGGAAATCCCGGAAATGCCAACGTCACCGCAGCGCCGAGCACGCTGACGATGAGACTTTCGACGGCAAAGCGCGTGGACAGTCCCTGGCGGCGCAGCAGCGACAGCCCGCCGAACCCCAGGATGTACAGCAAACCGATGGAGAGAATCAAAAATGCCGGATGGTTAAGCATCGTTTACCTCTGGGAAGTGGTGATTGGTAACCAGTAACCGGTAATTGGGGATTCGGAATTTAGGGGAACCAATCCCGAATCCCTGATTACCAATCACAGATTACTGATTACCGCCGGACTTAAACAAACAGTTGTGCAGCGGTGCGCTTGAGCATCTCGACGCCGCGCACTTCGGTCTCGAAGAGCGGAACGAGCGCGCGGGTGTCGGGGAAGCTGTCCCGGATGTCTTCCATGTGATGATCTTGCATCGCCACCCGGTTGCGCACAAATTCGGGTGTGTCGGCGGTGATGCCCTCTTTATCGATGAGCATGTTCACGATGACGCCGCCCACGGGGATGCCGAAGTCGTGGAACCAGCCGATGAAGCGTTTGATGACTGCGATCGGCAGCGCCTCCGGCAGCGTCACGAAGAAGAAGGTCGTCTTTTCGGCGTCGGTGAGCAAGTCCTTCGCGCGCTCCATGCGCATACGCAAGTTGATGAGGTAATCCATCAAGGGATCTTTCTCCTTCTTGCGGCTGTACGAGAGCAGTTCGCGGAGCGACTTGGCCTCTTCGCGGCTCTGCATCATCTTGTTGACCCACATCCCGTAGACGCTCGACATGCCCAACAAGCGGCGCGTGTTCGCCGTCGGGGCCGTGTCGAAGACGTAGGTATCGTATTTGTCCTCGAACATCAGGTCGATCATGTTCTCGAACATCGCCGATTCCTCGAAGGCCGGATTCATCGTCGCCGACTCGACAAACTCATCGGCCCGCGTTTTGATGTCCGCGTACTTGAGGAACCACTGAATCTTCTGCGTCAGCTCGACTTTGGAGTGCTCGATGGTGTCTTTGGTGTCGATCTCGTAGGCGAAAAGGTTGGGGACACCGTTGACCTGCGTCGGCGCGCCGAAGACGTTCTGATCGAGCAGGCTGCTGAGCGAGTGGACGGGGTTGGTGGAGGCCAGCAGCGTGCGGCGACCTTGCTGCGCTCGCCACAGCGCCGCCGTGCCTGCCATCACCGTCTTGCCCACCCCACCCTTGCCGCCGAAGAAAACGTACTTGATGTCGGGATGCTGCGTGAAAAACTGCCGCATGGATGCTGTGATCATGCTTCACCTCCGAATAACTCCGCTGCGACCCTGCCGATCATCTCCAGGCCGGTGATGTCGCGTTCGAACTCCGGCACTTGCGCAACCACGTCCGCGCCAAAGGTTTCGTCGATCTGCTTGATATACTTGTTCTGCATTTCGATGCGGTTTTTCAAGTACGCGGGGATGTTCTGCTGCGCCAGTTCCGGCGGGATGACGCGATTGACGATATAGCCGGAAATGGGCACCTGATATTTAGCGAACAGGGTAGCAGCCTTCTGCGTGTCGAGGATGATCATCTCTTCCGGTGTGACGACGAAGAAAAAGGCCGTCCTCTCGCGGTCGGTGAGAATGCCCGATGAGGTGTTGATCCGCTTCTTGATGTCCTGCAATTCGGCGAGAATCTGATCCTCTTCGCTCGCCTTCTTGCGCTCGAGGATCGCCGCGACCTGCGAATATTCCTGCATCTCCGTGCGCAGCGCCGTGATCTTGTCGATCCACTCATCGTAGACGCTCGCCATGCTCAGGTAATAGAGCGCGTGGCCCAGCGGCACCAGGTCGTAGATGTAGTAGTCGAATTCGCCGCCCACGACGATGTCGACGACGGCGTCGAAGATGGCGCTTTCCTCCATCGCCGGTTCGGCGGCAGTGGCCTGGATGTAGTCCTCAATCTCCTTCGGCACCTCGTCCAGGCCATACATATCCAGAATTTTCTGCCGGATTTCGTTCTGATACTCGCGGATGCGTTGGTCGGCGTCGATCTCCTGCGCGTAGAGGTTGGGGGCAATCTCCACCGCGCCTTTGCCGAAGATGTCGCGCTCGAAAATGTCCGAGAGCGAGGCTTGCGGGTCCACGGAGAAGACAAGCACCTTGTAGCCTTGCTGCGCCAGCCAATAGGCGGTCGCTGCCGAGAAGGTGGTTTTGCCTAGCCCGCCTTTGCCGCCAAACTCGATGTAGCGGCGGTTAGGATGTTCGCGGAAAACTTGTGCAAGTGACATAGTGTCTCCTTATACGGTAGCCTTCGAGGACACAAAGTTCACAGATAAAGGCGTTGCAGACAACGCGGCGCTGCAGACAACGCAGAAAAGACCTCTGTGTGCTCTGTGTTCTCTGTGGCAAGATTGACTTATGCAAGCGCATCGGTCAGGTCGCGCTCGCGTAGCATACGCCGCTTCCACGTGGAGATTTGCGGCACGACGTAGGGTAGCAGGCGCAGCGAATAATAGGGCGGTAGGATGGGAATGCCGAGTAAATCCCCCATGGTGATGAGGATGAACAGGTGCTCCATGCTGCCGCGCGTCTTGAGGGCAAAGCGGGTCATATCGTGACCGGCCATACCGTACAGGAATTCCTTCACCGAACGGCCCAAGCGCTTCAATGCGCTTTCACGTTGTTCTTCTTCTGGCATTGTTTATCTCCTTTCAAAAAACAGAATGGTCAGCAGATTAAGCAGATCTAGCGGATTAGGAATATGTTCATCTGCTTAATCTGCTAAATCTGCTGACAAAATGACTTCGCCGACAGAACTCAGTCAACCCCTTCGATAAGTTCCGTAAGATCGCTCCAGTCGCGCTCGCGGAGCAGGCTGCGCTTCCAGCGGTTAATCATCGGGACAACGAAGGGCAGTAGACGCAGGGTGTAGTAGGGTGGCAGAATCGGCAACCCCACCAGATCGCCAAAACTGATCAGGACAAACAGGCTTTCGACTTCGGCGCGCTCCCGCTTCGCGCTCTGCGCCCACTCGTAGGTGGTCATCCCATAGAGTATCTGACGCGCGGCGCACGCGATGCGACGTAATCTATCGCCGATGTTACTCACTTCCACGATGCGACTGCTCCTCACAAAGTGTTGAACATTGGCACGTTTTGAAGGGGGGCGGGGGCCGGTCCTCCTCCTTCGTCACGGGTTTATGCCTTGGCAGGAGCCTTCTCCTCCCGTGGCTTGCGCAGCGCCTTCCAGCCGTCGTAGACGAGGAAGAGCGCCGCTATGACCAACACCAGTGCGATGATGCCCACGAGCACCGCCGCGATTCCGGCCTGGCTGGTCGCTGCGTTTGGCAGCTTGACGAAGAAGTTGTCGTAGGCCAGGTAAAGCAGCGCGGCGAGGGTCGTCACGATCATAAACACCGCCGGATACAGCGCCCAGTTGTGCTTGCGCCCCTCCGACATCGCCCACAAGGCAATCAACAGTAGCGCCAGCCCGGCCATCAGTTGGTTGGCAGCGCCGAATGCAGACCAGATCGTCAGCCAGGGGATGACCCACACGAAGATCAACGTCAGAATCAACGCCACGATGGTGCCCACGTGCATGTTCTTCATCACCGGCATCTTATCGCCTACCAACTCGGCGCTGGCGACGCGCATGAAGCGGATGACGAGCTGCATAATCGTCAAAGCCATGATGGTCAAAAAGACCGAACCATACGCCGTGCCAAACTCAACCGGGATGCCGATGTGGCTCAAGAAGTTCGCCAGGCCGCCGGAGAACACGGCCAGCGCCTTGGCTGCGCCGCCGGCATCTTGATAGCCCTGGAAGCTGCCAAAAGCCGCCGTCGCGGTGAGGAAGGCGACAATCGCAAAGAACATTTCCATGAACATCGCGCCGCCGCCCACCGGCAGGGCATCGACTTCAGTCTCCAACTGCCGCGCCGTCCCCGACGAAGACACCAGGCTATGCCACCCGGAGATCGCGCCGCAGGCGATGGTGACAAAGAGCATAGGCCACAGCGGGCCGCTGGCGGTGGTGAACTGCGTGAAGGCCGGGAAGTCACCCATGCCTGGATGCCAGATGATCATGCCCAACACCCCACCCAGCACACCCAGCGAGACGATCCAGAAGGAAATGTAGTTGATCGGCTGCGCGAAGGACCAGATCGGCATAACAGAGCCTAGATAGCAGAAGACGATCACCAGGAGGGTGCCGATGACCTGCGCCTGTGTGTTACCGAGGAGGATCTTCGGTGAATCTGGCAGGCCGTAGATGGCCGAGAAAATGTTGGACATAAAGGGCAGGGTGCTGATCCAAATCCCAACAAAGGTGAGTACGACCGTGACCGCGGTGGTGAGGATAATATCCTTCTTCCACTTGTAGGTCATCTGCCCGGCCAGGATGCCCATCAGCACGACAACAATCATACCGAAGGGCACTTTGGGATTAATCATCAACGACTTGCCAACGGCGTTGCCGAAGGCCCCCATGATCAACAATAAGTAGAAGTAAATAAAGATCATCAGAATGGTGCGTGCGCGGGGCGAAATGAACTTGTAGCTCAATGCGCCCATCGAATCCCCATCACGGCGCACGCCCATCATCATGGCCCCGTAGTCTTGTACCCAGCCGATAAAGAACGTGCCCAGGATGATCCAGAGCAGGGCGGGGAACCACCCCCATTGCACGGCGATAATCGGGCCGGTAATGGGGCCTAAGGC
>DYKY01000087.1:0-2262 GCA_020722365.1 Thermoflexus sp.
AAGAATCGGCGAATGAAAGAATCAGCGAATGAAAGAATCGGCGAATGAAAGAATCGGCGAGTAGCAAATGACAAATGGCGAATGAGGGAATGAGCGAACACCCGAACCACCTAACCACCTAACCACCTAACCACCTAACCACCCAACCACCCAACCACCCAACCACCCAACCACCTAACCACCCAACCACCTAACCACCCAACCACCTAACCACCCAACCACCTTCGATTCAGTATCCACCATCCACCATCCAATCCCCCATTTGTAAAATCCGCCGTTCGTGTTACAAAAGGTGGGCGTGGAGGTAGACCACTTATGCCCGATCCAAATCGTGATTATCTGACATTGGCCCTCAACCAGTATTGGTTCGCGCCGCCGGTGGCGCTGTGGCGGGCGATTGAACTGCGCGTGCTGGCGGCAGAGACGTTCATCCGTCCCCTACTCGACCTGGGGTGCGGCGACGGCCTTATCGCGCAGGTGCTCTTCGCGGGGGAAGCGCCGGTCGAAGCGGGGTTCGATCCGTGGTTGAGCCAGGTGCGCAAAGCGCCGGCGTCGGGCGCATACCGTTTCGTCCAACAGGCGCGCGGCGACGCGATGCCCTACCCCGATGCCAGCTTCAACACCGTCTTCAGCAATTCCGTGCTGGAACACATCCCCAATCTCGATCCGGTGCTGCGCGAAGTCACGCGCGTGCTGCGACCGGGCGGGCGCTTCCTTGCCACCGTGCCGAGCGATATGTTCCGCCGTTTGCTGGCGGGTTACCGCGAGCGGGATGCCAAAGGGGATCGCACCGGGGCGGAGACTTACGCCGCCGCCGTCGATCGACGCCTGGAACACCACCGTTACCTCACGCCCACACAGTGGGCGAAGCGGCTTGACCTGGCCGGGATGCACCTGCTCCATACCCGATACTACATCCCTTCAGAGGTAGAGGCGCTGTGGGATCGCGCCAACGCGACCTACGGCATCCACCCGAATGATACGCTGTTTCATGGCAAGCCGTACTACCGCTGGCTGGCGTCGCCGCGCCTGCGCCAACTCGGCTACCAGAAACTCGTCCGCCGTTGGATCGTGCGAACGTTGGGGCAACGCTGGCGACGCGCGTACACACTCGACGTTCTCGAAGGCGGCGTCGGCGGTGGCCTGCTCGTGGTCGGAGAGAAGACGTGATCGAACCGAAAGCCTGGGACGCCTTTGTCGCTGCGCATCCGGCCGGTACGATTCTGCAGACCAGCCGGTGGGCATACCTCAAGGCCACCTTCGGGTGGGAGTGGGAAATCGTCACGCCGAATCCCGACACCAACAGCGGCGCATTAGTGCTCTTCCGGTCGTTGCCGCTCAAGGTGGGGACGATTGCCTACATTCCCCGTGGGCCGCTGGTCAATTGGGATGACGCATCTGCGGTGACCGCCACATTCGAAGCGCTACGCGCCGCTGCCCATCGTCACCGGGCCTGGGTACTCTGGCTGGAACCGGAGATGCTTGACACGCCGGAAGCGCGAGCACATCTACATGCGTGCAGCCTGAGATCGGTCGCGCGCACCATTCAGCCGCCGCGCACGATCGTCGTGGATATTGCACCCGATGAGGATGCCATCCTGGCACAGATGCGGCCGAAGACGCGCTACAACATCCGCCTGGCCGAGCGCAAAGGGGTGACCGTCCGCGAGGGCACAGTGGACGATGCGGCGGCGTTCTACGCCCTGATGACGGAAACCGGCAGCCGCGACGCATTCGGCATCCACAGCGAGGCGTACTACCGGCGGGTGTTCGAGCTATTTCTCCCTTCAGGCCATGCGGCTCTGCTGCTGGCGGAAGTCGAAGGCAAACTCGTCGCCGCGCTGGTCGTCTTCGCGCTGGGGGCCAAGGCCTGGTACCTCTACGGCGCATCGTCGGACCGGCACCGCGAAAAGATGCCGCCGTATGCGCTGCAATGGGCGGCGATCCGCTGGGCAAAGGCCCGTGGCTGCACGAGCTACGATCTGTGGGGTATTCCCGATTTCGATGAGGAAACGCTTGAGGCGGAGTTCACCGAGCGCAACGACAACCTGTGGGGCGTCTACCGTTTCAAGCGCGGTTTTGGCGGACAGGTCATCCGCTGCGTGGGCTTGTGGGAACAGTCGCTGCATCCACTTTATCCGCTTGCGGCGAAACTGCGCGGCTACGGTGCAGAAGGCGGCTAGGGCGATTTTGGATTTTGGATTTTGGATTTTAGATTTTAGATTTTGGATTTTAGATTTTGGATTTTAGATTTTGGATTTT
>DYKY01000087.1:2362-4943 GCA_020722365.1 Thermoflexus sp.
GATTTTAGATTTTGGATTTTAGATTTTGGATTTTAGATTTTGGATTTTGGATTTTAGATTTTGGATTTTGGATTTTGGATTTTGGACTGCGGACTTTTGACTTTTGACTTTCGACTGAGGTGGAAAATATGCCCTTTACTTTTACCCGATTACAAATTCCTGACGTGATTCTCATCGAGCCACGTGTGCATGGCGACGCACGCGGGTTTTTCGTGGAGACCTACAAACAGTCGGAGTTTGCCGCCGCAGGGATTCCCGATGTGTTCGTGCAACACAACCACTCGCACTCGGCGTACGGGGTGCTGCGCGGGTTACACTACCAGTTGCACCCGATGGCGCAGGGCAAGCTCTTGAGCGTGGCAGCGGGCGAGATTTTCGACGTGGCGGTGGATATCCGGCGCGGCTCGCCGACGTTTGGGCAATGGGTCGGCGCGACGCTCTCGGCGGCGAACCACCACTTGCTCTACGTGCCGCCGGGCTTCGCGCACGGGTTCTGCGTCGTCAGCGATATGGCGGATTTGCTCTACCAGGTCACGGCCGAGTATTCCCGGGTTCACGAGCGCGGCATCCTGTGGAACGATCCCGACATCGCCATCGCGTGGCCGGTCGCCGAGCCGCTGCTTTCGCCACGGGACGTGGCCGCGCCCCGCTTACGCGACGCGGATAACAACTTCGTCTGGAACGCCGGATAACACCTGGCCATTTGAGATTTGCTATTTTGGAGAAGACATCCTATGTATTACGTCACACTCAGTTGGGATGACGGGTTTGTCCGCTCGGTCGGTAAAATCGCGGAGATTTACGAACGCTACGGCCTGCGCGCCGAATTCAACGTCGTGGTGACCTTCCACGACTACGATCCACAGACGTTCGGGGACTTCGGATTGTGGAATGAGCTACAAGCCCGTGGTCACATCATCCAGCCGCACGGCTACGACCACAGCAACCTGGCCGAGATGCCCCTGGCGCAAGCGCAAGAAAGTATTCTGCGCTGCCTGGAGGTGTTCCGGCAGTCGTTGGACGGCTTCGACGCGCACCGGACGGTGTTCAATTTCCCGTACAACGTCTCCACGCCGGAACTGGACGCCTGGCTGCCGCAAGTCGTGCGCGCTTTTCGCATCTCAGGGGAGATGACGATGCCGTTGCCCACGCGCCGCACCACCCGCCTGACGTCCCCGGCTTCGGAGGACGCAGAAGCGATGCTGGACCGGTGTCTGGAGGCATTGTTCGCCCAACCGGACGGCTGGTTGCTCTACACGGCGCACGGCCTGGACGGCGAAGGCTGGGGACCGCTGCGCAGCGCGTACCTGGAAGATCTCTTGGAACGCCTGTTGCAGCGCGACGACGTGCGCATTCTGCCCACGCAGGCGGTTTTGGATGCGGCGTTGCCGTAGATTCAGATGTATCTTTCGCGGCGAAAGTTCATACAAGCGGCAGGGCTGCTGGCGGGAAACGCGATGCTCGCGGCCTGCGGTCATCAGCCGGAAATGCCCGTGGACGCGCCGGAGATCGCGCCCACGGAGACTCCCGAGGCCTCAACAGTCAGTTTAGGAGAACAGACGATGAACATCCCAAACGAAGACGGATACGAACTCTGGCTGCGCTATCGCAAGGTGGATAACGCCGAACGGCTGGCGCAGTACCGCGCGGCGCTTGGCAGTGTAGTCGTTCTCGGCGAGAGCGCGACTGCCGAGATTATCCGCAGCGAGTTGACACGGGCACTGCCGGCGCTGTTGGATGCGACAGTACCAATCTCAGCTCAGGCGCCGGAGAGCAACGCGCTGGTGGTGGGGACGGCTGACGCGCTTGCGACGCTCGGCGTGACCCTATCTCAGGCCCAGTGCGATGCTGTGGGTGAGGAGGGATTTCTGATCCGCCTACATCCGACCGGGACGCACACCTGGATTGTGGTGACGGGCAACGCGGAAACCGCCGTCCTGACCGGCGTCTTTCACTTCCTGCGACTGCTCCAGACGCACCAGGATATCAGCGCGCTCGACATCATCAGCCGGCCCCGAATTCGCCGGCGCATCCACACACACTGGGACAACCTCGATGGCTCCATCGAGCGCGGCTACGCCGGGAAATCGCTGTGGCAGTGGGACGACCTGCCGGACGTGCTCGACCCGCGTTATCACGACTACGCCCGCGCCTGCGCGTCCATCGGCCTCAACGGCGTCTGCCTGAACAACGTCAACGCCAAGGCCAAAAGCCTGACCACCGAATACCTGCACAAAACGGCTGCGCTGGCCGACCTCTTCCGGCCCTACGGCCTCCGGGTGTACCTCTCGGCCTTTTTCTCCGCGCCGATGCAACTCGGCAGCCTGAAAACGAGCGACCCGCGCGATCCGGCGGTCGCCGCGTGGTGGCGGGATAAGGTAGATGAGATCTACCGCCTGATCCCCGACTTCGGCGGCTTCCAGGTGAAGGCGAATTCGGAGGGCCAGCCGGGGCCGCAGAATTACGGCGCGAACCACGACGACGGCGCAAACATGCTCGCCGAAGCGCTGGCTCCGCACGGCGGTACGGTGCTATGGCGGGCCTTCGTCTACGACGTGAACGTCGATGCCGACCGGGCCAA
>DYKY01000087.1:5043-17972 GCA_020722365.1 Thermoflexus sp.
TCGTGCATCATCGCCGTCGCCAACACCGGCTCGGACCGCAACTGGTGCGGCCACCATTTCTCGCAGGCCAACTGGTACGCCTACGGGCGGCTGGCCTGGGATTACGAACTGAGCGAAGCCGACATCGCCGAGGAGTGGATCCGCGCCACCTGGTCCAACGATCCGCAAGTCGTCGAGCCATTGAAAGCGATGATGCTCGGTTCGTGGCCGGCCTGCATCGACTATATGACGCCGCTGGGCCTGCATCACATCATGCAGGAGGGCCATCACTACGGGCCGGATCCGGGCTTCGACCGCGCGCCCCGCCCGGACTGGAACTGCGTCTACTATCACCGGGCCGACGCGGCGGGCCTCGGCTTCGACCGTAGCAGCACCGGCAGCCAGGCCACCGCCCAGTATCACAGCCCCTTGCGCGAGCAGTTCGACAACCTGGAGACCTGTCCCGAAAAGTACCTGCTGTGGTTTCATCACGTGCCGTGGGATCACCGGATGCAGTCCGGGCGCACGCTCTGGGAAGAGCTTCAGCACCGCTACGATGAAGGCGTCGCCTTCGTGGAAGCGATAGTCCGCACGTGGCAAGAGTTGGAGCCGCACATCGATCCCCAACGTTATGAACACGTCAGCGAGCGGCTAATGCGCCAGTTGGAGAACGCGCGGCTGTGGCGGGAGGTGTGCGTCACATACTTCGGGCAATTTATTACCGGCGCACCGGATTGATCAAGTGGTCACTTAATGCTATAATGAGACCACAGTGGTAGGAGGTATACGATGACTGAAACCCGCATCGGAGTGCGTGATCTGAAAACCCATTTAGGGCATTATCTACGCCGCGTCAGAGCCGGAGAAAGCCTGGTCATTACCGCGCGCGGGGAACCCATCGGGCGGCTGATCCCCGCGCGTTCCAGCGCCACAGAAGTTGACGAAAAAGCGCGCATAGATGCGATGGTCGCGGCGGGCCTGGCGCAATGGAATGGCGAACGTTTCCACCCTCGAGGACCCGTCGCCGTGAATCAAGGTCCAGGTACGGTTTCGGACATGGTGATCGAAGATCGTGAACCGGCATGGTGGGCAGATTTCTTCAAAACGGAGGAGGCCACCTAATGCTCTACCTTGACGCCAGCGCTCTTGTTAAATACTACCTCCAAGAACCCGACTCCACCGCCGTGCATGCTTTAATGGAGAGCGCGACCTTTGTGGGGACAGGGCTATTGTGTAAGGCTGAAGTCGCTGCCGCCTTCGCTAAAGCTACGCGGATGTACTATATTACCTCCGCTCAAGCACAAACCGCCTGGACTGCGTTTGCCGCTGACTGGGCCACATTCATTCGCTTGACCCCTACCGAGGACTTATTGGAACAAGCTGCACATCTAGCGTTGGCACACGGTTTACGGGGCTATGACGCTGTGCACTTGGCCTCAGCTCTGGTCTGGCAACGAGAATGTGGGCAATCCGTTATCCTCGCCACTTTCGACCGGCAGTTGTGGAACGTCGGCAAAGCCGTTGGCCTCGCCGTCTGGCCGGAAGAGCAGCCATAACACCCCCAATGCAAAACGAGGTGGAATGATCCGCCCCGTTTTTCGTTCCTGCAAGCGTGGATGCTAAATCACGTGTAGGCCGTTCTTTTTGGCAAGCTGTTCGGCTTTTCCCAACAGATGCCGTGAGGCCAGGGGAAAGCCGATGGCAAACGCGATGATGATCGCCCACTCCTACCACACCGGCAGCAGGGTTTGCCACTCCCCCTCAAAGCTGTAGTAAGCGCAAGTGCAATGAGACCCATTTTACGCACCAAACTCTACGCGCCGCCGGTGCGCGCGGAACGCACTTCACGCCCCCGGCTGCTGGCGCGCCTCGACGCCGGCCTCGGCGCGCACTGCAAACTGACGTTGATTTCCGCCCCGGCGGGTTACGGCAAGACCACGCTGGCGGCTGAATGGCTCTCCCCAAAAACGGCTGATGAACAAGCCCCGTTGTTCAAAGCCGCGTGGCTGTCGCCCCGGATGCAGGCGATAACGATCCGGCGCGCTTTGCCGCCTATTGGCTCGCGGCATAGCAAAGCGAGAGGCGTGTAGTTGCCTTTTGCCGTATCCGGTGTATCATAGCCAGGTTATGAACAGATATGTACGCATCGCACCTTCAATACTTTCCGCCGATTTTGCCTATCTTGGTGCAGCGATCGAGATGGCGGAGGCGGCTGGCGCGGATGTCATCCACGTGGATGTGATGGACGGGCATTTTGTGCCGAATATGACGATCGGTCCGCCGGTAGTAGCGGCGCTGCGCAAAGTCACGTCACTGCCTCTCGATGTTCACCTGATGATTGAAACCCCGGAGCGTTACGTGGAAGCCTTCGCGCAGGCCGGTGCGGACATGCTGACGGTGCATCCAGAGGCGACGGTGCATCTGCATCAGGTGTTGCGGCAGATCCGCGGTCTGGGGGTTCAGGCTGGCGTGTCTTTGAACCCGGCAACACCAGAATCGGTTCTGCGTTATGTTGTGGGTTTGGTGGACCTGGTCCTGGTGATGACGGTGAATCCCGGGTTTGGTGGTCAGGATTTCCTGCCGGAGATGTTGCCCAAGATTGCCGCCGTGCGCGGTATCCTCGATGCCGCCGGCAGTGCAGCCTGGCTATCGGTGGATGGGGGCATCAATGTGGAGACCGCGCCCCTGGTGGTAGCGCACGGAGCCACTCATCTGGTTGCGGGTTCTGCGATCTTTGCTGCAGCGGAAGGCGTTGCTGCGGCTATCAGCGCCTTGCGCGGGAGCGTCAGTGCCGCGCGCGACGTTGCTTAGTGCATAGAACGCAACAGCCCCGTTTCCGGTTGGCCAACGGGGCTGTCACTTGGACTTTGCTGCAATGTGCGTTACTTATCACTACGGGACAGTGTGCGCAAACAGCGCGTACAAATATAAACGCGCTTCCACGCACCATCAACCAGCACCCGCTTGCGCTGAATGTTGGGGCGAAATTGCCGGTTGGTCGCCCGGTTCGAGTGACTGACATTGTGCCCAAACATCGGGGCTTTACCACAGATTTCACATTTTGCCATTTTTCACCTCTTCTGTCTCGATGACGGTGGGTATCATACCACAAAGAGGAAAAGATGCAACTAGTAGGAGGGCTTTATGAGTGAGAAAGTGCAACCTCGAGGGCGAATAGAGGTATCCCCTGCCGCTATTGCGTCGGTTGTCAGTGAGGCGGTACAGACATGCTATGGGGTTGTGGGCACGGTACCCAAAAACTTTGCTACGGGGCTGGCCGATATTCTATCCGCCGATAGGAAGCGCGGGGTGGAAGTACAGGTCCGCGAAGGGAAGGTCATCGTGGACCTCTATGTGGTGGTAGAATACGGTACGCGGGTGTCGAGCGTGGCCGAGAGTATCAAACATGTGGTCAAGTATCAGGTTGAACAGATTCTCGAGCTGCCGGTTGCCAAAGTAAATGTACATATCCAGGCTTTGCGCGTCAGCGATATAGATTAGGGGGGCTTAGTGTGGGCGAACGAAGGGGCAGTGAGATCGTTTACACCCTTGATGGGCATGATTTGAAATTAATGGTGGCGGCCGCGTTGTCCTGGCTGCGACAACACCAGGCGGAGATCAACGCGCTCAATGTCTTTCCCGTGCCGGATGGCGATACGGGGACGAATATGATGTTGACGATGACATCCGCCTGGAACGAAATCGCTGATGTCCAGGAAGAGAACGTAGGACGCCTCGCCGGCAAGGTTGCCCATGGCGCGTTGATGGGCGCGCGCGGCAACTCCGGGGTGATCCTCTCCCAGATTTTGCGCGGATTTGCGCGCGGACTGGACTCCAAAGCGCACATAAGCGCAGCAGACATACCGGTCGCCCTGAATGAGGCGCGAGATACGGCTTACAAAGGGGTCGTTAAGCCGGTGGAGGGTACAATCCTGACCGTTATGCGCGAGGTGGCGGAGGAAGCCGCGTTGGTGGTGCAGGAAACCGAGGATTTTCGGCATATCTTTGAGCGGATAGTGCAACGGGCGAAATCCGCTGTCGCCCGTACACCACAACTGTTGCCGGTGTTGCGCCAGGCCGGAGTCGTCGATTCAGGAGGACAGGGGTTGTTCGTGGTCCTTGAAGGGATGTTGCGCTATATGCAAGGGTTATCGGTTGAAGAAGTCGAACGTCCCGCAGGCGATGCGGTGCTGGCGATGCAAATCCACGAGGCCCCTCATGATCATATGACCGAGATGCTGCACTTCGACAGCAATTATCCCTATGATGTGCAATTCATCGTCGCCGGCACGAGTATGGACGTCGCCGGGATGCGCGCTACCATCGAGGCAATGGGAGATTCCGCTCTGGTGGTGGGTGATGCACAGACCGTCAAAGTGCACGTGCACGTACTTGATCCGGGCATCCCCATCAGCTACGGCGCGAAGTGTGGCTCTCTGCGCGACGTGGTCGTTGAGGATATGCAGGTCCAGTACGAGGCGTATCTCGCAGAGCGAGAGGCTGCTCAGGCACGCACTGTCCCCCATGCCGGTGCGCCGATGCCGGTGGAAGAACCGCCCAATCTTGCCGTGGTCGCGGTGGTGGCCGGCGACGGATTGGAAAAAGTGTTCCGCAGTTTGGGCGCTACCAGCATTGTCGAAGGCGGGCAGACTATGAATCCCAGTACGGCGCAAATCCTGGCAGCAGTTGATGAGTCATTATCCGATTATGTTATTATCCTTCCTAACAATAAAAACATCCTGATGGCAGCGCAGCAGGCTGCGGCGGTTAGCAAAAAACAAGTCGCTGTAGTACCGACGCGCTCCATCCCGCAGGGTGTCTCTGCGCTGCTGGCCCTTGATCAACAGGCGACGCTGGACGGCAATGTGGCGGCGATGTTGCGCGCGGCTAAAGAGGTGATCACCGGCGAGGTGACGTGGGCGACCCGCGATGTGGCGCTCAACGGAATTGAAGTACGCGAGGGGGACGCCATTGGGCTGTTGGATGGCGAATTGGTGGTAGATGCTGAGTCTTTCGAAGAGGCGGTGCGTTGGCTGTTAGCCGAGGTGGAGCTTGAAGACTGCGAGTTGGTGACGTTGTACTATGGCGAGGGGATGGGTGCAGCCCGGGCAGAGAATCTGGCCGAGAGGTTGCGCGAGACTTACGCCGAGCTGGAATTCGAGGTTGTCGAAGGTGGGCAACCGCACTATCCTTACATTATCTCTATTGAATAAGTGAATCCTTGCGCAGGGGCAACGCGATTTAGTGTTCCATACGTAACCTTTGCCAGGGTGGCGAAATGACGATCACGAATTTATGATTTTAAGGAGCAAGGGTGTGAGTAGCAATCATCACATTCAATTGATTACAGATGGGACGGCTTATCTTTCAGCGGCGCGTTTACGCGAATTTGGTATTATTTCGTTGCCCATTGTCGCACAGGCGAATGGGCGCAACTTCATGTATGATCAACAGACAGACGGGCATATCGACTTGCTGGCCGAACTCGAGCAATCGCGCAGCCCTGTGGAAATCATTGGCCCCTCCCCCGATGATTTTCGTGCTGTCTTCGAGCGCACACTTTATCGCACCAACCGGATGTTACTGATCCTCTCCTCAAGTCATCTCAGCCCTGTCATGCGGAACGCACGCATCGCGGCCCGTGACTTTATGGGACGGTGCGACATTACCGTACTGGATTCACAGACCATGTCTGTCGGCCTGGGGTTATTGGTGGAGAAGGCCGGGGAACTGTTGCAACAAGGTGACTTGTCGCTGCCGGATGTGGTCAAACGCATCCGGGGCATGATTCCCCGCATCTATGTGGTGATGATCTCCCACACCCTGGATTATATCTACAACAGCGGTAAACTCAGCGCCATGCAGGCAATTCTCGGCGCGATGCTCAAGATTCATCCATTCCTCGTGATTGAGGATGGCGACATCATCCCGCAAGAGAAAAGCCGCAAACCGGAGCGAGCGCTTGACAAGCTGGTGGAGTTCGCCGCGGAATTCTCGCGGATCAACCGGCTCGTCATTTTCCAGAGCGGCGCGCAGCCGACGGAGGAAGCGCTCTTGCTCAAAACCCGGCTCGAACAAATCATGCCAAACCGCGACTTCCCCATCATCACTTATGATCCGATCCTGGCCTCGCATATCGGCCCCGAGGGTGTCGGCATGGTCATCTACGAGGGGGTATGGTGTTAAGCGGGTATGGATGGTCACATTCGTATTGTCACCGATGGTGTGGCAGACATTCCCGCGCATCTTGTTGAGCAGTTCAATATTAAGGTTGTCCCAATCTACTTGCTAATGGGGCAAACCAGCCACCTGGTCGGTGTTTCTTCCGATTACGGGTGGTTTTACCGTGAGCTGTTAGCGTCGGATGTTATGCCGAAGACGGCGGCCCCGGCCCCAGCGGAGTTCTTGCAGGTCTACCAGGCATTGGTCGCCGAGGGCGCGCGGGACATCATCGGCCTTTTCGCTTCATCGAAGGTGAGTAGCCTGTACAATCACGCGCAACTCGCTGCACAGCAGGTAACGGGTGCAACGGCACATATCTTCGACACAGGGCAAGTGTCTATGGGGATCGGTTGGGTGGCGCTGATGGTGGCCGAGGCGATAGCCCGCGGCGCATCCCTCGCCGAGATCAAAGCATTGATCACGTATGTGTGTGTGCGTAGCAGCGTGCTCGGCATGTTGGATTCGCCGGAATACCTGCGCCGCAGTGGGCGTGTGAGTTGGGCCGCTGCCAAATTGGTCTCCCTGTTGCAGATTAAGCCTATGATCGCCTTTGTCGCTGGTGAAGCGAAATTGATTGGGCGGGTGCGCACCCACCAGCGCGCGCTCCAGCACATGGTCGACACGGTCATGACGATGGCGCCACTGCACAAGTTGGCGGTGCTCCATGCTCATGCCGATCCCGCCGTCGTAACGCGGCTCAGTGAGGCGTTAGCGCCTTACGCGCCCGATCCTTCGCCGTTGGTGGTGGAAGTCGGCCTCATCTTCGGCGCGCACGTCGGCCCTGGTGCTGTGGGCGTGGCCCTGGTCCGCGCCGGCGAGCTGTGATTCGACTAACGACGACTCGACTAACGACTACCTGACTTTTTAGGAGCTTGAATGGTTAAACCGTTGGTGATTTTGGAAAAGATCCTCAATTTGGAGGAGAAAGACTACACCTACCAGGACAAAGCCGTCGCCGGTGGGTTAGCGCGCTACGCCGACACCTGGGTCAAACAGGCCGTCGGCGCATTTGGCGAACCGGCCCGGCCCTGGGTCGAGGATATCGCCGATCGTCTGCGAGCCTATAGTAGCCTGAAAATCGAAGCGCGAAGCGAAGCCATGCAGGCTTTGCGCGCGGCTTTACGCACGCCGCCTACCGCCGAGGGCGTTCCCGAGAAAACCCCGTCTGTAGCGGAGTCACAGGCTGCCCTGCCACCGGAGCAGCCTGTCTCTCACCGCCAACCGCGCAGCGCTCCCGGGCGGGGTTTCGAAGCCTCGGTGGAGATGCTGGCCGGCATCGGCAAAAAGCGTGGTGAACTGTTGGGGAAGCTCGACATCAAAACCGTGCGTGACCTTTTATACTTCTATCCCCGCCGCTACGAAGACTACTCCACGCTGAAGACGATTAATCGCCTGGTCTACGGCGAGCGGGTGAGTGTCCTGGCGACGGTGTGGGACGTCGGTTTGCGCAAGACCCAGGGTGGCAAATCCCTGTTTCGTGCTGTACTTTCTGACAACACCGGCACGATGGAAGTCACCTGGTTCAACCAGAGTTACCTTGAGGGCCGCATCCGCGCCGGGATGCAAATCCTGGTCAGCGGTAAGGTGGACGAGTACCTGGGCCGCCTGACGATGAATGCCCCAGATTGGGAACTGGTGAGCCGTAAGGATCTGACGAATGCGCGCATCCAGCCTGTGTATGCGCTGACGGAAGGTTTGCAGCAACGCTGGATGCGGATGACCCTGGAACGCACTCTCTCGGCGTGGGCCAGACGCGTCCCCGATGCCTTGCCCGATGCCTTGAGAAGGGAGTATAACCTGCTCCCGTTGGATCGCGCTCTGTGGGGCATCCATCTGCCCGATAATCAGGAACACCTCAATGCCGGGCGCCGCCGCCTGGCCTTCGAGGAGACCCTCTATCTACAATTGGGCCTGCTGCGCCAGAAACTGGCCTGGAAGTCGCAGCCGGGGCGTACGATCCAGATCGATGCGGCCTATATGGAGGCGTTGAAGACCAGTCTGCCTTACACGCTGACCGGTGCGCAGGAACGTTCCCTGGACGAGATCCTGCGTGACCTAAGCTCCGGCCAGCCGATGAACCGCCTCTTGCAGGGTGACGTCGGCGCGGGCAAGACGGTGGTCGCCGGGTTAACGATGGCAGCGACAGCGGCAAACGGCGCACAGGCTGCGTTGATGGCGCCCACGGAAATCCTCGCCGAACAGCACTATAAGAGCCTGGTGAAGCTGTTCGACGTTTTTCCCGAACCGCGTCCGACCTTCGGCTTGCTCACCGGCAGCACTGCCGGCGAGGATCGCGAAGCGATCTACGCGGGGCTGGCGGATGGTTCGTTGCAGATCGTGGTCGGCACGCACGCGTTGATCCAGAAAGCGGTGGAATTCAAAGACCTCGCGTTCGTCGTGGTGGACGAGCAGCACCGTTTCGGCGTCGAACAACGCGGTGCGCTGCGGCAAAAGGGCTACAATCCCCATTTGCTGATGACGACGGCGACGCCCATTCCACGTTCGCTTGAACTGACCGTGTGGGGGCATCTCGATGTCTCCGTGCTGGACGAGATGCCGCCGGGTCGCCAACCCATCGAGACGCGTGTGCTGTTCCCACGGGAGCGCGAGCGCGCCTATGCTTTCATCCGTTCCCAGGTGCAGCAAGGCAGGCAGGCCTTCATCATCTATCCCTTGGTGGAGGTTTCGGAGAAGATCGATGCCAAAGCTGCCGTTGCTGAATACGATCGCTTGCGGAAGGAAGTGTTGCCCGATCTGCGACTCGGCTTGTTGCACGGGCGGCTCCGTTCTGCTGACAAAGAAGCTGTGATGGGACAGTTCGTGCGCGGCGAGCTTGATGTCTTGGTCGCTACGTCGGTCGTCGAGGTGGGGATCGATGTACCAAACGCCACGGTGATGCTGATCGACGGCGCCGACCGCTTTGGCCTGGCGCAACTGCACCAGTTTCGGGGGCGTGTAGGACGTGGCGCGCACCAGTCCTATTGTCTGTTGTTGGCCGAGAGTGCCTCGGAGGAGGCCAACGAACGCCTCAAGGCTGTGGAAGCAACCACCGATGGTTTCGTGCTGGCGCAGAAAGATCTGGAGATGCGTGGCCCCGGCGAATTCCTGGGCACACAGCAAAGCGGCTTCCCCGAACTGCCGATGGCAGCGCTGGCCGATACCCGCTTACTGCATCAGGTGCGGGCGGCTGCTGAGGCCCTGCTGCAAGCCGATCCGGACCTAAGTCAGGCAGAGAACCAATCGTTGGCAGAACGCGTAGCCGAATTTTGGCGCGGTGGTGGAGATTTGAGTTGACGCAAAAAATAGCTGTTTATCCTGGCTCGTTCGATCCGGTGCACTTTGGCCATATGGACATCGCACAACGAGCAGCCAAAATCTTCGATCAACTGATCGTCGCCGTGTACGAAAACCCAAAGAAACCGTTGTGTTTTTCCGCCGCGGAGCGGGTGGCTATGCTTGAGACGGCGCTGGCCGATCTAAAGAACGTGACCGTTCGTGCATACACCGGCCTGACCGTGAATCTGGCACGCTCGGTGGGCGCTCAGGTATTAGTGCGTGGTTTGCGCGTCATCTCCGATTTTGAGATGGAGTACCAGATGGCGCTGACCAACCAACAGCTTTGGGCCGAGGTCGACACGATTTGTTTAATGACCCGCTACGAGTATGCCTTCCTCAGCGCCAGTCTGCTTAAAGAGGTGTTTATGGCCGGCGGCGACATCTCACAGATGGTTCCCCCTGTGGTTCAAGAAATGCTGCTGCGCAAGCGTGAACAACGTCGCGCAGCTGGTGGGGGTGAAATCCCCAAGCTCTCGTTGTGACATACGGTTTAGGGATTCAGGAGGTATCGATGGACGTCGAATTTCTGATCGAACGACTGGAACGCTATATCCTGGAAGAATCTCCCAAGCTGTTTGGGGTGCGCGCGGTCAATGAGGATGAGGTTCGCACGCATCTGACACAGTTACGCGCGGCCATACCCGATGAAATTCCCCAGGCTCGGGAAATCGTTGCGCAGCGGGATGCCCTGCTCAACGCTGCGCACCAAGAAGCGCAGCAGATCCTCGCGGCAGCGCGGACGAAGGCAGAGCAGATTGTGGCGGAACATCGCCTGGTGCAGGAAGCACAGCAGCAAGCCGAAATCATCGCCAAGCGAGCCAAACATGATGCCGTCGTGTTGCGTTCTGATGCCGACGAATACGTGTTCAATGCCTTGAGCCAGTTGCAGGCCGAGTTGAATCGCCTCCTGCACATCGTCGACAATGGACTGCAAAAGCTCGAAGCTGACCGTGAGCAGGCCTTGCTGGTGAAAGACGAAGGCGCGTGAGCGCGCCTGCGCGTGGTCGCCAAATCCAGTTTGACATGCGCCCTCTTTTTTGTATAATAGGTCTTACTGTGTCCGTCCCCATGAAGGGCGGTATTATAATGAGAAAAGGGAGTTGGAAAATGCCAGCAGTACCGAAAAGACGTACCCCGCGCAGCCGTCGTGATCGCCGGCGCGCCAATAGCTATCGTTCGCCGCTTTTGCCGACCTTGGTGACCTGTCAGTGTGGTGAGCTTGTGCGGCCTTATCAAGTATGCCCACACTGCGGCGCTTACCGCGGCAAAAAGGTGATGCAGGTTAAGGAGGACTAACCTGATCGCTGACGACCCTGGAGCGTTGGGATGAGCGCCGCCTTTCTGTTCCCTGGACAGGGTTCGCAATATGTAGGCATGGGTTTAGCCTGGTACCGGGCCTCTGACGAGGCCCGGATATTTTGTGATGAGGCGGACGCCTCTCTGGGTTACGCGCTGACTGAATTGTGTTTTGCCGGGCCAGAGGCGCAGTTGAATCAGACGGAGTTCACGCAACCTGCGTTGTTTGTGATTTCCTTGGCGATGTGGCAGGCAGCCAAAACGATGCTCCCCTCGCCTGTCTTTGTAGCCGGGCACAGCCTGGGTGAATTCAGCGCGTTGACAGCCGCCGGGGCTTTGGACTTTGACGCCGGTTTGCATCTGGTTGCCGAGCGTGGCCGACTGATGGCGCGCGCGGGGGAAAACATGCCGGGCGGCATGGCCGTGCTCCTTGGTGCGACGTTGGCGGCGGCGGAATCGCTCTGCGACGCTGCGATGGCGGCATCGGGACAACCGTTGGTGGTCGCCAACGATAACTGCCCAGGACAGGTGGTTATCTCCGGCGCACTCGCGGCTTTGGATGCCGCAGTGACATTGGCGGCAGCGCATGGAGTACGGCGGATGCAGCGTTTGGCGGTCAGCGTGGCGCCCCACAGCGTCCTAATGAACGAGGTGCAGACAGCGTTTGGCGATCTTTTGGCCGATGTGCCATTGCATGTCCCGCAGGTGCCTGTCGTGTTAAACGCAACGGCTGCGCCGGTCTCTGCACCAGAGGAAATCCGCCAGGCGCTTTTGCGTCAGCTCACGTCGCCGGTGCGCTGGCGTGAGAGCCTGGTGTGGATGGCGGCGCAGGGCGTAGACCATTTTGTCGAAGTCGGGCCGAAGGATGTGCTTACCGGTATGGTGCGGCGAACGTTGCCCGATGCGCGCGCCGAGGCGCTGGAAGCGTTAGCGCCCTGTGTTGCCCTTGGGTCCGAGGGGTAGGAGGCTGGGCGATGTTGACTCTGGAAGGCAAGACGGCGCTCGTGACCGGCGCTTCGCGCGGGATTGGGCGCGCGATTGCAGTGGAGCTGGCGCGGCAAGGTGCGGATATCGCCGTCAACTATGCACACAACGCCGAAGCGGCTCTGCAGGTTGTGGCCGAGATCGAGGCAGTGGGACGGCGCGCTGTGGTGCTGCCCGCCGACGTAGGCGACTTTGCACAGGCAGCAACTTTGGTCGAAGCGACGGTGAACGCGCTTGGCCGGCTCGATATTCTGGTCAACAATGCCGGCATCATCCGCGACACCTTGTTGCTGCGGATGCAGGAAGCGGATTGGGATGAGGTGCTGCGCGTGAACCTCAAAGGCGCGTTCAACACCGGCAAGGCGGCAGCGCGTCTGATGGCGCGCCAGCGCGCGGGGCGTATTATCAATATCAGCTCGGTATCGGGCCTGATGGGCCAGGTGGGGCAGGCAAACTATTCCGCTTCGAAAGCCGGTTTGATCGGTCTGACCAAGAGTATGGCACGCGAACTAGCCGGACGTGGCATCACAGTCAACGTGGTTGCGCCGGGATTCGTCACGACCGATATGACCGAGACGTTGCCTGAGAAATTGCGCGAGCAGCTACTGATGCTGATCCCCCTGGGGCGATTTGGCGCGGTTGAGGACGTCGCGCGTGTTGTGGCGTTTTTGGCCTCGGATGCGGCGGCTTATATCACCGGTGCAGTTTTGCCGGTCGATGGCGGCTTGAGTATGTAGGAGGTTGGCATGGAAACAGGAACCATTCCCGGTATGGTCACGGTGGAAACCGAAGTGCTCGAAACGATTGCGCGCTTCTCGGCTTTGAGCGTGCCCGGTGTGGTGCGCCTCGTCGAGAAAGACGTAGATCGCATTTTGGGACTTCAGGGTAAGTCGGTAGGCGTGCGCGTTGATACGGGTAGGGTCACAGTGGACCTGTCCATTGTCGCCGGCCCCGACATCAGCCTGCTGCGCCTGGGGCGTGCGGTGCAATACGAGGTCACGCGCGCGATTCAGAATATGATCGGTATGCCTGTCGATGCGGTCAACGTCCACATTGAGGACGTGGTTTATCCTCAGTCGGAGAAACAGCCTGAGGCACTTGATAACTGATGC
>DYKY01000002.1:0-8165 GCA_020722365.1 Thermoflexus sp.
TACCACCGCCCACGAGGGGCTAGGCTACGGTTTTCAACTCATTTGAAACACACCCGGATGATAAAGCCCTGCCGTTTGCCGGGGTTTTCTAGTCCCGACGGGGATCTGGCGATCCCCTTGGAGCACGAGAACTGAGGGCTGAAAGCTGAAGGCTGATAGCTGCTTGCTGGCTCCGAGCGTTCGACAGAAGGTGAAAAAGCGATATAATGCCCCCGTCTGGTAGCGATAGCCAAGGGGGCGAGTTGCAGAAACGCGGTGATGGGGAGAATTTGACCGATGGGGCGCACCATAGCGATGTCCCTCGCCGTTGGGCGGGGTGGGCAGCGGCGGCGCTCTTTGTGAGCGTCTGGTTCCTCTACAGTTTCACGGCGGCGCGCGGCGCGATCTTCGGCGATCCTTCCGAGTACCAGTTCATTCCGGCGATCTGGGGTATTGCCCATCCACCGGGTTACGCCTTCTACACTCTCGTCGCGGGGGTGTGGCAACGCCTTTTCCTCATCGGCGATGTCGCTTATCGCACAAACCTTTTGGCCGGCGCCGCCGGCGCGTGGACGGTGAGTCGCATCTTCTTGATGATCCTTGAAGTGCGCCTGGACAGTACATCGAAAGCCGGTTGGCGCTGGTTATTGACGGCAGCGCTGCTTGGCGGGCTGGCATTGGCTGTAGCTCCGAACTTCTGGCAGCACAGCATCCACTCCAACGCGCATATCTTTAGCGCCGCCATCACGGCGACACAGTTGTGGCTGCTACTGCGTTGGTCTCGCGAAGGCCACGACCGTTGGCTGTTCGCGCTGGCCTTCCTTGCCGGTATCGGCGTGACGCATCACCCCATCACCGTGTGGGGGCTTCCTGCTTATGCCATCTTCATCCTGGTTCAGCGCCCCAAAATCCTGATGCAGTGGAAGACGCTACTGCCGTTTATCGGCTGTGGTTTAGCGGGACTGGCGCCCTGGCTTTACTTTCCGTTGCGCAGCCCCGACGTTCCCTTCGGCCCCACCGACATGCGCACGTGGGAGGGCTTCTTCCGTCACGCGACGGCTCAGGGCTTGCGGGTTAATCTCTTCTATTTTGGGTTGGCGGATCAATTCGACCGGTTGCGCGTGTTCTGGACATTGCTCCGTTTGCAGTTCGCCTGGCCGTTGTTGCTGTTGATCGGCGTGGGGATCGCGTGGTTGCTGTCGCGCTGCCCACGGCTGGCGCTGTTGTGGGGGCTGTTTCTGCTCGGCCATCTGGGTTTCACGCTCAACTCGGTGCAGGATGTGATGGCTTATCTGCTGCATGCTTTCATGGCGCTGGCGTTCCCACTTGGTGTGGGGGCGCTGGTGCTCATCGAGTCAATCGTCCGGCGTGCGCCGGGTTGGCGAACGTGGCTTCTCGTGGCGGGCCTGTTCGCGCTGCCGCTGGGGATGATGGTGCACACTTTCTCGCGTATTTCGCTGCGCGATTGGGACGCCGCCGACGCCTTCGTGGATGATTTGTTCGAGCGTTTCGCCGGGCGTGGCGAAGGCGCTGTGGTGGCCTCGGATTGGGAGCATCTCACACCGTACTTCTATCGCACTTACGTGACCGGCGAGACACTCGCCGCGGCGGATGTGCGTCCGCTGTATGTCACCACCTCGTTCTCGTGGACCGACGCCGTTTTCGGCAATCTTGCCGCCGGCCCGGTGTACTTGACCAATTACCGGCGGGAAATTCGCGACTTAGGCTTCCGGCTGCGACCTGAGGGTGACCTGTGGCGCGTCCTGGAGCCGCCCGCGCTGGAGCCGGTCGCGCCACAGTATTCGCTGCGCCATGTGTGGGTCGACGAGCGCCTGGAACTGCTCGGCTACGACCTGGCCGAAACCACAGTCGCACAGGGCAGCGTCGCATCGCTGACGCTTTACGCACGGGCCGCGACGACGCCGACTGCAATTCTGATGCCTTTTGGGCGTCTGGGTACGGTCGAACAGCGCTGGACGACGGACAGCCGCCATCTGACGCCGGATTGGCTGCCCGGCGAGATCATCGTCGAGCGCTACGATGTGTACATCCCGTACACGCTGCCGCCGGGGACTTACCCGTTGACCCTGGGCTACACGGACATGACCCGTGGCGTGGCCGAATTGCCGTTTACCGGTGGGGCGACGGCTTTGCCGCTGGCAGAAATTACCGTGCAGCCTGCCTCTGGCGCCGATCGGAAGGCGCGAGTCTTGGAGCACTCGCTGACCAACATCGGCAACGACGTGGCGCTGCGCTCTGCCCATGCTCAAGCCGGCCGGTCGACCCGCAGCGGCATCTGGCAGGAGCCGCTGGCGCTCAAGGCCGGGCAGCCGCTGCATGTGACCTTGACGTGGCGCGCACTGGCGCGCCCGCGAACAAGTTACACTGTTTTTATCCATCTGATCGATGCGAGCGGCGCGCTCCGCTTCGGACACGATTACACGCCGTTGGGAGGCGCTTTCCCTTCCTACTTGTGGTTCCCCAAGTGGCTGGAAGACCAACAGGTCATTGACCCTTACCGGTTGGTCATTCCGCCGGATATCCCGCCGGGGCACTATTCCCTGGAGGTGGGGATGTACGAGATGGGCAGCATCCGCCGCATCCCGCAGTTCGCTCCTGACGGAACGATGACGGGCGACCGCTTCATCCTCGGCCCGATTCTTATTCAGCCTTAACTGCTTGTCGACTATCCGATTAACGACTATTCGACTATTTGAGGAGGTACATATGACCGGACTTGTGCTATGGGTGATAGCTTCGACGATCCTGCTGTTCGTGGGGATATATTGGGTCTACACCCTGGAAAAGCGCCTCAAGACTATGGAAGAGCGGTATCAGAAAATCCTCGCGTTGGCTGAGGATACCGACCAGGCGACCATTGTGCAGTTTCTAACCCGCCTGGACGCACAGGAGAAGCGTCTTAGCCAGGTAGAAGGGGCTTTGCGTCGTTTCGGGGAGATTTTGCCGCATACGATTCAAGGGCACGGGGTAGTGCGTTACAGCGCCTTCGAAAACGTGGGTGGGGATCAAAGCTTTTCGTTGGCGTTGGTGGATGCGCACGGCAACGGGGCGATGCTCAGCGGCCTGCACGCCCGCGACGACGCGCGGGTCTATGCCAAGCCGTTGACGCAATGGCGCTCTTCCTACAGCCTCAGCGCAGAGGAACAACAGGCGCTGGGCCGGGCGCGGCAGATGATCGAGGGGACGCCATCGAATGGCGGGCCGGCCAACGTGGCGCGTGCTGACGCTGGATCACCTGCAAGCACTCCATCCGGTGCGGGCTAGATTACCCGAAAGGCGATAAAGCAGACGGCGTTTGACAAACCCGGTTGACAAACTGCCATCTCTGGCTATGATTGAGGCAAGTCGCGCCGAACTTTGGTCAGAAGTTGGGAACGCGAGTCTGGGTTCCCTTTGAAGAATTTCACAACCGTGAAGTTAATCTATGGTAAGGAGGAATCGATGTCGTGGTTAGGTGGTAAAGGAAAGTCAAAAGAACCTGTGACACCTGTTGTTAAACCTACTACCGGGGGAGGACGTATGGCGCAACCAGCAATTGAATCGACCATTGGAGCAAATACCCATATCAAGGGTGATATTCAGGGGGATGGCGGTCTCCGCATCGATGGTATCGTCGAAGGTACCATTGAGCTTACCGGTAACCTGGTGATCACCGAGAGCGCTAAAGTGCGTGCCGAGATCAAGGCCAACAATGTTTCCATTGCCGGTGCAGTACAGGGGAACGTTACCGCCAATCGGGTAGAAGTCACGGACACCGGGCGTATATGGGGCGACATGACCGTCAAAGCCTTGTTGGTCAGTGAGGGCGCGTATCTGCGCGGGCAGATGTTTATGTCGCAGGATCTGCAACCGCCCAAGCTCGAGCCGCCCAAACCGACAAAATCGAGCAGCCCTCTGCCTACACCCCAGGCTGGCACCGTGGTCGATGTTATGCCGGAGGAGAAGCCGGGCAAGTAGGAGGGCTAGTAGCCGGTTACTCGCCACGCTTTCGCGTAGACCCAAAGAAGCCACAACAGGGGCGTTTACCGCCCCTGTTCTTTTTTGTCCTCGCGCCGGGAAAGTTGTTGTAGAGCACCCCAGATGACGAACGTCTCTCCAGCCAGGTAAATCATACTCAAGGGCAATAAACTGGTGCATTGCAGCTCGTAAGCCAGGAGCAGCGCCGCGAGCGCATACACGCTGATGAGAATTTCTCCCGGCAGCGCCCGGTCGAGTGTGACGCGATACTGAGCGGCGCGCCAGTTTCCTTGCCGGCCCTGCAACTCGAACTTGGGTGTGCGTTTGAACTCACCCCCCCAATGGAGCAGTCCGTCGAGCATGCCGAGTGTGGTATTCCAACTGAGGCCGACACCCACCAGCATCAAAATCGGATAGGCCAGGATACGGCGTGGCCAATCCCGATACAACGCTACCTGGCCCAGCAGATAGAGCAGCGGAGGGAGCATTGTCAGCGTTCCTAATGCCCCGGCTAACGCCGGCAGCCGTGGCGAGTAGATGGCCATCGGCGCGATGAGTAGCATCAGCGCCAGGATGAGCGGCTGGGTGAAATAACCGCTCAAGTGCAACAAGGCCATCAATTTCTGTGCTGGATTCAGGCGCGGCGAGGACACAATCGGCCTAAAGGACTTGCGCAGCACCTGGGTTGCACCCTTGGCCCAGCGGTATTGCTGCTGTCTGAACGCGGCGACCAGCGGCGGTAACTCCGCCGGCGAGACGACATCGGGCAGATAAAGGATTTTCCACCCGGCGAGTTGCGCCCGATAGCTCAAGTCGAGGTCCTCGGCGATGGTGTCGTGCTGCCAGCCGCCGGCCTCTTCGATGGCGCGTCGTCGCCACACACCGCCCGTGCCGTTGAAGTTCATCAGCAGGCCGGCCCGATTGCGCGCGATATGTTCCACGGTGAAATGTGCATCCAGAGCTAAGGCCTGCGCTCGTGTAACTAGCGAGTATTCCGCATTCAGGTGTCCCCACCGGCCCTGCACCAGTCCCAACGCTGGATTCTGGACGAGGTGGGGAACCGTCCGTTGCAGGAAGTCCGGCGTCGGCGCAAAATCTGCATCGAAAATGGCGATGAACTCGCCGCGCGCTTTCTGCAATCCTGCTGCGAGCGCGCCTGCTTTATGGCCGCCATGATGCTGTCGATGCAGTAGGGCGATCGTGTACCCTTGTGCCTGTAGCCGTTCGACCTCAGCACGTGCCAGCGCGGTAGTATCGTCGTCGGAATCATCGAGCACTTGAATCTCTAGCCGGTCACGGGGCCAATCGAAGGCTGCAACCGCCTTGAGGATTCGCCGAACGACGTAGCGCTCATTGCGCAAGGGAATCTGCACCGTCACAATGGGTAGGCAATCCTCTGGAATGTGCGGCGTCTCCGGCGACGGGTCATGGCGATGCCAGAGATACAGCGTGACAAGGATCACAATGTGGATGGCATACAGCGCCAATCCGATCAGAACCGCGGTATAAAGGTAGCCCACAATTTGGGGCGTCGTAACGTAAATTTCCTTAATCATAGGCATCATTATAACACCAAGCGCAGATTCGAGTCTGGCTTTGGACCAGGGCTATCGCATTTGAAGGTAAAGACTACAAACTTGACGGCTTTCTCGAAGCGGCGAAAATATGGCCGTGGTGAGAACGAGTTTGTCATACTGACTTACTTATGTCTGTCATTGATATTGTGTTTGACTTTGGGTAAAATGGGTGTAATACAACTTCTGTTGACAAACGCATAGGGAATACGACGGTCCGTGCATCTGCGTTCATATTGTAGGAGGTGTGGTGCAAGTTTTGGTGGAATTTATGGGCGTTGCCAGGGTGGTTAGCGGAGTGAAGCAAGTAACGCTCGAACTTGAGGAAGGGACGACCTTTCGACAGGTTATACGTTTGCTAGGTCAACAGTACCCCAAATTGCTCGGTGAGATCATTCAGGCTGATGGTGAGACTTTTCAGGCATCCAATATGCTTAACCTCAATGGGCGACGGATGGTCCAACCCGCACAGATGGACGATGTCCCCAATGATGGTGATCGCTTGATCTTCATGTCGATTCTGGCTGGCGGCTGATCAATCACGAACCACGAATCACGGGTTACCATTCGCCATTCGTAATTCGCAATTCGCTATTCGCAATTCGTTATTCGTAATTCGCTATTCGTAATTCAGGAGGTTGTTTATGTACGGTTATAGCGGCAAAATTCTACACATCGATCTGACAACACGGAAAACTTGGGTCGAGACGAAACCCGAAGCGTGGTACAAGATCTACATCGGCGGGGTGTCGATGGCGGCGCGGTTGTTGTGGGAGAACATTAAACCGGGGTGCGAACCTCTCTCACCGGATAATCCCATTTGCATCGCCAATGGCATCTTTGCCGGGACGCCGGTGCCGGTGGGTGGGAAGTATGGTCTGGCCTCCAAGTCGCCGTTGACCGGCTTTATGGGCGATAGTCTCTCCGGCAGTTGGTTTTCCGTCGCGCTCAAACGCACCGGCTGGGACGGGATCGTCATCCATGGCGCGAGTACGGAGTGGGTCAACGTCTTTATCGACGATGGGCGGGTGATGTTCCGTGATGCGCGCAAATTGTTGGGCAAGGGCACGTTCGAGACCGAGGAGGCTATCCGCGAGGAATTATTAGACGATCAGGTGCGTTCTGCGACCATCGGCCCGGCAGGAGAGAATTTGGTGCGCTACGCCAACGTTACCAACGACGGACGGCAGGCCGGGCGTACCGGGCATGGGGCCGTGTGGGGATCGAAAAAACTGAAGGCTGTTTCCGTGCGTGGCACGAAAGGGGTTGTCGTCGCCGATCCAGAAACGTTGATGAAGCTGTCCTTCGACATCACGCAGCAAGCGCAAGGGCCGTACACGGTCAAGTATCGCGTATTGGGCACGGCGACCAGCGTGCTCAAAATGAACGCGATGGGCTTGTTGCCGACGCGCAATTTTCAGCAGGGCGTCTTCGAAATGGCCGACCGGGTCAGCGGCGAGTATCTCGACGAGCATTTCAAGATCAAGAAGATTGCCTGTGCGCAATGCCCTATCGCCTGTGAGCAAGTATCGGCAGCCAAGCAGGGGATGTATGCGGGCGCGAGGACGGGCATCGAGTACGAATGTCTCTTCGCCAACGGCCCAAACCTGGGCATCGGCGACTTGAACGCTGTCATCAAGCTGATCGACATCGCGGACCGGGGCGGGCAGGATGCGATGAGCCAGGGGGTGACGATTTCCTGGGCCATGGAGTCCTTCGAGCGTGGCGTGTTCACGAAGGAGGACTTCAAGAGCGCCAAGTACCCGGATGGCTTCGAGCCGAATTTTGGCAATGGCGAGGCCGCCGTCGCGTTAGCCGAAATGATCCGCGACCGCGAGGGCATCGGCGACCTTTTGGCCGAAGGCACGCGCATTGCCAGCCGGCGTGTAGATGCGGAGCGCGGGACGGAGTCCTATAAATGGGCGATGAATATCAAGGGGTTGGAAAACCCCGGCTACGACGCGCGGGCCCTCAAGACGTTCTCGGTGGGGTTGGCGGCGGGCACGCGCGGCGGCTGTCACAACCGCTCGGCGGCTTATGACCCCGACATCCAGGGCGAGGTGGATCGTTTCACCATCGATGAGACGCGCGGTCGGGTGGCCGCCGATTCCGAGGAGTACGCCGCCGTTTACGATACGCTGCCGTTGTGTAAATTCATCCGCCGCTGTTTCACCGGCAAAGCCGATCGCGCCGGCGCGTGGCCGACGATTGCGGCGCTGATCAACGCCACCACCGGCTGGGATTTTGACTACGACGCTGTGGACCTCATCGGCGTGCGCGCGCATACGATCAAAAAGGCGTTCAACATCCGTGAGGGCTGGACGCGCGCCGACGACCACCTGCCCTACCGCTGGCACCACGATCCGATGAAAGAAGGCGCCTCCGCCGGGTACGTTGTGACAGAAGAGGAACTTGAATACCTGAAAGACCTCTACTACGAAGCCAAAGGTTGGACACCGGAGGGCCTGATCCCCAAAGCCAAGCTGATCGAACTGGGGATGGACGATGTGGCGGAGGCAATTGGCGTCTGACGATGCAGGATGCAGGATGCAAGATGCAGGATGCAAGATGCAAGATGCAAGATTTTTCTGCTTCCTGCATCTTGCTCCTTGTCTCTTGACTCTTGATTCTTGA
>DYKY01000002.1:8265-55251 GCA_020722365.1 Thermoflexus sp.
TCTTGATTCTTGATTCTTGATTCTTGATTCTTTTGGAGAGTGAACTATGGTAACTTCAACATCCAGATATGCTTATATCGCGTGTGATGCAACGAAATGTATCGGTTGCCAGTTGTGCGAGTACATCTGTTCCTACACCAAGACGGGCGAGTACAATTCCTATCGTAGCCGCATCCGCACCGTGCGCGTGGATGAAATCCTGATCACGGCGGTGGCGTGCCGCACGTGTGAAGATGCGCCGTGCGTCATCGCCTGCACGCGCGATGCGCTGTCACAGGACCCGGAGACGGGCATTATCCACGTGGACGCGGAGCGTTGTGATGGCTGCGCCTGGTGTATCGAAGCCTGCGATTTCGGTGCAATCTCCATCAACCCGGCGACCAAGATGGCCGAAATCTGCGATCTGTGCGAGGGTGAGGAGGATGGCCCGCAGTGTGTGAAGTGGTGTCCGAAGGACGCGCTCGAACTGACGACCCCCGATCAACGCGCGCAGAAAGCGCGGCATAAGTTGATTCATGAAGAGGTACATGGGCCACGGTAGGGAGCTTTATGACTGAAAACAACGAAGAACTACGCATCGGCGTGTATGTCTGCCACTGCGGGTCGAACATCGGCAGTGTGGTCAATGTGCCTGAAGTCGCGGAGTACGCGGCAACGCTGCCCAACGTGGTGGTGGCGAAGGAGCACCACTATATGTGCTCCGATCCCGGCCAGAATTTGATTAAGCAAGACATCCGGAAGTACAAGCTCAACCGCGTGGTTGTCGGTGCGTGTACGATTTCGATGCACGAGCCGACCTTCCGTGCGGTGCTCTCGGACGAGGGGCTTAACCCCTTCTTCTTCGAGATGGCGAACATCCGCGAACATTCCTCGTGGGTTCACGCCCACGAGAAGCCAGAGGCAACGCTGAAGGCCAAAGAGCTGGTCGCGGCGGCGGTGTCCAAGGTGAGCTTCAGCCGCCCGTTGGACATGTTCGAAGTGCCGGTGACGCGCAAGGCGCTTGTCATCGGCGGCGGCATTGCCGGGATCAGCGCCGCGCTGGATTTGGCCGATATGCACATCCCCACTTACCTGGTGGATAAGTCCCCGTCCATCGGCGGGCGGATGGCACAATTGGACAAAACTTTCCCCACGATGGACTGCTCCATCTGTATCGAGGCCCCGAAAATGGTGGACGTGGGCAAGAGCAAGTACATCACCCTGATGAGCTATTCCGAAGTCAAAGAGGTTGAGGGCTACATCGGCAACTTCAAGGTGAAGGTGGAGCGCAAGCCACGTTACGTCCTCGAAGATCGCTGCACCGGCTGCGGCCTCTGTTCCGAAGTCTGCCCAATTTCTGTGCCCAATTTCGAGTTCGAGGAGGGACTGGGGCCGCGCAAGGCCATCTACGTGCCGCTCGTGCAGGCCGTCCCGGCGATCTATACAATCGACATGGATGCTTGTATCGAGTGTTTCAAATGTGTTGAGGCGTGCGGCAGCTTGCAGGCGATCAGCTTCTTCCAGGAGCCAGAAATTGAGGAACTGGAAGTCGGCGCGATTATTGTGGCCACAGGCCAGGATATGTGGGACCCCACGCCAATGGAAGAGTACGGTTTTGGCGTCTACGACAACGTGATGACGATGATGGAAATCGAGCGCCTGCACTGCGCCGGTGGGCCAACGGTGGGTGAATTTATCCGTCCCTCCGATGGCAAAACGCCCAAGACGCTGGGTCTGATCCAGTGCGTCGGCTCGCGTGACAAACGCTATCACGAGTATTGCTCCGGCTTCTGCTGCATGTACACGATCAAGAACGCGATGTTGCTCAAGTGGCTCTACCCGGAGATGGACATCACGATCTTCCGCATTGACATCCGCACGCCGGGCAAGACCTACGAGGAATTCTACGCGCGCGCGCGGCAGGCGGGCATCCACTTCGTCCAGGGCCGCCCCGCCGAAATCCGCGAGGACCCGGCGACGAAAAACCTTATTGTACACGTCCATAATGCTGCGCTCGACCGGCAGATGGCGTACGAATTCGAGATGGTGGGGCTGGCGACGGCGGCGATTCCCTCGGCAGGCGTCGAAGAGTTGGCGCGTACGCTGACCGTCCCCCTCGACACATACGGCTGGTTTCTGGAATCGCACCCCAAGCTCAAGCCGATTGACTCCTCGACAGAGGGCGTCTACCTGGCCGGGTCGGCGCAGGGGCCGAAGGACATCCCGCAGAGTGTGGCGCAGGGGAGCGCCGCTGCCGGGCGCGCCGCGCGCGTGCTCAACGCCGGGAAGTGGGAGATCGACCCCATCGTCGCCTATGTGGATCCGAATCGCTGCCTCAACACCAATCCCAAAAGCAAGTGTACGCAGTGTGCGCAGGCGTGTCCCTATGGTGCGGTGATCAACTTGCCGGGGACGGGCCAGCCGAGCCAGATTATCCCGGCGAAGTGTCACGGCTGCGGGACGTGTGTGGCGGAGTGTCCGGCCAACGCCATCACGCAGTGGCACTTCACCGACGGGCAAATCCTGGCGCAGGTGCATTCGTTGTTGGCCGACAGGCCCGAAGAGAAGGTCTTGGCTTTCACCTGCCGCTGGTGCAGTGGCCTGGGTGCGGACAATGCCGGCGTGAGCCATTTCCAGTATCCGGCCAACACCCGCAACATCATGGTGATGTGCTCCGGGCGCGTGGATCCGGATTTTGTGCTGGAAGCGTTCAAATTGGGCGCGGGGGCGGTGCTCGTGTCGGGCTGTCACGTCCAGGACTGCCACTACATCACCGGGCGGCAAAAGGCGGATATCCGCATGGAAAAATTGATGACGCAATTGGAACGCATGGGGATGACGGCGGGCCGTTTCCGCATGGAGGAAGTCTCGGCGACCGAGGGGGCAAAGTGGGCGCGCATTATGACCGAGATGAGTGAGACCGTCACGGGGATGGGACCGGAAGGCGTCAAGGCTGAAAATGCGAAACTGCTGCCGCAACTGGAAAAGCGACTGGCGCGCGTCCGCGAGGGGCTGGATGCCGCGCGGGTGCTCGACATCTTCGAGGCGCGGCTGCAAGGTGTCAAGACGGAAGTGCAGCAGGCGTATGAACGGGAGAAGGGCTAATGCAAGCTATTCGCGAAATCCGGACGGTCGAACAGGGACAGATCGTACTCAATTTACCTTCTACACTTTGGGGGCAGCAGGTTGAGGTGATTGTGTTACCCATATCGGCGCAAGAGGCACAACCTTTTCGGAAGAAGAGTTTGCGGGGTTGTTTACAAGAATACGCTCGACCAGACATAGACCCGGGAACAGAGGAGATAGGAGATGACTGAGACGGTAGTCGTAGATGAAGTCATTGTGCCCATCACTGTAGATTATCTGGAAGAAGACGCCGTCTATAAAATCAGTTGTCCGGCGTTGCCTGGATGTCATGCCTGGGGAGAAACTTTAGACGAAGCCATGCGTCTTATTCCGGCTAACATCCGGGCGCTGTTGGAAGCACGTAAGAGCAAGAACTCCCCTATTCCATCCTTGTTTGCGCCGCTCCAACCAGAAACGTATCTTGTTCTCAGGATGGTGCCTGCATGAAATGTCGGGAACTGGTCAAGCGGTTGCGGAAGTCAGGCTGCGAATTTGTCCGCAACGCGGCCGGTTCACATTGAATCTGGTGGAACCCTGCCAATGGACAATACACGACTATCCCCGATTGGGGAAGTAAGGATTTAAAGATGGGCACATTGCGCAGTATTCTATCCGATCTCGGCTTAACAACGGATGAAATTCTTGGAAAAAGGTAAAGATTATGACCTCTGAACTGCATCCTTTTCTCACTGAAGTCATGAAGTTGCGGGGCGGCAAAGACGTGCTGGAATGTTACCAGTGCGGCACGTGTTCCGCCTCGTGTCCCGCGCTACAGGATATGGAGCACGGGCCGCGCCGTTTAATGTACATGATCCAAAACGGGATGGAGGAAGAAGTGCTCTCCAGCCCCGATATCTGGCGCTGCGTTTCGTGTTACTCATGCATGAACCGTTGTCCACGCGGGATCGAAATCACGGTTTTGTTCTCCGAACTGCGCCGTCTTGCTGTACAAAAAGGCTACGTGGCGGATAAGGAAGCGCAGTTCGGGCAGGTGTTTACTGTGACGTTGGCGCAGCACGGGCGGATGTTCGAGCCGGAACTGTTGATACGCTACTATCTGCGCACTTGGGACGTGAAGGGCATGCTAGGGATGATCGTCCCGGGCTTGAAGATGCTGTTGAAAGGCAAAGTGGCGTTCTCCCCGGAGAATATCCCCGCGTCCCAGGAGTTGCGCGATGCCGGCGTTGTTCCGCAAGTCGATCCTTTCCCCCGCCGGAAATTCAATGACCGCGTTGTTGCTATCGTGACCAGGATATTAGGCCTTGTCGCTGCCAGTGGCAGGTTATTCTCGGGTGGCAAGAAGGAGACACTCCATGGCTAAAACTTACGCTTACTATCCCGGATGCAGCCTGAAGTCCACCGCGAAAGAGTACGATATATCTGTGCGTGCCGTCTTCGCCAAGCTGGACATTGAATTGCACGAGCTTGAGGGATGGACGTGCTGCGGCGCGACCCATTCCGCCATCTATAACGATGACTCGCGTTTCCTGCTCTCCCTGCGCAACGTGGCGTTGGCGGAGATGCAAGGGTACGATACCATCGTCGCGCCGTGCAGCGCGTGCTATAAGAACCTGCGCCGCGCGGCTAAGCTGGCTGAAGCCGACAAAACAATCTGTGCCCGGGTGAACGCCGAAATGGAAGAGACCTTCAGTTGTTCCGGTAAGGTCGAAGTGTTACATCCGCTGTATCTCATTTTGCGGGATTATGGCCTGGACGCTTTGAAGAAGCGGGTGGTGCGCCCGTTGACCGGCCTGAAAGTTGCTTGCTATTACGGGTGTATGCTTACCCGCCCGGCGGACGAGTTCGACAGCCCAGAGCGCCCCACGGGGATGGACCGGTTGGTCGAGGCGCTGGGCGCTGAGCCGGTGGAGTACGACTACAAGGCCAAGTGCTGCGGCGGCGCGATGGCGCTTTCGCATGGGGGAACGACCGCACGTATGGCGGGCAATGTGTTAGCCTCGGCCAAGGAGCGCGGTGCGGAAGTGGTGACGTTGGGGTGTCCGATGTGTCATATGGCGCTCGATCTATACCAGTCGAAGGCCGAGAAGGTGGTGCAGCGTGATCTGGACTTGCCGGTGGTGTTCTTCACGCAGTTGATGGGCCTGGCGCTCGGCCTCGAACCGGCGCAGTTGGGCTTGCAGCGGCACATTGTCCCGACGGCAAGCGTCGTCGCGCGAGTTGTGGGATGAGTAAGCGCCTGACTTCGAAACATCAAAAAACCTTGCAAGCTGTCTTTGCCAATCCAGTCCGCAGCAATATCCACTGGTCAGACATAGAAAGTTTGCTGGCGGCATGTGGGGCAGAGATCAGCGAAGGGAATGGCTCCAGAGTGCGTATTGCATTGAATGGTGTGCGGGCGGTGTTTCACCGGCCTCATCCACAAAAAGAAACAGACAAAGGGACTGTAGCTTCGCTGCGTCGATTTCTGACTGAAGCAGGGGTAGAACTATGATGGAATACAAAGGATATGTCGCACACGTTAAGTTTGATGATGAGGCCCGTATTTTTCACGGTGAAGTCGTCAATATACGGGATGTAATCACTTTTCAGGGCCAGTCTGTGAGCGAGTTATATCAAGCCTTTCAAGATTCCGTGAATGATTATCTAGACTTTTGTGTGGAGCGTCATGAGGAGCCGGACACGCCTTTTTCAGGGCGTTTCCTCGTACAACTGCCGCCAGAACAGTATCGCAAGGTAATCTTTGCGGCTGAAAAAGTGGGTATGGGGGTGGATTCCTGGATCACCGACATTATCGCTCAGGCAGTGAGGGCTTGACTACAAGGAGATAGAGCGTGAAACGTGGAACAACTTTGAAACACCGCACTGAATCATCGCTCACCTTAGAGCGTAAAATGGTCACGCACCATGACGTCTTGACCTGGGATTTGGACCGCTGCGTGGGCTGTCAGATCGGACCGCTGGTATGTCCCAAAGAAGCCATCAGCCACATCGATGGTGTCGTCGAGAACGGGCACATGGTGACGAAGCTGTTGGTGGATGTCGATCCCGACAAGTGTATCTTTTGCGGCATGTGTGTGGAGATGTGCCCGATGCGGGCGATTACGTTGACGCTCAACGGTGAACCCTACAATCCCGTCATCGAGCATGAAGCGTTTCCCAAGCTGCTGAAATCCACCAAATTCAACAAGGACGCATTTGATTTTGGCTTGAAGGACTTTGTCATTGAGAACTGCTCCGCGGGCGTCATCAGCTACGATGAAGAACATGACACGATGAAGGTAGACCAGGAGCACTGCATTCGCTGCCGTCAGTGTGAGGTCGCCAGCGATGGTGCTTTCGAGGTACAACAACCCTGGCAGGGTACGGTGCTGCTACGCCGCGAGCTGTGCGTCGAAGGCTGTTTTGCCTGCGCCGACGTCTGCCCGACGCGCGCGTTGCACATCGACGAAAACGGCCAACTGGTTCACGCGGATTACTTTTGCATCAAGTGCGGCGCATGTATGCAAATTTGCCCGATCAAACCGGAGTGGGAAGAGTACGACGTGCATTTCGAGTCCCAAGGCGTCGTCTACACGCGGACGCATCGCCGGATAAAGAATGTCGACGAATTGCCGGTGCTTGTGGAACGCTGGCGCGTGCGCCATACGCCCGTCGAGAGCGCCGCGTGGCTTGAGGCCCTGGCGAAGCTTGCCGATGACAAGGCCAGCCAGGTCGAAATTGACCGCAAGCGCGCTGTGCGTCGCCGAGACTTAATCCTTGCGCTGAAGGGCGGCAAATCACGCGTCAAGGAACTCGAATAAGCCTTGCTAACCGATCTTTGCCGCGCCCCGCACACGTCATCGCGGGGCGCGGTGGTTTAGACGCGAGGTGCGCTTTTAGGGCCTAACCCCACAAATTCTTGCCCAACGAGCAAGAAACGGGCGTCGCAGGCCTTTTTGGTTCCGGTTTATCCGGGTTAGGAGGGAACGGAAATGCTGCTGCGTCAGTTGTTGACGGCTGTGTCGGAGTCGGCGATGCCGGTTGTGCTGGAAATTAGCGACAGTGCGACGCCGGGTGATACGCCGATTGCGGGGATCACCGACGATTCCCGGCAGGTTCGGCCCGGCTTTCTGTTTGTTGCGGTGCGCGGTGTGCATGTGGACGGTCACCGTTTTGTTCCGGCGGCTGTCGCTGCCGGCGCGGCTGCCGTCGTTGGCGAGGAGCCTGCTGCCACCCTGAATCTGCCATTTGGTTTACCCTATTTGCGCGTAGTCGATGCTCGTACGGCGCTGGGCTGGCTGCACGCGGCCTGGCACGGCTTCCCCTCGCGTCGCCTGGCGCTGACCGGCGTCACCGGCACCGACGGCAAGACGACGACGACGAACCTCCTCTACGCGATCCTGCGCGCTGCCGGGCACGAGACGGGGATGATCAGCACCGTCAACGCGCGGATCGGCGCGCTGAACCTGGATACCGGCCTGCACACCACCACGCCGCATCCCGCTGACGTGCAGCGTTACCTGGCCGACATGGTCGCCGCAGGCGCGACGCACGCCGTTCTGGAGACGACGTCGGAGGGGCTGGCGCAGCAGCGCCTCGCCGGGTGCGACTTCGACGTGGCGGTCGTCACCAACATCACGCACGAGCATGTAACCGCCCACGGCACGTGGGAGGCCTACCGCGAGGCGAAAGCGACACTCTTCCGTGGGCTGGCGACGGCAGCGCGCAAACCCGATGTGCCGAAAGTCGCTGTGCTCAACCGTGACGATTCCCGTTCGTTCGACTATCTCCGCGCGATTCCTGTGGAACAGCAGGTGGTTTACGGCATTGAGACGGCGGATGTTGACGTGACGGCCTGCGATATCGATTACTCGCCGCAGGGCATCCGCGCGACACTGCACAGTCCGTGGGGAAAGGTGGAAGTGGTTTCGCCGCTGGTGGGCGCGTTCAACGTGAGCAACATCCTGGCGGCAGCCTCGGCGGCGCTGGCGCTCGGTGCGCCGCTCGACGCGGTGGTTGAAGGGATTGCGGCGGTGCAAGGTGTGCCGGGGCGCATGGAGCGCATCGACGAGGGCCAGCCGTTCACCGCGATTGTGGATTTCGCGCACACGCCCAACGCGCTGCGCGTGGCGCTGTTGGCGGCGCGGCAGTGGGTGGCGGGACAGGGGCGCGTCATTGTCGCCTTTGGGTCCGCCGGGTTGCGGGATCGCGAGAAGCGCCGCATGATGGGCGAAGTCGCCGGAGAACTGGCCGACCTGATCGTGCTGACCGCCGAAGATCCCCGCACCGAACCCCTGGATGACATCCTTGCGGAGATGGCTGAGGGGGTGAAGCGCCATTCGCGTGTGGAAGGTGTGGATTTCTGGCGCGTACCGGATCGCGGCGCAGCCCTGCTGCACGCCGTCAGGCTTGCGCGGCCCGGTGACATTGTTCTCGCGTGTGGCAAAGGACACGAGCAGAGCATGTGCTTCGGGACGGTCGAATATCCCTGGGACGACCGTAAGGCCTTACGGCGCGCCCTCCATGGTGAAACGTTGGACACATTACCTACTCATTCGGGGACGTGAATTGCCCATCACGAATGTTTGCATTTGCCGAATCTTCACGAATTCACACTAGTTTCTGCATATATTCGTGACGATTCGTGTAAATTCGTGGTTAGTATTGAAGCGGTTGATGCCTATGCTGATAGCTGGCGGCTGAAAGCTGAATGTTTTGGAGTGACTCATGCGGATTGCGTTGGTGCATGATTGGCTGAACCAGTACGGCGGTGCAGAGCGGGTTTTGGAGCACCTCGTCGAGCAGTTTCCGGACGCGCCGGTCTACACGAGCATGTACTGGCGCGAGAAGATGCCCGCTGCATACCAAACCTGGGATATCCGCACGACGTGGATGGATCGCTTGCCGGGCGTGTACCGGCGGCATCAGTGGTATTTCCCCTTGTACGCGCTGGCTTTTGCCACGCTTGATGTGCGTCATCAAGGCTACGACGTGATCCTCAGCAACAAAAGCGGCTTCTGTCACGGCGTCCGTGCGGGCGAGACACCGCAGGTGTGCTACTGCCTCGCGCCGACGCGCTATGTGTGGGAGTTCGACGCTTACGCGGCCCGCGAGAACCTGCCGGGCGCGCTCAAAGTGTTGCTCAAGCCAGTTGTTGCTCTGCTGAAGCGTTGGGACTATCGCGTTGCTCAGCGCCCGACGACACACTTCGTCGCCATCTCCACAGAAATTCAGGAGCGCATCCGGAGCTACTATCACCGCGATTCGAGTATTATCTATCCGCCGGTGGATGTGGAACGCTTCAGCCCGGCTCCGCAGCACGAGGATTACTACCTGATCGTTTCGCGGTTGATTCCCTACAAGCGCATCGATCTGGCCGTGGAAGCGTTCAACCGGCTTGGTTTGCCGCTGCGGGTTGTCGGCAGCGGGCGCGACCGCGAAGCCTTGGAGACGCTGGCGAAGCCAAACATCACGTTTATGGGCTACGTCCCCGATGCAGATTTGCCGGATTTGTTGGCGCGCTGCAAGGCATTTATCTTTCCGGGGCGTGAGGATTTCGGGATCGCGCCATTGGAAGCGCAGGCTTCCGGACGTCCGGTGATTGCTTACGGCGCTGGGGGCGCGTTGGATTCGATCGTCGAGGGTGAGACGGGGGCATTCTTCCGTGAGGCGACGGCAGAATCCCTTGCGCAGGCTGTGCTGTCCTTCGACGCTGACCGCGTGGATCCGCTGGCTTGTCGCTCCAACGCCGAACGTTTCTCCGTCCCGCGTTTCCAGCAAGAGCTGTTGGCCACCCTCACGTGCGTTTTAGAATGAGCGAGTGGGCGAATCAGCGAATGGGCGAATTTGCCTGATTACTCGTTACCCATTACTCACCACGGCATCGACTGAACTTCCCACTCCGGTCGTTTCGTCCACCAGGGCAAGATACCGTAGGACTCCGAGATGGCATCCGTGGTGTATAGTTCTTCCATGCACTCGTACCAACTCATGCCCTCGGTTTTCTGGAAATGCCACCACTCCACATCGTAGTAGGAGGCTCGCCAGTTGGAGAGTGCGTTGCGTCGCTCCCACCCGTAATCGGCGGCGATGGTGGTGAAGTCGACGTAGTAGCCTTCGGGAATTGTCGCCTTGAGTTCGCCCCCCTGGGCTGTCGCCAGCCCGCCGTCGGACCGCGCCGAGAGGTCCCAGGGCGCAACGCGCAGCGGCTCGCCCAGGCTGCCGTCCTGCTCTTTGGCTTTGATGTACACGCGCCAGTAGGTGACGCCGCCGATGTCCTCGCGCACCAGTTCTATCAGTCCGGTGCTCAGATACCCCTGGTTGATGTCCACGGCGCGCCCGCAGACGTGCCAGGAGATGCGCCCTTGCCCGGGGCGGGGCGTGTAATTCATCGTCCGCGATGAGTCGCCGAGGATGGATAGGTAGTCCCAGCCTGTTTGTTCTTCCACTGCCTTACGTAGCGCGTTGTAGCTGTCATTGACTTTGTCGCTCAATTTCTCCGCACTGTCGCTATGATTGACGTTTGGCAGGTTGACCAACTGATATTTTTCGGGGCTCTCGGAAAGCAAAAGTTCGGTGTAAAGGGGGGATTCTTCTTCTCCCATACGTTGTACGAGCCGCGCTTCCAGTTCGGGATTGAGAGGTGTCAGCGTCCACGAGGGCGTGTCCATCCAATCCATCGTACTGTAGCCCTCCTGGGCCAGTCCCCATCCTGTTGTGTCGGCCGCGATCAGGTACGACGTTGCCTGCTGGCGGAAGATGAAGGCTAACGCGCTCCCGCCGGGCGACCATGTGGGCTGTCCGCCCACGCCGAAGAGACTTGGGCGCAGCATCCCGGTTGCCAGAGCTTCTTTGTCGAAGGGGATTTTCCAGATCGTTTCGTTGCCGGGCACGCCGGCAGAGTAAACGATATAGCGTCCGTCGGGCGACCATTCGGCGTAATCCTCGTTTTGGTCGGGTGTGTTGGTCACGTTGACGGTGATACCATCGTCCAGTGAGATGACGTACAAATCCTTGTTACCGTTGCGATAGGCCGTAAATGCGATGTGCCGTCCATCAGGCGACCAGGCCGGGGAATACTCCGGGGCGGATTCCGAGGTTAACCGCTGGCTGTCGCCACGCTCCACATTGAGGATGTAGATATCGAAATTCCCATCCACATAGGCTTCATAGGCCAACCATTTGCCATCGGGTGACCACGTCGGCGCAGCCTGATAATCCGGCGTGCGTGTCAGCCGTATCACGGTGCCGGCTGTCATCTCGATGAGATAGAGGTCCCAGCCGCCGCTGCGTTGCGAGGCAAACGCAAGGTGTTGTCCATCGGGGGACCAGACCGGATTGCGATCTTCGCCGGGATCGAAGGTGAGCCGCAGCAGATTGCCGGTGTTCTGCGAGAGCAGGTAGATGTCGCTGTTCCCGTTGTGCCGCATTGAAAACGCTAGCGTCCCACCGCTGCCGACCGGGGTGGGGGTGAGCGGTGGCGCGCCAGGGACCGGTGTGGGAATGTACCATGTGGATGCCGGTGGTGTAGCTGTGACGACGACCGTGCGTTCAACCTCACGCTCTATGGCGGGTGGGGCCGGGCGGACGATGAGCGCCAGCGCGCCAATGAGCAGAATAATCCAGACGACTAGTGGAACCTTGACCTGCCGGGGTTTGAAAAAATAGCTTAATATTTGTTTTAATGCTTTGCTGTACGCCACAGTATGCTTTCTCCCACCTCTAAACATAGCCGACAACGGGAGAATGTCAAACTTGGTATAAAAAAGTCCAGGCGAGTTCTGTGTTGGCTCGCCTGGACTGTTGAACGGTTGTGCGTGTTAGTCTGCTTCGAGGGTGGCTTTGGCTTCGGCTGCACGGCGTGCGCGTTGTCTGGCAGCTACGTGCGCCAGCAGGATGCCGAAAAAGTAGAGCACAACGAATGGCCCGGTGACCAACAGCATGGTGAGCATATCTGTAGTCGGTGTGATGACCGCGGCGAAGATTGCAGCGACAAAGACGACTACCCGCCAGGCCTGAGCAAGCTGTTTGGGCGTCACGACGCCTAACAAGGCGATCACGTAAATGACCAAGGGTGTTTGAAAAACGAGGCCCATCCATAACAAGAGCATTGAAACAAAGGCGAGGTATTTCTCCAGGGAGTACTGTGTTGTGACGACCGAGCCAAAAAAGCCCATCAAAACGGGCATGCTGATGGGGACTAAAACCTGCAAAGTAAATAACGCTCCCAGAACGAAAAAGATGATGACCGTGGGGAGAACCAGCAGGACGGTTTTTCGTTCGTTGCTGAACAGACCCGGCCTTATAAAAGCATAAATCTGATACAGAAGGTAGGGTAGCGCAGCGCCGAAACCGAGTGTCAGTGCGATTTTGAAGTACGTCATCGGCGCTTCGGTTGGACTGAGCACAACAACTGGGGCGCCGCCTAGTGGTTTGACGAGCCATGCGACTACGTAATCGGTAACGAGCATCGCTATGATAGTCGTGATGATGACAGCCGCTACGGAGCGGAAGAGCCGCACGCGCAGTTCTCTAATGTGTTCGAGAAGATCCATGCCATTTTCTTCCGTCATCTTATTTATCCTCGTCACCTGGGCCTGCAGATACTGAAGTGGGAGCGCCTTTTGTGGCAGTAGCGACTGCAGAGGGGGGTGTTTTTCCGAGCCGTTCAGCTTCAGAAGTCACCCGTGATGGAGCGCTTGGCTTTGTCGCCATGGGGGTGATTGCTCCCGGCGCGGGTTCATTCAGCGTGGCTTCAAGCGCCTTGGGGACTTCGCTCACGCCGGTAGCAACGGACGTTGACACATCTTCCAGCGTGGTTTTGACGTCTTCGACCGCCGCTATGGCTTCGCTGAGATCGGCTTTGGTTATAGCTTTGACATTTGCTACGGTTTTCTGAAGCTCGGCAACCGATGCTTGCGTTTCTTTGATGGTTTCTTTTATTTCTTCGGGCACGTAATCGCCCTTGAGAACGCTCGCTGACATTTGCTGTATTTTGCGTACATATCCTCCCATTGTCTGCATAATTTTCAGAATATCTTCAGGACCAAAAAGGATAATCGCCAACAGCACAATGATAAGGAGCTCACCACCTCCGATATTTAAAAACTCCATCCCGCATCTCCGTGGCAGTTGTGTTAGACCATAGATCAAACCGCCGGTGGGGAAAAGCCGGCGGCGACTTGATCGGGGTGTTTATGCTGCGTTAGGCTTCGTTCGAAGCGTTCTCAGAGTCAGTTGTATCAGTGTTTTCTTTGGGTTTGTTGGGCTGTAGGCCCTCCTTGAACCCGCGGATTCCTTTGCCCAGCTCTGCTCCAAGGCGCGCGACCCGTCCAGGCCCAAAGATGATCAAGGCTAACACAATAACCAAAACCAGCTCCAACGGACCGAATTGTTTGAACAGTGGCATTTCAACCTCCAAAACAAGATTTTTCTGAGTGCGTCTCTTGTGGGCACATAGCCCTCTTCGATAACGCTCGTCTTACACAAGTTCTATCATACTATGGTTTAGCAGATACGCAAACACGAGGAAAATCGCGGGGTCCTGGTTTCACATAGAGTCCCCGGTGAGACTCGAACTCACAACCCCCTGGTTCGAAGCCAGGTGCGCTGTCCATTGCGCCACGGGGACTGGAAGACATATCCTCAAGGATATAAAAAGCCGGACACACTGGCCCGGCTTCTAGGGTGACTGGTGGGACTCGAACCCACAGTTGCCTGAGTCACAGTCAGGAGCCTTAACCATTAGGCCACAGCCACCATGCTACGGGCGAGATTGTACCACAGAAGGAGAAATGGGCAAATGTCTCACGACTGTGCGACCGTTGTAAGCTCGAGGTTATTTTCCCCCCTCTTCCGTTGTGGCAAACGGGTTTCCGATGGGCAGCAAAATATGAAAGGTGCTACCGGGGAATTTCTCCTCATCGTAGCCGGGACTTTCTGCCCACACTTTGCCGTTGTGGGCTTCGATAATGCCTTTGGATACGACTAATCCCAGTCCCAAACCGCCCCCCTTGAACGCCGTCTTGCTGGAACGGTGCAATGCCACATCCTCCAGGACATAGAAGCGCTCAAAGATGTGGATAAGTTCCTGGGGCGGGATGCCGACGCCGGTATCCTTAATCCAGATATGCACGACATCCTCCAGGGTTTCAGCATCGATTGTTACTTTCCCATTATCAGGCGTGTATTTAATGGAATTGCTGATGAGGTTACCGATAGCCTGGTGCAATCGTCGCGGGTCGCCCTCGATAACCGGCGCTTTCTTGATGCCCTGTCCAAGTTCGAGGGTGAGATTGCGTTGTGGACCGAAGCTGCGCAGGTTGTGCAACACTGATTGAATAACCGAATGGATGAAGACCGGCTCGTGTGAGAGGTCGAGACGATTGGCGTCAATCAGCGAGACGTTGAGGATATCTTGAATGACCTCACTCAATCGTTTGACGGCATCGGAGACTTTCGACAAGAGGTGGCGCGGACTGCCTTCGGTTTCTTCTTCGCCGGGAATAGCAGGATTGGAGCGGAGAATTTGCAGATAGCCGTAGATGACGGTGAGCGGTGTCCGCAACTCGTGCCCGGCCAGTATGACGAAATCGGATTTCATCTTCTCGACGCGTTGTAGTTCGGCGTTGGCATTTTCCAGCTCTCGGATTTTCTCCTCAAGCCGGTTCACCAGACGTTGATTGTACTCTAGCAGATATTCGGCCTTTTCTTCCGGTGTGCCAACTTCATCCTCCAGGCCTACCATATAGGCGCGAATCTGGTCGCCAAAGCGATCTACATCGATGGGTTTAGGGATGTAACCATTGCACCCGGCCACCAACGCGCGCTCCCGGTCGCCGCGCAGCGTCGCGGCTGTGACGGCGATGATGGGGACTTCTCTCAGGCCCTCAAGGGTACGCAGGCGCGTGGTTACCTCGTAGCCATCAAGCCCGCTGATGTTGATATCCATCAGAATAAGGTCCGGTTTTTCGCGTCGTGCGGCTTCGATGGCGCCTAGCCCATTGTCGGCTAGCGCGACTTCGAATCCCTCGGCGGTGAGGATGCGTTGGACTAACCGCTGACTGGCGAGATCATCTTCAACGTATAGAATCTTCGTCATTTCTCCTCGTCATTTTTGCCCAGAAGAGCACTGATCTCCTGTAAAAGATCCTCATCCATAAACGCCCCTTTTTGTAAGAGCATTTGAATCTGGCCCTGAAGACGTTCGCGGTCTTTCAGGGTCAACTCTTTCGCAGTAATCACGATGACCGGGATGTCTTTCAGTTTTGGATCGGCTTTGAGATGGTCGATCACGGCGAACCCGTTCATATCCGGCATCATCAGATCAAGCAGGATCAGATCGGGATGCATTGCGCGGATCATATCGAGGCCTTCTTTGCCCGTGTGTGCCTCGCCAATTTGGAATTCGCCATGCGTTTGCAGGATGCGTCGCAGTAGCCGGGCAGCCTCTGGATTGTCTTCCACAATCATAATCTGTTGCACGCGCTTGTCGAGTTGGTCGAGCGCCCCCAACAATCCTCCTTGAGCCGGCGGAGCGGGAGCCGGCGTTACAGGCGCGGCCGGCGTGAGCGTCTCTGCGCTTGCCGGCAAAACTTTAAACCAATCTTCCTCAAGCAGGAATTTTTCCACAGGGAAGGTGTGACCAGAACAACAAACAACCACCGTCTCATTACGGTTGATGACACCCATATTGAGCAGCTTGAATAGACCTGCAAAGGCTACTGCTGCCGCCGGCTCGATGGATAGGCCCTCCATCTTTGCCATCACGTGCAACGCCCGGAAGGCCTCCTCATCGGTGACGGATTCGAAGACACCGCCATAATCCTGCATAACGCGGTACAGATACTCGTAGGCCGGGCCTGGTGCACCGGTGGCGATGGTAATCACTCGCGTTGTGGGGTCTGTCACCACCTCGGCTTGGGGTAGGTTTTTGCGGAAAGCATTGGTCATTGGGGCGCAACCGTCGGCCTGGACCAAAGCCAGTTTGGGCAGGCGATTGACCAATCCCATCTGGTACATTTCCTCGTAACCTTTCCAGAAGCCGATAGGCCCCATCCCGCCGCTCACGGACTGGATGTACCAATCCGGTGTGCGCCAGGGAACGCCGGGCTGCGGCGGCCCCAGTTCGGCGGCAAGTTGCTCGGCGACCTCAAAAGCGATGGTTTTCATGCTTTCGCGAGTTCCGGTGTTGCGAATGCCGCGATCCACGAGAATCCCCCGGTGTTCGGCAAACTGCGCTGCCACCTTCTTTGTCACGTCGTAGTTGGCGGTCACTTTAACCACCTCGCTACCGTAGATGGCAATCTCGCGCATCTTTTCGGGCGGAACCAGACTCGGCAGGAAAGTCCACAGTTTAATGCCCGCATGAGCTGAATAGGCGGAGTACGAAATGGCGACATTGCCCGTCGAGGCGACGACGAGTTCAGTGATGCCGGCCTCTTTCATCATCGAGATGACCATGGCTGCCTGGCGGTCTTTGAAGGAGTTAGTGGGGTTCTGACGTTCATCTTTGATGAAGAGATTCGGCGTGCCGAGCATCATGCCGAGGTTGTTGGCGCGCATGAGTGTCGTGCCACCTTCGCCCATTGTGATCTGGAAGTCATCGCGTCTGAGCGGCAGAAGTTCGCGATAGCGCCACATCTTAAAAGGTCGTTGGCGTAGGATATCGGGCCAGAGCCGTGCGATGCGGTTATAATCGTACCGGACTTCCATCCAATCGTGTCCACATGCGCTACAGATGTGTGTGGGCAGGACAAATGGCTGGCGATGACCGCATTTACCACATTCGAGTTCAATATCCATTGGGATGGCGGCTGGAATAACTTGCATGATTGCCTCTATCGTTAAATGCTGTTAAGTGGTATCCTGGTTAATGAATTGGCATATCAAGAATAGCACAAGTTTTTATAAGAACAAGCGTAAGGGGATTGGCGAACGGTTCACTAGAGTTTTGCACTTTCAGTAGTTCTGTTGTACAATTCAGACAGCCAACAACCGTTGGCTGTTTGGAGAATGGATAGGCATAGATGGCGCTTCCTGCTTATTCTCGTATAATGTGGTTGTATTTGCTCTTATGCTAACAGAAGGTTTTCAGGGATGAGTGATCGTAAATCAGAGCCTGCACCCGAACAAAAGGGCGGGTCTGCTGTCAATCTGGAGACGCGGCGAATGCGTGGCCTTTCGCAGCGGTTGCGGCAGCCACTATTCCCGCGACCAGAACCCTCGGTGGCGCCGAAATCCTCAGCGTCGCCACAAACGCATCTGGTGGAGGAGCCGCTTTCGGGAACGCCGGCCGGTGTGCCTGCTGCTAAACCTGACGGTTCAGTATCAGGTGCAGCGGCATCGGCAGAAACGCAGCAAATTGCCGGGAAGCCTCAGGTCTCGTATGAAGGCTTGCTTTCGGCGGGGGTGCAATTGCAAGGTCGCTACAAGATCCTGGGGGTCATCGGGATCGGTGGTATGGGGGCAGTTTACAAGGCTCAAGACTTGCGTTTTCCGGGCGTATTGCGTTTGTGCGCGGTGAAGGAGATGATCAACACGGCATTGGACTCGCAAGTGCGACAGATGATCGTGCGCAACTTCGAGCGCGAGGCGAGTATTCTGGCGACACTGGGGCATCCCGCGATCCCACAGGTTTACGACTACTTTACCGAAGGCTCGCGCTGTTATCTGGTCGAAGAGTTCGTGACGGGCAAGGACCTCGAGGCGCGCCTGGCAGAGGCGGAAGGCTTTTTCTCCGAGGGCATGGTCGCCGATTGGGCTGTGCAGCTCTGTGAGGTGCTTTCGTATTTGCATAACCACAAACCGCGTCCGATCATCTTTCGAGACTTGAAGCCCTCCAACATTATGTTGGACGATCATGACCGGATCCGTCTAGTTGATTTTGGCATTGCTAAGCTTTTTCAGAGTGGCGAGAAGGGCACGATGATTGGCACCGAGGGCTATTCTCCCCCGGAGCAGTATCGCGGTATCGCCGAACCACGCGGTGATATCTATGCGCTCGGCGCCACGTTACACCATCTCTTGAGCAAACAGGATCCACGCCTGGAGCCGCCTTTCTCTTTTCATGAGCGTCCTATCCATAAGACAAATCCTACCGTTTCCCGCGAATTGATCGGGGTGATCGACAAAGCGCTGGAGTATGACATTAACAAGCGTTGGGGGTCGGCGGAAGAATTCCGGCGCGCTCTCGCCGCCAGCCTTTCGATCAAGATCGGCAGCGGATCGTTGGGTGACAAAACGGCAACTTTTGATACGGGCGTTGTCAAACCGCTGTGGAAGTTTGCCTGTGAAGATGAAATCCGCGGCTCGGTGACGGTAGCTGACGGTATGGTTTTTGTGCCTTCGTATGACCACAATGTGTACGCTTTAGCTGAGGATAACGGTAAATTCTTGTGGAAGTATCCGACCGAAGGCGGCATTGCCTGCAAACCCTGGGTCTCCGAAGGGATGGTAATTTTTGGTTCGATCGACAAAGTGATTTATTCCGTGGATGTTAGAACCGGACATTTGCTGTGGACGGCGCCGACACAAGGGCGGATTTTCTCGTCGCCCTTTGGCGAGTTAGGGCACATTTTCATCGGTTCTGACGATCGACAAATCTATGCCATCCACCAGATGTCTGGTCGGCGCGCGTGGACCTATGCGGCAGATGGCGAAATCCGTTCGCGGCCGCTGGTGGCAGAGAGTTTGATTCTGTTTGCATGCCAGATGGGTATGGTGTACGCGTTGAGCTTAAACCGCGAACAACGCTGGCGTTTCCGCGCGCGACGCGGCTTTCTAGCCTCACCGGTGATGCACAATGGATTGGTATTCATTGGATCGCTGGACAATCATTTCTATGCCCTGGATGTGCGCTCCGGTTGGGCTGCCTGGAAGTACCGATCTGGCGGAAGCATTGTCTCGACGGCGGTGATTTGGAAAAACATGGTCTTTTTTGGATCCAGCGATGGCTTCGTATATGCTTTGGATGCTGACGACGGGCGTGTCGTCTGGCGTTATCAAACCGATAACCAGATCACCGCTGCCGCGAACGTCGCCGAGGGCAATCTCTACATTGGTGGTGTGGACGGCAATCTGTATTGCTTCGATGCGCTTACCGGGGCTGTGCGTTGGCATTATCAGACCGATGGCCCGATCACCGGCGCACCACAGATTGCCGATGGCATTGTCTATATAGGTTCTGCGGATCATTACGTGTATGCGATTCCGATGTGACCTGGAACTGTGGGGGAAGAATGGCGGATATCAAGGCTTGGTTGCGTAATAGATTTGGTAAGTCAGCGCGGCGTGCGCAAGAGGAAAGTGCCGCCGCGAGTCTGTTCAAAAAGCCCGAAACGGCCCCGATTGAAGGGGCGGAGGCTGAACGTGCTCTGGCAGAGAGAGGGCGGCGCGCCTGGGAGGCTTCGGGCGTTTTCTCCGTCGGGTGGTGTACCGACGTGGGACGTGTACGCAACCATAACGAAGACGCGCTTTTTATCCTGTCTAGCGAACAGGAGGCGAACAATGCCGCCCCCCCGTTTGGGCTTTTTATGTTAGCCGATGGGATGGGCGGGCACCAATCCGGTGAGGTTGCCAGCGCGCTGGCGCTGCGGGCGGCTGCCGGCTGGTTGCTTTCTCATGTTTATTTCCCTCTGGTGGATGGTACGGATCGTGGAGCCGATCAGCCTTCGTTAACCGACATGGTTCGTGAGGCCATCTCGCATGCTAACCGGGTTGTTACGCGCGACTACCCCGGCAGCGGCAGTACTTTAACGTGTGGCATGATCCTCGGAGATCGTCTTTTTGTGGGGCATGTTGGGGACAGCCGCGCCTACCTGTTGCGTGTGGGTCAACCTGCCAGACAATTGACCAAGGATCATTCGCTGGTCAATCGCTTGATAGAAATGGGGCAGTTAACTGAGGAAGAAGCAGCAGTCCATCCGCAACGCAATGTGTTGTATCGGGCGATCGGGCAAGGCGCAACGCTGGAAGTCGATGTTTTCACCTATGCGCTCGAACCTGGAGATCGCCTGCTTCTGTGCAGCGATGGCTTGTGGGGAGCGGTAGACGAAGCAGAAATCTGGCGCTTGATCCAAGAAGCGCCGACACCACAGCAGGCTTGCGTACAGTTAGTCGCAGCAGCCAATGCGGCTGGTGGCAACGACAATATCTCAGTCGTATTGGTTGAAACCTGGCGTGGGCAAAGCCAGGGGGTGTGATGACAACGATTGACTCCCAGAAAGACTATTACGCGGCCCTAAATGTCTCCCTGAATGCGGACGACGATGAAATCAAACAGGCCTATCGCGAAAAAGCACGTGAGTATCATCCCGACAGCGGACATGGTGATGCGGAGCGTTTCCGGGAAGTCCAGGAAGCCTACGAAGTTTTGCGCGACGAGGTCTTGCGGCGTGCCTATGACCGGCAGCGGGAGAAGCGGGGACTTTCTGAGGATGCGCTGGTGGGCTTGGCCTTGTCGCAGAGCCGCACCGAAGCATACCCTCTAAATGAACCCCAAGTGTTCTATGTTCTGGTTGATATTGCGCCGCACACTGAGGAACAAAAGGAAGTTACGCGCCAACATTTGAACGTTGCCCTGGTGGTCGATTGCAGTACCTCAATGAGTGGCGTGCGGATGCAGAATATCAAGATCGCCGCTACGGACCTGATCGAATCTCTCGACTCTCACGATCGTCTGGCGCTCGTCGCGTTCAGCGATCGCGCTGAGGTGTTGGCGTCGACGCATCTGATGGACAACCCGCGCATCTTTAAATCTGCGTTGGCTGCGTTGATTCCCAGTGGGGGCACCGAGATCTACCAGGGTTTATTGGCTGGACTGGAAGAAGTGCGCCGGTATGCTTCTCCGGAGATGGTTAACCATGTCATTTTATTGACGGATGGTCGCACCTATGGAGATGAGATGCGCGCGCTGACTGAGGCGCGGCGTGCTGCCGCTGAAGGGATCGGTATCTCCGCTTTCGGGATCGGCGAAGACTGGAACGATGAATTCCTGGACGATCTGGCACGGAGTGCAGGCGGCGTCTCGCGTTATATTCGCGTTCCCTCGGATGTGCGCGCTGCTCTTAAGCGGCAAATCCAGGGATTGAGCACTATGCTGCTGCAAAATGTGAAGCTGGAAGTGAATGTGGCTCCGTACGTCCATATCCAGGCGGTTTATCGAGCGGCACCCTATTTGGAAATTCTGGAACATTCGGAAAACAACGTCATTGCTCTCGGCAATGTGATGGCGGATGAACCGGTATCGGTGGTGTTGGAAATCGTTGTTGCTCAAGCCGTTACAGGTGAGCGTCGCATCGCACGGTTGGATATGGTCGGTGAGCCGATCACTGCTTCTGAACCAATTCGTCTGCGTCAGGACGTTACTGTGACGTTTACGCTGGAACCTAAAGAGGAATCGGCGCCGACCAATTTACTCAACCGCCTGGCCCGGCTGAGTGTTTTTAGTCTCCAGGAAAAAGCCTGGAGAGCACTGGGTGTAGGAGATGTGCACCAGGCGACTACCTATTTGGAATATGCTGCAACCCGGTTGTTCGATATGGGCCATCGAGATCTGGGTCAGGCTGCGATGTTGGAAGTCAGCCGGCTTATGCATGGCGGCGATCCAACCAAGGAAGGCCGCAAGAAATTACGCTATGGCACTCGAAGTCTAACATCCCCTGTGCGATAGTTTGGGGCAAGTGGGAGGAGAAAATATGACACAGAAAGCAAACAAAGTCGTTTGTCCCTCGTGTGGGGCGGAAAACCTGCCCGGAACACTCTTCTGCATTCAGTGCGGCACCTACCTGCCATCGGGCGGCCCTTTGCGTACGGAGCCGCTTCCAGAGCAGGAAGACGGTCGCCCTGCTCGTCCTCGTCAGGAGGGCCAGGAGGGTGAAGAAGCGTGGGCGCTGAACATTGAAGTCGAGGTGCTGAACACCGGCCGAAAAGTGTTGCTCTCGGCAGACCGCGAAATCCTGGTGGGACGCCTGGACGCGGCCCACGGTGTTTTCCCGGAACTGGACATGACAACCGATGGTGGCCTGGAACAGGGCGTTTCACGACGCCATGCCCGGATATATACGCGGGAAGGAACGTGCTTTGTCGAAGACCTCGACAGTACCAATGGCACATTTTTGAATGAAGAGCGAATTACGCCTTATTTGCCCTATGCTTTTCGTGATGGCGACCTGTTGATGTTTGGCACGATGCGCTCGAAAGTGCATATCTACCCCAATCATTAGCGGAATAGAGGAGTCACTATGGCACAAACCGTTTTGATACATGTCATGAACGAAGATGCGATTGTCGGAGAGATTGAGGAACTTCCCGATCAAAACGCACCGTTTCTCAAAGTCTCCAGTCCGCGTCTGCGAGATGGGCGTGATGTCTCCTATTTCTTGCCGGAGACAAACATTGTACTTATCCCCTGGACCCGCATCCATAGCATCGAAATCATGCCGACCGAGGGAGAGGAAAAGCTTGTTACCTTTATCCGCGAGTAATCCAGAAACGACGATTCGCGACGTTCACCCATTGGTATTGGTAGTGGATGACGAACCTCGAATCATCCGCTTTGTGCGCATCAACCTGGAAATGGAAGGTTTCCGCGTTATCGAAGCCGCCAATGGGTTGGAGGCCGTGGATCAAGTCCGCGAGAAAATGCCCGATGCAGTGCTGTTGGACGTTTCGATGCCGGAGATGGACGGCTTCGAGACTTTGAGGATGATCCGTGAGATATCCAGCGTGCCGGTGGTCATGTTGACCGTGCGCAGTTCTGAAGAGGATAAAGTGCGCGGGCTGGATCTCGGCGCTGATGATTATATCACCAAACCATTTAGCCCCCGCGAGTTGGTAAGTCGCTTGCGCGCCGTCTTGCGCCGGGTGCAAGCCGCGTCACCCACCAGCGCCTCCGTTTTGGAGATTGACGACCACCTCAGCCTGGATTTCAATACCGGCGAAGTGCTGGTGGAAGGGGAGCGCATCAAATTGCGTCCCATCGAGTTCCGGCTACTGCGTCATTTGATTGAAAACGCCGGATGGACTGTCCCATACAGCACGTTGCTTTCCAAAGTGTGGGGGTATGAATACAAAGACGCGGTCTCCTATCTGCGTCTGTACGTCAATTACTTACGGAAGAAGATCGAGCCTGATCCGGCAAACCCACGTTATATCTTCACGGAGCGGGGGATGGGCTACCGTTTTGCTGATTTTCGTCGCCAACAAGTTGAAGAATGAGAGGGCTATGTGAAGTCTTACAAAATCGTGATCACCGGCCCATTTAATGCCGGCAAGACAGCTTTTATTCACACCATTAGCGACATCGCAATGGTCACCACCGAGCGCCGGATTTCCGATCCTGGCGTGGCGACTGCCGGCAAGTCTGAGACAACCGTGGCGATGGATTATGGTCAAAAACGACTTGGCGATGCGCTGTTGCACCTGTACGGCACGCCAGGGCAGGCCCGCTTCGAGTTTATGTGGTCGATTTTGGCGAGAGAGATGGATGCGTTTGTGTTGCTTGTGGACAGCACTGATAAGGTCAGCTTGCTGGACGCCAAGCAAGTGATGTGGCAATTCCGCAAACAAGCCAAAGTGCCATACGTGGTAGCCGCCAATAAACAGGATCACCGTGCTGCCCTACCGCCGGCAGAAATCCGGCGGCTGTTGGCTGTGTCGAAGGATGTGACAGTTATGCCGTGTGTCGCTCATGAAAAGGAATCGGTCTTGCGAATTCTGGAGCATGTGCGCCGGTTGTTAAGATAGCCGGGCGGCGCCAGGGCAAGCGCGCTCGACACTGTTATATTCGATTTTGCCTTTAAGCGGCGGGCGTTGTTGCCGTATCTGAGTTTGGTCTCTCTCATCTGTCGACCGAAAGTCTGATTATGCGTTGGAAGTTCGATCCGTTTCTGAATTGCGCTGCCGTGCGTGAGGCGCTGGCGCGGTTGATGCACGACCCGCGCTTTACACCCGCGCGTGTGGTGCAGGCTCTTCGCCGCGACACAGTTGTCGAAACCCCCTTGATGGTCGATGTGCACACGACGGCGGATGAAATCGTGGTGCAAGCATCGCTTCCTGGACTCAAGCCCAAAGATGTGGAAATCAAGCTCGAACGTGAGCGGCTGACGATCCGCGGCAAGTTCCCCGCGCCCATGACCAACGTCGCGTATGTCTTGCAGGAACGCCAGACTGGATATTTTTGCCGGATGCTCGCACTGAATGTGCCGGTGGATGGCACTCGCGCTGAAGCCCGGCTGGTGGATGGTGTGCTGACGTTGGTTCTGCCGAAGGTCCAGGAGCCGCAAACCAGGGTGACGTACGTACGTCCCAAATAATGTGCTCCGAACGGTGTTCAAATTAAGCGCAGACCTTGCGTAAATTTTTGCGCCGCGAAACTCGCGCCGCGAAGAACCGCGCTTTGTCTGCGCTTGCTTTTTGCGTTTCCTAAGCTAAGATGAAGTCGTATCTCTTTGATTGCAAAGCGGCTGCGGTTTCTGCGATGAGGCCGGGAGCTGTTTGGTTTCTTTGGGGGAATTATGCATAAATCGTCTTCGTGGTGGTTGTGGGCCACATTTCTGATCCTCATCATACTCGGATTGACAGGTTGCGAGCAGATACTTGTCAGCCTACCTGCATCTACCGCAACGTCCACGCCGGAACCCACGGCAACAATCGCGGCGACCCCTACGGCGACGCCAGAGCTGCCCGAGGGACCTTATCCGCCGGTTTTGCTCGGCTATGAACCACGTTTAGGTCAGGAAGTCGCTGCCGATGCGGCTACAATCAAGCTCTATTTCGATCAGCCGATGGATCAGGCAAGCGTCGCTGCGGCGTTGCGCGTGATGCCGCCTCTTGAAGGCGACTTTGAGTGGCCGGATGATGCGACACTCGTTTTTCGTCCACGTGTCGTCGCGGCATCCACTCGCTACCGGGTGACATTGGCGGGCAATATGCGTTCGGCGGCGGGATTGCCCTTGTCCACAGAACTCTCTTTCGCCTTTTCGACGCTCGCGCCTTTGGCAGTTACGCGGGTGACACCGGCTGCTGGTTCACTCGACGCACGCGTTGATGCGCCGGCCCTGATCGTTTTTAATCGCGCCATCGTTCCACTCGCCTGCGTGGGGAAACCGGCGCAAGCGGGCGGCGAATGTCCCGCCCTTTCCTTGAGCTTTGAACCTGCCGTTTTGGGTACGGGGATGTGGGTGGAAACGCCCGTTTACCGTTTCGATTCGTTGCGTGGGTGGGCTGCCGGCCGGGCGTACACCGCTACCCTGGCGGCGAATGTGGTGAGCGTGGAAGGGGTGGCGCTCTGCGATCCGGTGACCTGGTCTTTCAACACCGCATCCCCCGTGATTCAGGCAAGCATCCCGGCCGAGGGACAATCGGAAACTCCCCTGGAGACGGACATCCGCGTGATCTTCAATACACCGATGGATCAGGAAATTACCGGTAGCGTTTTCAGCATTGTCAATGAGGCGGGCGAGGCCGTTCCTGGTGCGATCACGTGGGAGGACAACGGAGCCGAGTTAGTCTTTACCCCCTTGACACGCTTGGACCTGGGGATGCGCTATACCGTGCAGGTCGGTGCGCGCGCGCGCGCGGCTACCAGCGCTCCTCTGGAGAACCCTCACAGTTGGACCTTCACTACCGTACCGTATCCGGCCCTCGTGGTCACTGCCCCTCAAGATGGGGCGGAGGACGTAGACGTCGCCGAGCCGGTGCGTCTGGCGTTTTCCGGCGCACTCGATGCGGCGACGCTGGCGCGACGCATCACCATTACGCCGACGGTGGAAAATCCATACACCTATTTCGACGTAGCCGCGAATGTGTACAATCTTTCCTGGGAGAAACAACCGCAAACAGAGTATTGCGTGCAGCTTAAGCCGGGCATTGCCGATGTGTATGGCAACGTGATTACAACAAGCTATAGATCGTGTTTCGTGACCGGTGATTTACCGGCCTTCATCGCTCCGGCAAGCGCGGACAGTGCGGTAACGCTCGATGCGTCACAACCATCACAGCTTTACTTTTTGTTGCAGAATCGTGCTCGCGTTTCCTTCACGCTTTCTGAAGTGGCCGAGGCGGATTTTGTGCGTGGGCAGGATGTCGAAGGTGTTGTGGTTCGCAAGTGGCGGGAGACATTCACCGTACCGCGCAACACACCCTCGGTTGTCACGCTGTTTTTGCGACGTCTCGCTAGCGCGCTGCCGACGGGTTATTATCACCTCGCGTGGGAGAATCCGCCATGGGGAAGGCAATCCCTCAACTTTGCAGTGGTAGATCGTCACCTGACGTTGAAACTGTCGGCGGAAGAGGCGCTGGTTTGGGTCACAGATTTGCGCAGCGCCGAACCCATCAGCCGCACCGCTGTGCGCCTGGTGGATCGCGCGGGGCTGCTTATCGCCGCCGGTACGACGGATGAGGATGGTTTGGCGCACATCCCTATCAGCCCGCGCGAAGATTTGTGGGAGAACGTAGCGGCAGTTGTCGGTGAACCCGGCGCGGCGGAATTTGGCGTGGCGCTGACTTCGTGGATGGGTGAGGCGGCACCGTCCGCCCTCGGGATTGCGCTCGATGGCAGCATACTGTCGCCCTTTGTCGTCCACGTGTATACCGACCGGACGAGCTATGAGCGGGGGGAGGTGGTCCACTTCCGGGGGATACTGCGGGAAGAGGAAGGCCGTTATCTGCTGCCTTCGCTCGATGTGCCCATGCGGGTGATTTTACGCGAGGCCGTGGGGCGGGGAGTTTATTCGACCACGGTTGCACTGTCGGATATGGGGACGTTTTCCGGCGCGTTGACGCTCTCAGAGAGCCTGGGGGTGGGAGACTATGTGCTTGAGGCATCCTTGTCCGGTGACGGCAATAACAGCCGGGGAACGGCCACCTTTGCTGTTGTCGCCCCCCGCGAGACCGCGTTGACCGTCGCTGTTTTGCCGGAGACGGCGGATTTGTTAAGCGGCGATCTAGTACGCGCCGTTATCACTGTCGATGATGTCTCCGGCGTCCCGGTAGCTGCCGCGCAGTTGACATGGACCGTTTACGCCCAAAGTTATCCGCTGTCGGTAGTCCCCTCTGAGGCGTGGCAGTGGCCTGAGGGCGCATTGGGCGATCCCGTTCTGGTTGCCTCGGGAGAAGCCGAGACGGATGCGGACGGCTGTTTTGCCCTCGAATTGCCGGCGGAGATACGGTCGTTCGGCCCGCAGCGCTGGATCATTGAGGCCACCGTGCATGGTGCAGCCACACGCGATACGCGCTTTCTGCCGGTCAGTGGGCAGGGGCAGGTGATCGTTCACCCGTCGCATTTTTACCTGGGCATGCGGCCGCGAGAGTGGGTGGCGCGTGCCGGTATGCGAACCGAAATCAGCCTCCTGGCGCACGACTGGGCGCAGCAACCGGTCGCCGGACAAGAGATCGCCGTCTCGTTGACCCACCGCGAGTGGTACCGTCTTCCTGGGGAGGATGCGCCCACGTGGGGCTACACCGACACCGTCGTCTCCACCGTTCGCGTGACAACGGATTCTGAGGGCCAGGCCGTGGCGACGCTCGTTCCACCGCACAGCGGCACTTACATCGTCGCAGCGGATACGCTGGATGCGGACGACCATCCCGTACATACCGAGATTATGGTGTGGGTGAGTGGTACGGAGACGGCATCCTGGCCGGTGGAAGCGAACCAGGTCACGCCCGTTGCCGACGCGCGCGTGTATGATGTGGGTGACCGGGCCAGAATCCTGTTGCCGGTGGCGTTCGACGGTCCATATCAAATGTTGATGACGGTAGAACGCGACGGCATCCTCGCCGTCGAGCGGCAGGTCTTAGACACGCCGAACCCTGTGGTGGAGATACCGATTATCGAGGATTACGTCCCGAATGTCTACGTCTCGTTTGTGCTGATTCACGGCGTCACCGAGACGCTGGCTGCGCCTGAGGTGCGAGCCGGTTACGTGATGGTGAAGGTTGCCCCCACTGCCCAGACATTGAAAGTCACCGCACTGCCTGACAAGACGGCGTACCGACCGGGGGACACTGTGACTCTGACCGTGCATACGGTCGATGCCGCCGATCGCCCGGCAGACGCGGAGGTAGGCGTGGCATTGGTGGATAAGGCGCTGCTGTCACGCGGAGTCAGCGTTCCCTCCCTGGTCGAGGCGTTCTACGGCGTGCGTCCCTTGCAGGTGATGACGGGCGATGGGCTGCTGGCGCTCTCCGGTCGCCAGGATGAGCTTATGTCGGCCGAGGAGGCTGCGTATCGTATGGTTCGCTTTGGCGAAGGCGTAACCTCACCTGTTTCAGCCGGCGCACGCTTCGCCGATGCTGTGGTGTGGGAGGGCGACAGGCGTACCAGTGCAAGCGGCGAGACGAAGCTTACCTTTGTCCTGCCTGATACGCCTGCGACGTGGGTAGCGGTGGTTTACGCGCTTACCGCCAACACAAAAGTTGGCGAGGCGCAGGTGGAGATTGTCGCCGCCCAGCCGCTGCGCATCCAACCCGTGACGCCGCGCTTTCTGGTGATGGGGGATCAGGCGGAAGTCGCCGCCTTGTTGTACAATCACACGGACAAGCCTTACTCGGGTGCCGTGCAGTTGACGGCGGGGGCGGGAGCGCGAGTGGATACATTGATACGCATGGTTGATCTGCCTGCGGGCGGGCGGGCGCGCGTGGTGTGGACAGTTTCCGTCACACCGAGCAACGCTGAGACACTGGCGTTGGCTTTCACGGCTACAGGGGGCGGATATCGGGACGGGATTTCCGTCGAGTTACCCCTTTATCGCTATGTGATGCCGGACGTGATAGGGACTGCCGGTGTGCTTGACGAGGCCGGGACACGTCTGGAAACGGTGCTGGTTCCGCCAGAGGGTGGGGATGATAGTGTGTTAATTGTGCGCGTCGCTTCTTCCCCGGTCGGGGCGCTGGTAGACACGCTGACGTACCTGGACCAATATCCTTACGCCTCTACGGATGTGTTGATCGAGCGTTTTGCATCCTATGTCTTCACCTACCGCGCGCTTCAGGAGTTGGGTGTTTCGGATGCTGTCCTGCTGGCGCGCCTGCAAACTTCAATTGTTCAAGCCCTGGAGAAACTCTATGCGCGCCAAAACGCGGACGGTAGTTGGGATTGGTGGGAAGGACAAAGCGCGCGCGAAGATTTCGCGCGCGAAGATTTCGCACGCGAAGACTTCGCACGCGAAGACTTCGCGCTGCATCTTACGGCATTTGCAACCCTGGGATTAATCAGGGCAGAACGCGCAGGCTTTGACGTGCGCCAGGAAGTCCTGGAGCGGGCACTTGATTACATTTACGACAATCTCATGCTGAGCTTGTCCGGCGCGGCGCGCCGGCCACATCATGCTTTGGGGCTGTACGTATTGTCGGATGCGGGGATTCCCTGGCCTTCCGGCGCCGGCGGAGCGCTGTACGCCGGGCGTGACTCATTGGGTGTCGTGGGACGTGCCTATCTGGCGCTGGCGGTAGGAACATCCGATCCTTCGGACTCGCGGCTGTTGGTTCTGCTGGATGGATTGCGGAGCGAAGCCAAGTTGTCGACAACAGGTGCGCACTGGGCAGGTGCGGGTGATACGATTGCCGGTGACGGCGGCAGCATGTACGGGGATACCGATGTCGTTGTTACCAGCATCGCCGTGGACGCATTAGCGCGTTTTGCGCCCAATGATCCACTGTTGGCCCAGGCCGCGCGTTGGTTGATGGTCACGCAGCGTGGCGGACGGTGGCAGACAACGTATGAGACAGCCTGGGCTATCGCCGGTCTGTCTGATGTGTTGCGCGCTTCTGGCAATCTGGCGTCGGACTATGATTGGAGTGTTGCACTGAACGGTGTGACGTTGACGGAGTCTACGGTGCAAGCTGGTGCGAGCGATGCCGTGGTTGCCGTCCCATGGCAGTTGAAGGCCGGGCTTTTGACCGAGAACGGCGCAGGTGAAAGCCCTCTTCCAATTTTGTTGCGGGATCGCCCCAACATTCTGGAGATTGCCCGTGGCAGTGGGATAGGTCAACTGTACTACACCGCACATCTGGAATTATCCGCTCCGGTGGCGCAGATTGCGGCGGAAAGCCGCGGATTGATGCTGCGCCGGGAGTACTGCGCTGTTGAGGATGGTACGTCTGTAAACCGGGTGGTCGCCCTGGCGGATTGCCGTCCGCTGACCGAATTACGTGTCGGTGAACAGGTGATGGTCCGCCTGACCCTGATTGCTCCGCAGGCGCGCGCCTACGTGCGCCTGGAAGTCCCGCATCCGGCGGGGTTTGTTCCGGTTGATATGACCTCCGGTGTGACAACGGACTGCGCGCTGGATCAAGGCACAGGTTGGTGGGCGGCGCCCTTCGAGTGGTGTGAGGTGGTGGACGATGGGCGGGAATCCTCGCGCGTGGTCTTTTTCGCCTCTGAAGTGGCGGCGGGGACATACCAGGTGGTGTACCTGTTGCGCGCGGTCATACCGGGAACTTACGGAGCGCTGCCGGCCGTCGTTTCCGAAGTCCATTTTCCCGAAGTGTGGGGGCGCAGCGCAGGTGATGTGTTGTACATTGTTCCGCAATCTCAAGATTGAACGTATGACTTGCAACTGACAACCTGTAATTTTGCTCAGGGGAGGTATTTATGGTTCAGCAGCAACGAGGTATTATCAGCGGCGTTTTCTCACCGCCGGCTCCCCGTTCAGTTGCCGATACCGGTCTGAATATGGGGTTACTCAGCGATCTGGCGCTGAAAACGATGTACTTCGAGAGCTATCTCGCCGGGCGCGACCTCGCTGACAGGATGGGATTGCCCTTTGCGGGTGTGGTTGCGAGCATCCTGGAGTTCCTCAAGCGCGAACAACTCTGCGAGGTGCGCAGCGCCTCAGGTCGGGGCGGGCTTTCGGAGGCGATGTACGAGTACGTCCTCACGGCGCGAGGGCGCGAGAACGCTCGTGATGCGTTGGAGCGTTCGCAGTATACCGGTCTTTCACCGGTCCCCCTGACGGACTACGTCCAATCGATTCGCGTACAGGGCCTGAAAGATGTGGTGGTGAATCAACCACACCTGCGCAAGGCGTTATCGCATTTGGTCTTTAACCCGAAGACCTTCGAGCAGATCGGTCCGGCCGTGAACTCGGGGCGCTCCATCTTTCTCTTTGGCAGTCCCGGCAACGGCAAGACGTCGATCGCGGAAGCCATCGGCACCCTGCTGATGGAGGGCGATATGTATATTCCTTACGCTGTAGAAATCGAGGGGCAGATCATCAAAGTTTTCGACGATGTGAATCACAGACTGATCAAAGAAGAAGGGCAGCGCAACGTGGATGCGCGTTGGCTCAAGGTCAAGCGCCCCTTTATCGTTGTCGGCGGCGAGCTGACCCTGGAGGGATTGGACCTGGTCTATGATACCAACAACAAGTACTACGAAGCGCCCTTCCAGATGAAGGCCAACGGCGGCATCTTCCTGATCGACGACTTTGGGCGGCAGCAGGTGCGCCCTACGGATTTGCTCAACCGCTGGATTGTCCCGCTCGAAAAGCGTGTCGATTACCTGACACTGCACACGGGCCGCAAGTTCGAGATCCCCTTCGAAGTGCTGATCGTCTTTTCGACGAACCTGGAGCCGCGCGATTTGGTGGATGAGGCTTTTCTGCGGCGCATTCGTCACAAGATTGAGGTGCACGATCCGAGTTGGGAAGAATTCGCCGAAATCTTCAAGCGCGTTGCCAGTGCCAAGAAGGTGCCTTTCTCGGAACAGGCCTTTGCTTATATCGTTCGCGAGCATTACCTCAAGCCGAACCGCCCACCACGCGCGTGCCATGCCCGCGACCTGTTGGATCAGATTATCGATATTGCCAAGTATCTCAACGTCCAGCCGGTTCTAAGCAAGGAACTCATTGACCGCGCGGCTGAAGCTTACTTTGTGGAGTTCGAGGAGCACAAATGATATCACGATTTCCTGATTTATGGCAACGCGAACGGCCTTTGGGGCGCCCGTTCGTTTTGGGTCATCGTGGAGCCAGCCACGCCGCACCGCAGAATACGTTAGCGGCATTTCGCAAGGCGGCGGATGTGGGAGCTGACGGTATCGAACTGGACGTGCATCTCTCGCGGGATGGTGTGCCGGTGGTGATCCACAACGACAGCGTCGACGCCACCACCGATGGCCATGGCCTGGTGCGCGAGATGACGCTGGCGCAGCTCAAAGCGCTGGATGCCGGCGTGCATTTCGCTGCTGCTCCCTTTCCTGGCGAGCGCATTCCCACGCTGGAAGAGGTGCTGGCAGAAGTCGGCGCACGGCTGTTGACCAACATTGAGCTGAAAGCCGGTCAGACGGCGGCGTTGGCGCCTGCCGTCGTGGACCTGGTCAGGCGTATGGGTATGGCGAACCGCGTGTGGTTCTCGTCTTTCAAGCCCTATGCGCTTTACCGGGCGCGCGCTTTGGCTCCCGAGATCCCTTGTGGCTTGTTGTACGGTCCGCTGAACCCGGGAACATGGCTGCTGAGGCCGTTTACGCCGCACGAGGCGCTGCACCCACACAAGGATTTGCTCACCGAACATGCTGTCCGCCGGGCGCATGAGCGCGGACTGCGCATCTTCACGTGGACGCTCGACGATCCCGCCGTGGCGCGGAAGTTTGCCGCGTGGGGCGTCGATGGCATTATCACCAACGAACCGGCGGAAATCCTGGCGGCTCTGAGAGTTTAGAATCTATCCGAAAATTCGCCGTTGACGCACCCGGAACGCTCGCCAGCATAATTTCTGGATAGAGACTTAATCCTGTCGAGCCTGAACCGTCTGCCGGAAGTGGGATTGCGCGGCCAGGTTTTCTTCAGACAACGTCCCTGCCATCCACGCGGTGACGTCCTGGCCCGCGAGTTGGGCGAGGTACTGCACGGTTTCCGCGTTCCCGTGGGCTGTGAGCGCGATGATGATCGTTTCCGGCGTATAGCAACCGCTTTTTAACACCACCGCCATTTCATCCAGCGCCGTCCACAAGAGTTGGGCGCTGTCCGAGGGTGGTGTTGCCGTGGGGTAGGCGGCATGCAACGTGATGTAGAGTTGTGTGGTGTCCCAGGCCACGGTCGCTGTTTCGCTGAAAGGTGCGGGTAGCGCGTTGCAGGACTCCAGCATCCTTTGAACGCAAGGAGAAACGTGCGCCTGGACGATGCTGGGAGGCGCTGCCGGGGTAGCGGTCATTGTGCGGACGACGATAATGGCCAACGCACCGACAACGACAAGGTCCAGTACACCCAGGATGATCAAAATGTGTTTTTGTTTACGGGTCATTGCGTCACAGTATAACACAGCGCGCTATACCTGCAATAGAATGATGAGACCCTAGTAGACGCAGTCTGCCGCAGCGTATGACTCTATGACTAACGACTATCCGACGACCGACGACGTGACCGCCACACGTGCAAGCCAGGGGCAAAAGGGCCTATCGGGATTCTCCAGTGGCCTGTTAGCCTCATTTTTGCTTGGATGGGCGCCGATTTTGGGCAAGTTTGCTTATCGCGCCAAGGTCGATCCTATGACTTTGGCTGCGTTGCGCACAGCGGTAGCGGCGCTCTTTTTGTGGGCCATCTATCTGATCTTTTGGCGCAAGCGCATTCTCATCAGTTGGTCCGCTGTATTGAACTGTCTTCTCGTCGGCGTCATCAATGGCATTGGGTCTTTGTTCTATTACAGTGGATTGAGCCGCCTCAATGCCTCGCGTGCGTCATTGCTTGGCGCACTGTATCCTGTCTGGGCCGTCATTTTTTTGATCGCTTCCGGGCAGACAATCCGGCGGATGACGTTGGGGCGTTTGTTGATTTCACTGTGCGGTGCGGTGCTGGTGACATCGCCATGGTTGATGAGCACCCTGACTGACTATCTGGGGGTGATGTTGATGTTGGCTTACGCCGGGCTGACCGGCTGGTACCTGGTGATGGGCCAGTGGGTGTTGGCCGACGTTCCTTCCCGTTCGGGAACGCTGTACATCCTCACCGGTATGGCGGCCACAGTAGCGATTGCGCGCGCTGTGGGTGGAGGACCTGCCATTGCGCCGATTGCCGCCTCGGGCTGGGCAGCGATCATTGCACTGGGGCTGACCACGGCCTTTTCGCGACTGGCAATGTTCTTCAGTCTCGAAAAACTCGGCGGCGTACAGACGGCGATCATCAGCCTGATGGAATTGGCCGTCAGCCTGACGCTGGCGTTTATCTTCTTAAACGAACGTCTGGCCTGGTATCAGTGGGTCGGCGCGATCTTGCTCCTTGGCGGCGGTGTTTTTGCCCGCATGGACATCGAGTCCGGCGCTGTGCCGCCACAAGCTTTCAATCCGATGGATGGCTAGAGAGTGTGGATCAGATATCCACCCAACAGCACGACCCCATTGGCACACAAGCGGATGATCGTGCCTGCGCTGACGGCTTTTGGATGTCCGAGAAGACGCTGCCGCCCCAGGCCGCCAAGTAGAGAATTTATAGTGACTCAGCGTTCTCGGCGGCCTCTGCGGTAAAAAAGGCTGCCCTTGCGTAAGTCCCGATCTATTTACTTGCTGACCACGCGCGCGCCGCAGCCAGCAACGCATCGATGTTTTCTGGGCGTGTTCCCGGTGAAACGCCGCCGCCGAACGAGAGGATCATCCCCCCGCCCGGTGCAGCTTTATCCAGGCATTCCTTCGCCCACTGTGCGACCTCTTCTGGCGTTCCGCGCACGCCCATATCCAGCGGGGGCACGTTGCCCATCAGCGCAACCCGGTGTCCCATTGCTTCTTTGACCTTGGCGATGTCCACCTCGTGGCTGAAGTTAAAGACGTCGAAATTCGCGTCGGCCAGGCTTTCCAGCAGGTGGGGACAAGGGGTGTCGTTGTGATAGATACGGATCAGACCCTCGAATTCATCGAAGATGCGGCGGAGATGCGGATGGACCATCTTCCCGTAATGGCGCTTCGACACCATGCCGACGAGGTCGTCCAACACCATGATGCCCTCCGGCGCCTTGAGCACGTCCAGTTGCGCGTGGAGCCAGCGGATGATGGATTCGGTCACCGTCTCCAAAAGTTTACTCGTCTTTTCCGGTTCGGTGACCAGCCCCATCATCAAAGGGGATATGCCCAATAACCACGAAGCCACCGTCATTGGCCCACGGGCACAGACCATCTTGATGCCCAGGCCTTCGGCCTGCAAACGCGCGTCCATCACTTCGTAGAGGCGCAATACCAACGGCATGAGGCCATCCTCTTGTGGATTCGCGGGTTTGGCAGTTGCCCAAAAATCCAGGTCCGGTATTAGCGGCTCGATCGAGGGCGGTCGATTGTTGAAAAAACGCACCTTGGTGCCAAAGGCTGAAGGCTCGGCCGCCATGCCAAACTCGACCCAAAAGCCGGGAATCCACACAGCGCCGGGGAAACGCTCCAACAGCCCTTTGTTGATCGTCAACCACTTCTCTGGGAAAAGAAAATAATCCCGCGTATCGATGCCCGCGTAGCCGGGTAGCCATGGGCTGTCCACAATCAACCCTACCGGAACCTGTTCCGGCTCACCCAACCGCGCCGCGACTTTGAAATTGTCCCACACTGTGCTCATTTTGCTCCTCCTTCCTTCGAAAATCGGCGAATCGACGAATCAGCGAATTAAGAAATCCGGTACGACAGAGTATAAGTTCTCTTTGGTGAGATGTCAAAAAAGCAATCAGCTATCAGCAATCAGCTATCAGCAGTCAGCTATCAGCAGTCAGCTATCAGCAGTCAGCTATCAGCAGTCAGCTATCAGCAATCAGCAATCAGCTATCAGCAGTCAGCTATCAGCAATCAGCAATCAGCTATCAGCATCCAGCAACCCGTAACCCACAATCCGTAACCCACAACCCACAATCCGTAACCCACAACCCACAACCCGTAACCCACAACCCGTAACCCACACCCCACAACCCGTAACTCGCAACTCATAACCCGCAACTATTTCTTGCATATCTCCTGCTTTTGCCTATACTCAAAGTATGATTCATCCGCAGCTTGAGAACAAAGTCATCCTGATTACCGGCGCGAACCACGGCATTGGCGCGGCGACGGCGCGGGCGTTAGCGGCGCAAGGGGCGAAAGTCTTCATTACCTTCTACCGCGTTCCGTGTCGCTACACGGAACAAGAACTGGTGCAGGCGCTCGACGCCGGGACCGGTGGGGACGCGCTGTACTGCGCGATCCAGCAGCGGACCGCCGACGCGCTCGTGGACGACATCCGGGCGCAGGGCGGGCCGCCGTGGCGCTTGAGGCCGACCTTGCTGATCCCGCCACCGTCCCGTTGCTCTTCGACCGCTGCGAAGCCGAACTCGGTCCGGTGGACGTACTCGTCAACAACCACACCTACTGCGTCCTCGAAACCTTCGACCCGGCCCGCGTCACGGATGAAGAGAGCGGCGTCCGTTTGCTCACCGCGCCCGTCATCGACGCGCACTTCGCGGTCAATGCGCGCGCCTACGCCCTGCTGATGGCCGAGTATGTCCAACGCTACCTGAAACGGAACGCGCGCTCAGGCCGCATCATCAACCTGAGCACCGATGCCGCGCACGCCCACGAGTCCAACGTCAGCTACGCCGCCAGCAAGCACGCGATTGAATCGTACAGCCGTTCGGCGGCTTCGGAACTGGGGCAGTATACGGCATCACCGTCAACATCGTGGCTCCTGGTCCGATCCAGACCGGCTACATCACGCCGCAGTCGGAAGCGGAGATTGCCGCCGGGACCCCGCTTGGCCGCATCGGCGAACCTGAAGACGTGGCGGACGTCATCGTCTTCTTCGCCTCCGAGCAGGCGCGATGGCTGACGGGGCAACTGCTGTAGAATCCGAAGAAGTCCAGCCGGGGGTGATTCTGGACTTTGACGCTAATGGGCGTGTGGTGAGGGTAGAGATGCTGACGCTAAGTTTGCGCGTTGAGCCGGAAAAATTGCGAATGTTGCAGTTTGAAACGGTTGGGTAAGAGGGTCTAAAGGAGTCACCAGGGTGGAATCGCAATATGAAATAATCTGGACTGACTATATGCGTTATAGGGCAGAATTGCGTGGTTTTGAGCTTGCCAGGATTGAAGCTATTGTCAGGTATTCAAATGAGTGGTATATGGATGTCGAGACTGGACGCTCGATCGTAGTTGGACGCATAAATGATATACTGGTGATGGTTCCGTGTGATATTGCACCGGAGGCGATCACGCCCGTCACGATTCATGCCACAACGCGCCAGCAGATTAATTTTCGGCTTAAAACAGGGAGATTTACCCATGAGTGAAACGCGAATGATGTATTTTGAGAAAGAGGATGTTTTACATTTAAGTATTTCGGATGAACCCGAAATGGGTAGCGTTGAGTTGGGGCCTAATATCACCGTAGAATTAAATGCCAAGGGGGAAATTATTGGCGTTGAAATTCTAGCCGCCAGTCATTTCATTCGAGACTCGATTATGGAATCCGTGCAGGCTAAAGTTTTGCGTATCCCCGAACTGCAACCGGCTTGGTGATTTATGAACATCGGCATCATCGTCTATTCCCTCACCAACCATACCCTGACGGCGGCTACGCGCCTGAAAGAAAAACTGTCCGCGGATGAGCACGAAGTGACCCTGGAACGGGCGGAAACCGTCGGCCCGGCGAAGCCGCAGTTCGAGAACGCTGAACTGAAGACAAAGCCCCCGGTTGATGGCTACGACGCGCTGGTGTTTGCCTGCCCCGTGCGGGGAGGCACGATTCCATCGCCGATGAAGCGCTATCTGGAGCAGATTCCGTCGTTGCAGGATAAGAAAGTGGCGTGTCTGGTCACGCACTTCTTCCGGCGGGAGTGGGGGGCCAACCAGGTGCTCGCGGCAATGCAGGCACTCTGCGAATCCAAAGGCGCGACCGTCCGCGGAACGGGCGATGTGCGATGGTTCAGCCTGCATCGCAAGCAGCAGATTGCACAGGTTGTTGAGAACGTGAGTCAGTTATATGGCAGTTAACAGAGATAAGCCGGATAGATGGAAAGACGATATGGCGCAGTCGGTGGATATGTACAACGACTGGTTTATGCGCTTTGCGCCTGAGGCCTATCGAACTACGCGTGTGCAGACAACCAACGATGTCGAGGCGACGCTCAAAGCAACCAGGAACCTGATGGATGTCGGGGTGGAGCTACTGAAGACGCGCCCGTCGGTGTTGCCATCACTGCGAATGTGCACTTGTCCACCGCTGGCTGTGGACCGGTTGATCGGACTCGCCGGTGTATCGGGAAACCTCGTCAAGGTTATGGAAAAGCACAATAGGTTGCCGTTGCGCATGTCTCAGGTTGAGCTAGACCGTGATCTTGAAAAGATTGGAGCGACTATCGAGAGGATGGCCGACCCAGATATATTCGTCTGGCTGGAACGCGGCAATGATCCGTCGGAACTGGAGTTGTATCGCGCCGCAACGATTGTCGCAGACCGCTTGTGCGGCGCTGTCGCCAATCCGATCATCCGCAATGCACAGGAAAAGCGCCAGCTTGCCGCAATCGGTGAGTGGCTCACGGCTTTGGGCTACCGGAATTTGCCGGCAGGCGAGGGGACGAAGTTCGACGCGATGCAGCCGGGGACATTTTCATTCCGATTGAACGTGCCTGTTGAACAGGAAGGCACGGGCAAGACGATCAATATTCCGGTAGATGCCGTTGTTATGCCGAAGACGGCGCGACCAGGCGACCTGCCGTTGCTGATCGAGGCGAAGTCGGCAGGGGATTTTACGAATGTCAACAAGCGCCGCAAGGAAGAAGCCACGAAGATGAACCAGTTGCGCCGGACTTACGGAAAGGACGTGCGGTTCATCCTGTTCCTGTGCGGGTATTTCGACAGCGGGTATCTCGGCTACGAGGCGGCAGAAGGCATCGACTGGGTATGGGAGCACCGTATCGACGATCTCCGGGAGTTTGGCCTGTAGATGATGACAACAGCGATTGCCGAACTTGAGGCGCGACGACTGGCCTTGCAAGATGCGTTGGACGCGAAGAAAGAAGCGGCCGAACGGAATAGGATGGGGCAATTTGCGACACCCACTCAATTGGCCGTTGACATTCTGCGGTATGCCAGGGCGCAACTCGGCAAGAGCGAGAACGTGCGTTTCATTGACCCAGCAATCGGTACGGGAGCGTTCTATTCGGCCCTGCTCGACGTGTTCTCGAAGGAGCGTATCGGTGCGGCGGTCGGGTACGAGATCGATCCATACTACGGTGCGCCAGCAGCAGAATTGTGGCGCGACACGGGACTGGATATCCGTCTCGAAGACTTTACACGGGCCGAAGCGCCGGCGGATACCGAAAAGTTTGATCTGCTGATCTGCAATCCGCCCTATGTACGACATCACCACCTCATCAACGGCGAGAAACAGCGCTTGAAGCTGCGCGCGCAGGATGTCTGCGGCGTCGAGATCAGCGGGCTGGCCGGGCTGTATTGCTATTTCCTCGGTCTGAGCCACGCGTGGTTGAAAGATGGCGGATTGGCCGGATGGCTTATCCCGAGCGAATTTATGGATGTGAACTACGGTGTTGCGGTGAAGCGGTATCTGCTCGACAAGGTGACGTTCCTGCACATTCACCGGTTCGACCCCAACGACGTGCAGTTCAATGATGCGCTTGTATCGTCAGCCGTGGTGTGGTTTCGCAAGGAGCCGCCGTCGCCGGAGCAGCAAGTACGGTTCACTTACGGCGGTTCGCTGCAACGGCCGAAGTTGGAACGCCTGGTGCCGGTCGAGACGTTGCGTCGCGATCCGAAGTGGACGCGCTACCCGCTGAAGGAGAGCTACGAACCCACTGAAGGACCGGTTCTGAGCGATTTCTTCAAGATCAAGCGTGGCCTGGTTACGGGAAACAACGATTACTTCATCCTGCCGGTCGAGGAAATCGCGCGGCGCGGATTGCCGATGGAGGCATTCAAGCCGATACTGCCGAGTCCCAGGGACTTGCCGGATGACGAGGTCAAAGCGGACAAAGCAGGCAATCCCATTCTTGAGAAGCAGTTGTTCCTTCTGGATCCCCCGTGGACCGAAGAGAAAATTAGAAACCATTACCCGAAGTTGTGGGCGTATCTCGAAGAGGGTAAAGCGCAGGGGGTCGCGGAAAGCTATCTGTGCAGGCATAGAAATCCCTGGTATGCCCAGGAAGATCGCCCGCCGGCGCCATTTGTATGTACTTATCTTGGCCGGAGCGACAAAAAGAACGGGCGGCCGTTCCGCTTCATCCTGAACCACTCGCAGGCGACGGCCGCGAATGTGTATTTGATGCTCTATCCAAAGTCGCCGCTTGCGCGCGCTCTACAGGATAGCCCGGAACTGAAACGGCGGGTTTGGCTGTGTCTGAACGAGATTTCCACGAAGGCGCTGCTCGCTGAAGGCCGCGTCTACGGCGGCGGGCTGCACAAGCTCGAACCGCGCGAACTTGGCAATGTACCCGCCAGGTTTATACTGGACTTGTTGCCGGATGTTCGCGCGCCAAAGGTCCCTAAACAACTTGGACTCTTTGCCGGGGCATGAGAGCTTGCTAACAATGGCTTACCGCCGTGGTCACGCATTTCTTCCAGCGAGAGTGGGGGGCCAACCAGGTGCTTGCGTCGATGCAGACGCTTTGTGAATCCAAGGGCGCGACTGTCCGCGGCGTGGGCGATATGCGCTGGTTCAGCTTGCATCGTGAGCAGCAGATCGCGCTGGTTGTTGAGGACTTGAGTAGGTTGTTTTGAGTTAAGGACTGGTTTTTATGACGACAAGACTGTTTGAGCAAGCCAAAAAGAATAAAGCGGACGAGTTTTACACGCAACTGCCGGATATCGAGGCGGAAATGCGCCATTATCGCGAGCAGTTTCGTGGTAAGGTCATTTTTTGCAATTGCGACGATCCGTACGAGAGCAATTTTTTCAAATACTTTGCGATGAATTTCAATTTCTTGGGTCTCAAAAAGCTGATCGCGACGTGCTATACCGAATCCCCTGTTGTGGGTGAGCAATTGTCGTTGTTTGACGTAAAAAGTCTCGACATGCCAAACGGAGATGCTAAACTTCCTTACAAAATTGAGATTACTGAAGTCAGGGATGAAAACGCTGACGGTGCGGTTGATCTGGCAGACGTTGAGTATCTGCTCAAAAACAGAAGAAACACGCTCACGTTGTTGCAGGGCAACGGCGATTTTCGTTCCCCCGAATGTATCGAATTGCTGCAAGAAGCCGATATCGTGGCAACCAATCCGCCGTTTTCGTTGTTCCGTGAGTATGTGGCGCAGTTGGTTGAGTATGACAAGAAATTTATCATTATTGGCAGCAAAAACGCTATAACGTATAGAGAGATTTTCAAGCTGATACAAGAAAACAGACTTTGGCTCGGTAATGGTTTTCCAAATGGAAATGCTTTTTTTAGAATCCCTGCGGAATATTCACGCGAATGGGCAAACGGGGTATATGATCCAGAGACAGGGTTAGTGAAATTTCGTAACGTTGGCTGGTTCACGAATTTGGATTTTGAGAAACGCCACGAATCCATAACTTTATACAAGCCCTATACTCCCGAAGAATACCCGCGCTATGTCAATTACGACGCTATCGAAGTGTCGAAAACCGCCGAAATCCCCTACGATTATGACGGAGAAATGGGCGTTCCAATTACATTCCTCGATAAATACAATCCTGAACAGTTTGAGATTATTGGGTCAAGCAGGCTTGTTGGAAAGCCGATGTCTCAATTTGCCCAAAAAGGAGCCTATGTAGAGGGTGGCATGAGGTTCTATCTTCGGAATGGGGATGGCACTTATCAACGTCTTTACGACAGGATTGTGATCAAGCGGAAAGGCAGTCAACAATGAAAATCGAATTGCACGAAATCACCGTCCGCGACGTAGCGGGAAACTACGTTGATAACGCCGAAGAAGGCGTCGTAGGTTATAACGGCAGGCTCAATATCCGCCCGAAATACCAGCGCGAGTTTGTCTATGATGAGAAGAAGCGCAACGCCGTGATGGATACGATTTGCAAAGAATTTCCGCTCAATGTGATGTATTGGGTAAAAAACGAAGACGGGACTTTTGAAGTTTTGGACGGGCAACAACGGACGATCAGTTTTTGCCAGTACGTCAAAGGCGATTTTTCCGTAGACAATCGCGCCTTTCACAACCTCACGAACACCGAACAAGAGCAGATATTAAACTATAAGCTGATGGTCTATTTCTGCGAGGGCAACGATAAGGAGAAACTGGATTGGTTCAGAATCATCAATATTGCCGGCGAAAGGCTCACCGACCAGGAATTAAGGAACGCTGTCTATACCGGAACCTGGCTGACCAGCGCCAAATCCATCTTCAGCAAAAGCAACTGCGCGGCGTATCTTTTAGCCAAAGACTATGTGAATGGCTCGCCGATACGTCAAGAAATCCTCGAAACGGCTTTAGGTTGGATTTCAAACGGCGAGATTGAAAAATACATGTCCATTCACCAACACGACCCCAATGCGAATGAGTTATGGATATATTTCAGGAATGTGATTGAATGGGTCAAACTCACCTTTACGACCTACCGCCGGGAAATGAAGGGCATTAACTGGGGCAGTCTGTATGGTCAATTCAAAGGTGATATGTTTGACACGCAACAGTTAGAGCGGGAAATACAAGCTCTGATGACGGATGATGATGTCACAGCCAAGAAGGGCATCTATCCGTATGTACTGACTCGCAACGAAAAATACTTGAATGTTCGCGCTTTTACCGACAGTCAAAAAAGAGCGGCATACGAAAGGCAGAAAGGCATCTGTGTAAGATGCGGCAAACACTTTGAATTGCGCGACATGGAAGCAGACCATATTACTCCCTGGCATCTTGGCGGAAAAACAGTACCAGAGAACTGTCAAATGCTTTGCATGGAGTGCAATCGGACAAAGTCTGGCAAATAAAGAGTGCCGCTGAGTTATTAAGCTCTCGCAGCCGTGCTCAGGGATTTCAACCACCTCGTTCTGGAAGATGTTCCCATCCCTGAACCGAAATTGGGGGAAGTCGTTGTCTGCATCAAGGCGTGCGGCATTTGCGCTACCGATTACAAAGCGATTAATGGAATTTGGTGTAGTGTGGATTGTTAATCTGTAGAAATTCGCTTCAGGAGGTACAATGAGCGTTGAGTTGAAAGAACCCCGCTTGTTGGCGCGTGTCGAGCGATTGGCTGCCGACTGCACACAACCGGCAGAACGTATTGTGGAAATGGCCGTGCAACTCTATTTGGACAAGCTGGACGCGGACGCCATTCACGCAGAAACCGAAGCCTTTTGGACGATGCACGCGGAGTTGGTCGCCCAGTACGCCAACCACCACGTAGCGATTTATGAGGGTGAAATCGTAGATCATGACCAGGATGCGCGACGTTTGGAAGCACGTATCCGGGAGCGATTCGGCGCTGCGCCAGTGTTGATCGCGCAGGTGACCCCGCACGCGCGGCGTGACTTGCGGTGGCGCGGCGGACGATTGGAAAGACTTGGAGCAACGCTATGACGGTGACGCCCTATAACACAACGTATGATCCCCTTGTGCCGGTGTGTGATATCACTTTGGAATCAGCAGAGGGCGCACGGGTAACGCTTGTGGCTTTGATCGATACCGGCGCAGATGCCACTTTGATACCTGTCCCCCATCTGCGTGCTATCGGTGCGCGGCGGGTGTTTGAAATGGGATTGCGGAGACAATGGGGCGAACGGCGCATGGTGTACTTGTATCTGGTGGATGTCCATGTCGGCGGGGTGACGTTACCCGGTGTCTATGTGGTGGGTGATGAAATGGGCGATGAGGTGATTTTGGGACGCGATGTGCTGAATCGTTTGCGCATCACACTTGACGGCCCGGCGTTGTTGACCCGATGGTTGGAGTGAGAGATAGTGTGACACAATCTAGCGAATTCCCTCCACTTTTGATAGAAAACTTGTCCTTCCAATACCGGACGCGCGAGCAACCGGCAATTGAGGATGTGTCGTTCACGCTGCATGCGGGCGAGCTGCTGCTCGTGGCCGGGTCCAGCGGCTGCGGCAAGACGACGCTCATCCGCTGCATCAACGGGCTGGTTCCCCGCAGTTACAAGGGCAACCTGCAGGGGCAAGTGTTGCTCCACGGGCAAGATATTTCCGACATGCCGTTGTCGCGCATCTCGCAGATCGTCGGCACGGTGCTGCAAGACCCGGAACGCCAAATCCTGGGGGCGCACGTCTTCACCGAGGTCGCCTTCGGCCTGGAGAACCTGGGCCTGCCGCGCGACGAAATCCGCCAGCGGGTGGATGAGACGCTCGACTACCTGGGGATTGCCCATCTGCGCGACCGCGAGACCTTCTACCTCTCCGGCGGCGAGAAACAGAAGGTGAGCCTCGCCGGGGTGTTGGCGATGCGGCCCGACATCCTCTTGCTCGATGAACCGCTCGCCAGCCTCGATCCGGCGAGCGCGCGGGAGGCGCTGGCGCTCTTCCGCCGTCTGGCCGACGAGGGCGTGAGTATCCTCCTGGTTGAACACCGGGTCGAGGATGCGTTGGGCATCCGCCCCGACCGGGTGCTCTTTATGCAGGATGCCAGGATCGTCCACGCCGGCCCGCTGGACGAGGTGATGGGGTTGATGGATTACCGCCAGGTCAAGCTGCCTGCGCCAGTTGTGATGGAGCGCGCGGCCAAAGTGCCGCTTCCGCCCTTCGAGCCGGCGATCAAGCCCAACGGACGCGATCCGCTGGTGACGTTCGAGGATGTTGCGTTTTCCTACGAAAGCGGCGCGGAGGTCATCCATGGCGTCAATCTCACGCTGCGTCACGGCGACATCACGGCGATCCTCGGCCCGAACGGTGCGGGGAAGACGACGCTGGTCAAACACGCCATCGGCCTGCTGAAACCCAGCCAGGGTCGCGTGCTGGTCGAAGGAACCGACACCCGCAAAATGAGCGTCGCGCAGATCGCGCACACGTTGGGCTACGTGTTCCAAAGCCCCAGTCACATGCTTTACGCGCCGACCGTGCGCGAGGAGCTGGCCTTTGGGCCAAAAAACCTGGGCTTCAGCAAAGAGGCCATCGAAGCCGGCGTCGGCGAGGCGCTCGATGCCGTCAACGTGCGCGCGTTGGCGGATTATCCGCCGCTTTCGCTCTCCTTCGGGCAGCAGAAGCGGGTCAGCATCGCGGCGGTGTTGGCGATGCGCTCCAAAATCCTGGTGATGGATGAGCCGACCGCCGGGCAGGATTACTGGAATTATATCGCCTTTATGGATTCCATCCTGCAGACGCCGGGATTTGCGGCCATCCTCTTCATCACGCACGATCTCGATCTGGCGATTTGCTACGCCAACCGGGTCGTGCTGATGCATGGGGGCCAAGTCGTCGGCGACGGGGCGCCATCCGAGGTTCTGGCCGATCTTGACTTGCTGGAGCGCTGCCGCCTGGTACCGACGTCGCTGTTGAAGGCGAATTTGGCGCATCTGCCGGAGACGGGACGCTTTATGTCGGCGGAAGCGTTGGCGCATGCTCTAGTAGACAGTAGACGGTAGACAGTAGACGGGTGAAGGGTAAAGGGAGCGAAAGCCTTTTCATGACTTGGGATGTAGCCCGAAAGGCAGCTCAAAGGGCTTTGCTCTTTTGGCGTGGGGGGTTCAACCCCACGTTTGGTAAGGATGCGTGCAGGGGACGCGCCGGGGGAGGGACGTGTTCTGCTGCTCGATCGTTGAAGGTATCGTATTTTAGTATTTCTCACGAAAGGAGATGAACGTATGACTGAACAACCAAAAACCAATCGCGCAGTCACCTGGCTCGTTGTGTTGGCCGCCTTTGTGGTGTTATTAGCCCTGGCCAGCATCCTCACCAGCGGCGACAAGATTCGCGGCGTAGCCCCGATCGGGGTCACCGCTCTTGGTCTCATCGCTGTTTTCGCCGTCTATCTTGTCACGGCCAAGAGCGACGCCTGGAAGGTCGAGACCCGGCAGGTTGTCTATATGGCGATTGGCGCGGCGCTTTATGGCGTCTTCAACTACATCTTCAACACGATCCCGATGCCGTCCGTCAGCCAGGTATCGCTGCGCCCTTCGATCTGCATCCCGGTGTTCTTCGGCTACGTCTTCGGCCCCGTGGTCGGGTTCTTCACCGGGGCCGTGGGCAACATCCTCGGTGACTTCATCACCGGCTGGGGCGTGTATCCGGCATGGGATCTCGGCAACGGCTTGATGGGGTTGGTTCCGGGACTGGTGATGCTCTTTGTCGACAAGAAGCGCAGCCTCAACTTTCTCACCATCCTGGTCGGTGTGCTGATGGTCATCGCCGTAGCGTTGATCTTCATCAATCCAGAAGTGCCCGGCCCGTGGACCGGCGAGATCGAGGACTTTTCCTTCTGGGCCTGGGCTTTCCTCATCGGTGGCGCGGTGGTGATCGCCGGACGGTTTATCCTGGAGCGATTCAGCGTAGACCTGGCGGCGGTGAACCTGTGGGGCACGTTGGCCATCATCATCGGCATCGGCTTCGCCGCCCTCGCCGACATCTGGGTCAACGGCTACAGCTTCGCCACGGCCATCATCGGCGAGTTCGCGCCGGCGGCCGGCCCCAACATCCTCAACTCGATGATCCTGACGCCGATTTTGTTGGCCGCTTACGAGGCTGTACAAGGCCGGATTGGCCGGTAATGTGAGATGCCGACCACGAATGTTAGCACGAATAAACGAATAGGCGCCTTCGCTTGTGCGGATTTGCGTTGAGCGGACGGTTTGAATTCGTTTATTCGTTTCGTCATTCGTGGTCGGCAAGCCAACTCAAACCATAAAGGGACAATGATATGCTGATCGCCTGGCGTTATCGTGAACGGAACACCATCATCCAGCGTCTTGATCCACGGGCGCGGATAATCTTCATGCTACTGATGTTGTTCTCCGTCATCCAGTTTTGGGATTTGCGCATTTTGCTCATCTTCCTGGGCATCGCTCTGCTCCAGTTCTTTTTGGCGAAGCTCACCTGGCGCGAGACACGCCGGGCGTGGATTTTGA
>DYKY01000002.1:55351-67694 GCA_020722365.1 Thermoflexus sp.
GTGCTGATCGCCCTTGGCGTGTTGATGTTCGTGGCTTCGACAATCCTGGGTTTTATGGGGATCGGCACTATGTGGATACCGGACTGGGCTTTGGCCTGGGCACAATGACCAGTTTCGTTAGCATCTGCCGGACAAAGGGCCAGACGTTGGCTTTGTAGTAGCGATGACCGCCTTCGCCGGCGTAAAGCTGGCAGTGCTCGGGCGGGGCGCCGGCATGGTTCTCCTTCAATAGCCCCCGAGGACACAGAGTTCACAGAGATAGGAAAAATAACTCTGTGTTCTCTCTGCTCTCCGTGGCAGACATTGTGTGTGCTGACGAGTCCTATTTTAACACATATTTGTTATTGACGTATCCGTGCCTTGCGAGTACAATATCGACAAGTCGAGTGACCTGGGGAAGCTCAATCCCTGGTAAATTTTCCCGGAGGTTTGAACAATAATGGCGCGTTGTCGCTTGGATTGCCGTGTCACAGCTGGTCTATTGCTGTTTGCAGTGCTCCTTGTAGCTTGTGGTGTCCCCACGCCTTCCGGCCCGGCGACCTTCAGTGGCGAACTGGCCTACCCGTGGGTGACGCTTCAATGCGATCTGGGATATCGCATTACCGGAACGGAGGCCAATCGTCAGGCGGGCGATATGATCATCGAGGAATTGCGCGCGCAGGGATGGGAGGTTTACGAGCAGACGTTCACGTACAAAGATACACCCGTGCGTAACATCCTCGCGTGGAAGGGGGAAGCTGCCGACGGCGGCGACGCCATCCTTATCGGCGCGCACTACGACACGCGCCGCTCCGCCGATGAAGAAGACCCATCGCAGCCGGTGATGGGCGCCAACGACGGCGCGAGCGGCGTCGCTGTGCTGCTGGAACTGGCGCGTTCGTTGGCGTGGGACACGGAGAGTCGCCGCATCTACCTGGCCTTCTTCGACGCCGAGGACAACGGGCGACTCGATGGCTGGGACTGGATTGTGGGGTCGTCGTATATGGCGGCGCACTGGGGAGAAGCCGGCGAGTCGCCGCTGGAGGCCATGATCCTCGTGGACATGATCGGCGACGCCGACCAGCAAGTGTACTATGAGCGCAACTCGGACCCCGGTCTCAGCCAGGCGTTGTGGGGTATTGCCGGGCAGTTAGGCTACGCAGAGCGCATCATCCCGGACTACAAGTACGCGATGCTCGACGATCACATCCCCTTCGCGCGGATGGGTGTGCGCGCTGTGGATATGATCGACTTCGATTATCCGTACTGGCACACGACGCAGGACACGCCGGATAAAGTCTCGGCGGAGAGTTTAGAGGTGATCGGGCGCACACTGGAGGTCTGGCTGGAATCGCGAGAATGAAATGGATAGTGTACCTTGTTTATCCTCGATCACGCCAATCCCGGACGGAACTTGAGCCGCCGGTGACGTTACAGCATCTCTTCCCAATTCGTCCCCACCTCGACATCGACCTTGAGTGGGACGATCAATTCGAATGCCTGTCCCATTGCTTCGCGTAACAAGTCAATCGTGCGCTCTTGTTCTTCCTCCGGCGCTTCCAGTACCAGTTCGTCGTGAACCTGGAGAATCATCCGCGCGCGCAGCCCGCTTTCCTTGAGCATCCGGTGCGTGCGCAGCATCGCCAGCTTGATGATGTCCGCTGCACTGCCTTGAATCGGCGTATTGATCGCCATGCGCTGCGCGGCCTGGCGTTGTTGCGCGGGCATGGTGCTGTTGGGCGCGAGTTCGGGGAAGAAGCGCCGCCGGTTGAGCAGGGTGTCCACGTAACCCCGCTCGGCGACCTCGCGCTGCACCTGATCCATATACACGCGCACGCGGGGGAAGCGCTCGAAATAACGCTTGATGAAGGCGTCGGCCTCCTCGACGGTGATCCCCAGTTGTTTGGAAAGGCCGTAGGCGCTCTGCCCGTAGATCAGGCCGAAGTTGACGGCTTTGGCGATGCGCCGCTGTTCGTAGGTGACCTCGTCCAGTGGCACGCCGTAGACTGCCGCCGCCGTCGTCGCGTGGATGTCCTCGCCGCGCTCGAACGCGCCGATTAAGCCTTCGTCGCTGGAGGTGTGCGCCATCACCCGTAGCTCCACCTGCGAATAATCCGCGCCAATCAGCCGCCAGCCATCTTCCGCCACGAACGCCCGCCGCACGCGTCGCCCTTCCGGCGAGCGGATGGGGATGTTCTGCAAGTTCGGATTCGACGATGACAGCCGGCCTGTCACCGTGCCGGTCTGGTTGTAGGACGTATGCACGCGCCCGGTGTGTGGATTGACGAGTTGCGGCAGCGCGTCCACGTAGGTCGACTTGAGCTTGGACAGCTCGCGGTGTGCCAGAATCGCATCGACAATGGGATGCGCGCCCTGCAAATCCTCCAGGACACCGGCGCGGGTGGAGTAGTGGCCCGATTTGGTCTTGCTGATCCCGCGCGCGGGCAGCCCCAGGCGCTTGAAGAGCACGTCCGAGAGTTGCTGCGTCGAGTTGATGTTGAATTCCGTGCCCGCGTGCCGGTAGATGTCGCGCTCCAGGTCGTTCAGGCGCTCCGCCAGTTCCCCGGAGAGCGTTTCCAGCCAGGCCGCATCCAGTTTGACGCCTGCCATTTCCATGTCGACTAACACCGGTAGCAGCGGCATTTCCAGGTCGCGGAAGAGCGCCGTCTGCTCGCGCTGTTCCAGTTCGGCTTGCAGGATAGCAGCCAGGCGGAAGGTCATGTCGGCATCGGCAGCGGCATAAGGCACGACCTGCGCGAGCGAAACTTGATCCATTGTCTTCTGCTCGCGACCCGTGCCGATTAACGCTGTGATTTCCGTCATCTGCACGCCCAGGCGCGCCCATGCCTGGTTCTTGAGGCCCAGGTTGCCGGAGTTGGGATTGAGCACCCACTCGGCGATCATCGTGTCGAATAGCGTCCCGGCGACCGTGAAGCCGTGGCGTTGCAGCACTTCCACATCGTATTTGAGGTTGTGGCCGATCTTGGCGATCTGCGGATTTGCCAGCACAGGGCCAAGATGTCGTTGCACGGCTTTCAGGGACAGTACCGGTTCGTCTTCCGGCGCGCGCACGGGGACGTACCACGCTGCGCCCTCCCGGTCGGTAAAGGAGAGGCCCACCAAATCTGCCAGCAGCGCGTCTGTGCCGGTTGTCTCGGTGTCGATGGCGACGCGGGATGCCTGGCCGAGTCGCTCGGCGATTTCCGCCAGTTCGGCTTCATCCATTACGGCGCGATAATCGCCGAGGCCGTGGATCGCTGGCGTTTGTGGGGTGGGGGCGACTTCGCCAAAGAGCGAGAGCTGCTGGCTTGCTGATTCGCCGATTCGCCGATTCGCCGATTCTTCCGCACCGGGCAGGCGCCGCACAAGCGTGCGAAATTCGAGTTGTTGCAGCACGGCCAGCGCGCGTTCACGGTCGTAGCCCTTGTCGGTGCGCGCTGCCTCGAGGTCGAGTTTGACCGGCGCGTCGCGCACGATGCGGCCCAGGCGTTGGCTGAGGTAGGCCATGTCGCGGTTTTCGGTCAGCGCGGTCTGGTAGCGCGTAGTCAGTTCATCCAGGTGCGCGTAGAGATTGTCCAGCGAGCCGTACTTTTGCAGCAATCCGATGCCGCCCTTCTCGCCCACGCCGCGCACGCCGGGGATGTTGTCAGACGTGTCGCCCATCAGCGCCTTCAGGTCGATGAGTTGCTCCGGCTCCAGCCCGTACTTTTCGCGGACCGCGTCCGGCGTGTAGCGCAGGGTGTCGGAGAACCGCCGTCCTGAGGTCAGCACGGTGACATGCTCATCTACCAGTTGCAGCGCGTCGCGGTCGCCGGTGACGATGACGACGTCCAGCCCCTGCTCGGCGGCCTGGCGGGAGAGCGTGCCCAGCACGTCGTCGGCTTCGTAGTCCGGCAGCATCACAATGGGGATGTTGAGCGCGTCCACGATCTCGCGGACGCGTTCCATTTGACTGCGCATTTCAGGCGGCATTTTCTCACGGTGCGCCTTGTATTCGGCATACTCCCGTACGCGGAATGACGGCCCTTTGTCGAAGGTCACGATGACGTAGTCGGGTTTCTCGTCGTTCAACACCGTGAGTAGCATCGACGTAAAGCCGTAGGAGGCGTTCGTCAGCTCCCCCGACGAAGTCTGCATATCCGCCGGCAGCGCGTGGAAGGCGCGATACGCCAGCGAATGACCGTCTACCAGGATCAGTTTCCCCGCCATGGTTTCCTCCCGAGAAATTAGAAACGAGAAATTAGAAATGAGTAAGAAGGAGCGGGACTCACTTCTTACTCATTTCTCTTTACCCATTACTCCTTCTACCTACCGCTTGGCGATGATCAACCCTGAGGCCGTGCGCGTTTTGTCCTCCGGCGGCGCGGGGGGCGGTGTGGGAGGCTGGGGGGTGGCCGGTGACGGTTTGGGTGCTTCCTCGGGCTGCGGCGCGTATTGCCTTGCTAACGCGCGGATGTGCGCCAATTGATCCGCCGTCTGCGTCTCCCCCTGTTCCCGCGAGGTGGCTTCGATGTTCTCCAGGAATTGGAAGAATGGCGGCTGGAGCATTTTCTGGTTGCTCTTCAGGAGCGCGTGCATCTGTTCTTCCGAGGAGGCCATCAGCAACCGCCGCGCCAGCACGATTTCCGGCGGCATGTTTTCTTCGGTTACCTGGTTGAGCACGGTCGCGATGCGCTGGAGCGCCTCGACGCTTTGTTTGTCACCGCGATTGCGTGCCGCCGTCAGCTCCGAGCGCAGAACCAGAGCGAACGTGTCGTCCAGTTCCGAGAGATAGCTGCGCGCCATCTTGAGCGGGTCATCGGTGGTAAGCAGCTTCTCCAACAGTTGCGCACGGCTGCGGGCCACATCCTCACTGGCTTCCATAATCGCGTCGCGGATTTCCAGGATTTGGCGACGTAAGTGCGTCAGTTGCGCCTTTTCCTGCGGATCTTCCGCCGCTTCTATCCGGTAGACCAATTGCTGGAAGAAGGCATAGTCCATCAAGGACAGGCCCGACTGCACCAACGCTTCGACCGTCTCCTCGTCCGGCGCAGCGATAAGCGCCTCCAGGAGGGTGGTCTGAGTAGGATCGTCGGCAAATTGACGAATGACTTCGGTGCGTTTGGTGAGTAGTTGCCCGATGGCAGTGTTGTCGACGAGATAGGTATAGGCCTTTTCGACCTTGCTGAAATCGCCGCTGTCTGCTCCGGCCATCGCGACGACCTGCATCGTGTATTGCAGCAAGCCGAAGAAGTTCTCATCGAGCAACGCTTCGTTTTCTGCTATCAGGGCAGGCCATTCTTCTTCTAACGCGGACAGGAACGTGTCCAGGAATTGACGTTGTTTTTGACTGCGTTCCATATCCTCATCGGTCACGCCTTCCAGCTCCAGGACGCGCTTGACGATGTTTTCCATGGTGAGGAAGGTCTCCGGCTGGAAGAGGTAGCCCTTGCGTTCTTCTTGAGGGATAGAATCCATCAATTGACGGGTCAACTGTCCGGCCAGCTTTTGTCGTTCGACTTCGCCATTTCCCACGCCAAAGGGCAGGAAAAGCAGCGCCTTTTCTTTCTCCGGATCATGGTAGATGAAGGGGATGTTAAGCGCTCCGCCCGTGCCGCAGGCCGGGCATACGGCGACGTTAATAGCCCCGCTGAGCATCCGGTTTTTCACTTCGGGGTTGACGCGCACGTCAAGAATCTGTTCGACCGGCGCTTGAAAGCGCGTCCCGCAGGCCGGGCACGCGACGGTTGCATAATATCTTGGTGGCATTATTGTTACTCCTTGTGCGAAATTAGAAATGTGAAATGAGAAATGAGAAATGAGAAATGAGAAATGAGAAATGAGAAATGCGTATTACATGTCCAGAATGATTGTGTCGTCGGGCGGTGTTTGTGGCGCGCCGTCTGCTTCAGCGCCGCGCCATAGCGCCAACCCTGTTTCCCGGGGGAGGGCCACGTAAAACGTTGCTCCCTGTCCGGGGCTGCTATCGACCCAACACCGTCCGCCGTGTGCCTGCACGATCGCGCGGGTGAGGTACAGGCCCAGCCCGGTCCCGGCAACGGCGCGCGTCTCCGGGCTTTCGACCCGGTGGAAGCGGGTGAAGATGCGTTCTTGTTCTTCGAAGGGTATGCCCACGCCTTCATCCCGTACTGAGATAACGACCTCGACCGTCGAAGCTTCGCCTTTGATTTCCACGACACCGCCGCGTGGCGAGTATTTGATGGCGTTGGAAACCAGATTGTCGAGCACCTGTTCCAAACGCTGCGGATCGCCGCGCACGGTGGGAAAATCGTCTGCCGGTGTGAAATCCAGGACAAGCCGGTGCTGGGTCGACTGCGGCGCATACCGTTCGATGACGCGGCGGGCGATAAAGCGTAAGTCTACTTCTTCCACATCGCGGAAGGGAAGCCCGCCAGCTTGCAGGCGCGATGCGTCCAGTAAATCATCCACCAGGCGCGCCAGGCGATCCGATTCCTCGGTGATGGAGGCCAGCATTTCTTCGACCAGGGCCGGGTTACGGCGCGCTTCTGGCCGGCGCAGCGTCTCGGCGTAACCCTTGATGATGGAGACCGGCGTTTTGAGTTCGTGCGAGACAACGGAGATGAACGTGTCTTTGAGGACGTCGGCTTCGCGGAAGCGCGTGATGTCGCGGATGGTGCTGATGATGTTGATCAACCGGCCGTTGCGCCCCAGCAACGGCGCATAGGTGATGCCCACCGAGACCACGCTGCCATTGCGGCGTCGTAGTTCGCCTTCGGCGTAAAGCGTGCGGCTGGCACCTGCTGAGCGCCCCATCGCCACACCACTGTCGCGCGACGGCCATCCTTGTTCCATTGCCTGGTTGAGCGTCATGTCGGAGTTTTGCCGCGCCCATACGATGACGTCGTCGTGTTGTCGCCCCACGGCTTCTTCGGCGGTCCAGCCGGTGAGCGAGGCCAACGCGCGGTTGAGACGTTCAATACTCAGATCGGGCCGTAAGACCATAATGCCGTCGCCGCTGGATTCGAGCAGCGCATCCAGACGCCCACGCTCGGTGACTGCCGCTTCGTACAACTGCGCGTTGTTCACCGCGATCGCGGCATAATCGGCGAAACTCTTGAGGATCTGGCGGTCGTCTGGCGAGAAGCTCAGGCTGTGCGAGCGGAAGACGAAAAGCACGCCGAGAAAATCCTGGCGCGGCTCTCCTCCGGCATGGCTGCCGGCTGCGTCGACCACCATCGGCAATGCTACGACCTGTCGCAAGAGTAACCCGGTCTCCTCCGCGATCTGCGCAAGCTTGTCCGCGAGATTGGGGATGGTGAAATCTTCCGCCTTGTCCACGGCGGGTACGCCCTCTATTAGGGGGTGAAAGGCATCGACCAGTGCGGGTGGCAGGCCGTAGCTGGTCCAGAACGCAAATGCCCCATCCGCATTGTACAGTGCGATCAGACCCGATTGCCCTTGCAGCATATCCACCGCAGCCTGCAAGATCAGGCGCAACACGGCGCGGACGTTCAGGCGCGAGACCATCGCCTGTGTGATGCTCAGGAGATAGTCGCGCTGACGGATGCGATAGTCCAATAGATTCAGTGTCATGCTTGTGATCTCTAGAAGAACGTAAAGCCTTCAGCCATGTGCAAAGCGATTTGGCTCACCGCGCCCGGGAATATACCGAGCGCCAGCGTTGCGCCAATCAGTATCATAATCTGGATCAGGACCACGAGATCCTCTCGGTTGCCGCTGCCGATGGTATTGGGTTGCATTACCGTGCGCTCCGGCGCCGTGGCTTTCGGGAGCGGCGCGAACAGCGTGCGCGTGACGCCGATCACGCCCATCATCACACCGGTACAGCCCATCAGCGCCAACACGGTCTGGAACAGGCTCGTTTCGGAGATGACGCGATAAAGGCCCCAGCGCGCGGCGAAGTTGAGCGATAACGGGAATCCCGCCATAGCAATGCCACCTACGACAAAGGCGACGGCACGCCAGGGCGCGCGCCATCCGGCGCCTTCCAGATTGATAAGGCCGGCGTCGTTATTGGCGGTACTGCCATCACCGCCGCTCAAACGCTTCAGCCCATCCAGTCCCATCGTCATCAGGCCTAACGCCAAGGGCCGCGCCATCAGCATCATCACGGTGAGGGCGATTCCGGCTACCTGTCGCGTTCCCAATGCCATAAACATCGCGCCATTGTCCACGAGCGTTGCATACCCAATCAGACGGCCCAGGCGGCGTTGTGCGGCCGCCAACGATCCCCCGATGACCATCATCAACAGGCCGACGGTGGTAAAGAGCGAGCTAAATATGGCTTGCCCCCCCAACCATGTGTAGGATTCCAGGTACGCCAGCAGCATGAACCACGCCGCTCCCATGTTCACGGTGAAGAGGAAGGTGACTACCGGTGGTGAGCCGTCGGTGGCTACCGTTGAAAGCCACGCCTGGAAGGGGACTGCGCCAAGCAAGATGGCAAAGGACAGCCCAAGGAGCACCGTCGCGCCTTGTAATAGCCCGGTATTGTTGGGGAAAATGGCGAAGAGTTCCAGCAGCAATTGGGTAATCATCAGGCCGGGCAACGCCAGGGTGATGTAGGCGATGTAGCGCGCGCCGCCTCTGCTACTTCCACCACTGCAGCGCTTGCCAACCGGCTCGTACAGCGGGAAAACGGCGAGCACAGCGGCGATTTCGATCAATAGGGCCGTGTAGACTACCTGTTTGACCATGATTGCCCCGGCCAGCATTGCGACCATCATCAATCCCGTGGGGAAAAAGTTGGAATGGGGCAGCAAGCGCCAGGCGATAACAAACAGTCCGGCCGCTGTGAAGAAAATGAAGATCAGCGGCACGCGATCAACCGGCTCGACGGCTACCACACGCCCTAGAATGTAAAATGGTTCTTCCACGATGATGTTGATCGCGCCAAGTGATAACAACCTGTCGAGGAAGGGTGTGGACAGGACCAGCATCCCGCCGAAGAGTGCCGTGATCGTCGCTAAAAATGCCATGATCGCTGTCCAACGGCGCAACACCTGAAGCACGACAGACATCGCCAGCGGTAGACCGATCAGAACGACAGGGCCAGAGAGTGTCATTCGGCCACCTCAACTGCGGCAAGATAGGAGATTGCCAGCCCGACGAGCAAGTTGACCATCACCAAAAGCCCCGTCACCAGCAGGCCGGGATCTTGCGCCGAGTAAAAGATGTCCAGCGCCGCCAGCAGATTGAGTACACCGACGCCTACAACCATCACGTCGTTTTCCTCTGTGCCGATGAAGAGCACTGCCAGGATAATCAAGATGAAACAGGCCAGCGCCAGCTCCGCCGAGATAAACGGCAGGGGATATTTCTCTGCCGCTAGATACGCCACCAACGTCATCACAATCAACGAGAGGATGCGGAAGGGCAGGTTCGCCGCCCACTGGAAAGGTCGCCGGGCATCCGTTCGCGCGCTGCCCTCCGGGACTTCGCTTGCTTTTCTTGCCAGCGCGCGGGCGATGGCATTGGCTCGCACGCGCGCGCTGATCAAAAATGCGCCGCAGATCAACCACCCGACCAGAATTTTCAGCAGCGCCATCTCCGGACGCGTGTCGAAAATACGTGTGAAAAGGATGCCGACGAAAAAGTATTGCGCGATTAAAATCAGGAAACGGATGCGCCATCCATTGATCAGGTAGATGCCTGCGCCGGCGACGAAAATAGCCCACGCTGCCGGCGTTGAAGCGATTGCCGAGGCCTGATCCAACCACACGTTGAACGGGTTCATTGATTACCTACCACTAGCAAGATCAAGAGCAGGATCAACAGCGACCAAAGCAGCGACGCGCTCCCTTCCAAAACATCGGCGGTGATACGCAGAACGCCGAGCAGGTGCTCGGCGCCGCGCCATATTGAGCGATATAGCCACTGCAGATCGATAAACTCCATCACCGGCTGGACATAACGTGCGCGTTCGCGCAAGAGGTGGTCCCAACGAGCCAAAGCCCCTGCGCCGAGCGCGCTCAGCAGCCAGAATCCAAACCCAAGCCATGAGAAGGGCGGTGGCTCGACAAGAATGGTGGTGGCAATCAACGGTATGACGACGATGCCTAAGCCGGTGATCATCGCAACGCGCTGCCACATCGTTGGCGGCGTCGCTGCGCCGCGCGCGAATGGGACCACGCGCTGGATGAAGACGGCGCCGCTGCAACTCGTACCCAAGAGGAGCGCAATCCTCAAAGTCCACGGTAACGTCTCCATCAACTGCCGGTAGACGTTGCCTGCAGGAGACGGCGGCGTACCCAGGAAAAATAGCACGGCCAACCAAACCGGCCATGTCCACGCGATGGCTTGCCGGTCACGGCCGCGTCCCAGGGCGAATAAAGCGCCGCCGGCAGCCCATAACCCGGACACGAGCAACAGCAATGGCCCCGATCCGATGACGCTGGCTCCGGTGACCAATCCGATAAACAACGCGTGATAGGCTCCGGCAACGGTCGGTTGGCGGCGACCGCCCCATGCAACCACAGCACTCCACAGCATTGCGAGGACGCCCCATATCGCTACCCAATCCGGTAGACGTTCAACGCCTGGCAGCGTCACCAGGCGGTAGAGCAATGCGACGCCTGTCACCGGTCCCATAAAGTATACCAGACTGAGCGAGCGCGATAGACCGAGACCCTCCGGGAAGACGATCTGGAAGGGGTAGAAGCCTATCCGTATCAGTGCAGCCACCAGGAGGAGGATTAGCATCGGTTCGCTCGGCCACATCAACCACCACAACTCGCTGATCCCGCTTTGTAGCATGTGCAACGAGGCTACCCACAGGATCAGGGAGGCGATGCCGTGCAGCGCCATCCCAAAAACGACACGTTCGCCAGCTACACCGGACATCAATCCGGCAATCCCCCACACCAGATCGAAGACCGCCCACATCGCCAACATCGTGAGTAGAGAACCGCTCATCAGCGTCGACCACGTGAGTATCAGGATGGTGATGACGGTGGCCTCGGCCAACCTGGGTGCGTCCCGCCATTCGGCGACTTCAAACCAGGCCACACCGGCGAAGATCAGCGTCACACTCAGACCAAGCCACCACACGGCCGGCGTCAGATCCAATAAAATCTGCCCTCCCAGGACCGATCCCGGCGCCCATAACGACGGCAGCCAGCGCCCTTGCTGGGGCAAGAGCAGCCAGAGAAAAGCGAGCAGCGTCAGCCAACCGGCCTTCACAGGTTTGCGCAGAAAGCGCAGTCGCGGGATCGATGCTATGCCAAGTAGCAGAACTCCACCACCCAGGCCTGTGTACAATAAAAGTGGAAGAATATACGCCATATCTGTCAGACTCCGAAAGGTGATTCTAACACACAAAATCCCGATGACAAGCCTTACAGTTTGATCCTGACCGGGCAGTCTATGCGCGCGGGGACGTTTACAGTAGGCGACTTCTCGCTCTACGTCTTCCTGCTGAGCGGGATCGGCGAGCTGACGATGTTCACCGGCATGCTGGTGGCGCGCTATCGGCAGATCGGCGTGTCGGTGGAACGGATGGGCCGCCTGATGGAAGGCAGGGGACGCTGGATGAACTGTTAGAGACATGCGAGGAAATGCGGCGCTTGTGGCATGGGATGGGCGGCGAGGCGAGGTCGTGAAACGTTGCGTGATGTCGTTCCCTAATCATCGTTGACATACATAAGATGTGACTATACTAATGTGTAGGTGAGATTGCCCTGTTTATCCAGGGTGTACTCTGTTCGTTTTATGTAGAAGCATCCCCCTTGGGGTTTTATGCGGAAAGATTCCGCATAATTTCAGATTCAGCGCAGAAAACACCCGTGGCGAAATGCAAAATAAATTTCTTCAAATTCCTTTACCGCTAAACTTGCTTTCTAACAAGATAGCTTCTAACCGGAAAGCAAGTGCTATTAGCGACAGTAGTAATTCTATTAATCCTGAAGATAGAAATTTTCATGATTGGTATCGTTTTGTATTGTCCTATCCTCCACATTTAGTTAGAGACTATTTTAGCGATTTTGGGCTTACTGAAGAATCTGTTGTTTTAGACCCTTTTTGCGGGACCGGAACAACATTGGTTGAATCGAAACTTAATCGTATAAAAGCCATTGGTATTGAAGCGAATCCATTTCCCTGTTTTGCTTCCACGGTTAAAACTAACTGGAATGTAAATCCAGAAGGTTTGGCAGACATCGCAGCGCACATAGCAGATGACACCTACAGCAAATTGGCAGATCAAGGCATAGATGATCGAGCAATGGTTTGTCAAGGTCGTGTTAATTTGATTACCCTTGATGCAAATGCGATGAAGGCACTAATAAAGAACTCTATAAGTCCTCTTCCACTCCACAAATCCCTTGTTTTACTTGAGGCAATAAATGGTTATAAGACTACGCCTTTTCATAAATATCTACTACTA
>DYKY01000088.1:0-11732 GCA_020722365.1 Thermoflexus sp.
GCAAACACACCGCCGCCGGATTCCCCTTGAAGGGAACGCGGGTAAACGCATCGACTTGAAACAGTGAAATCGTGTTTTTCATCGTCATCTCCTCCGACATATTACCGCGTCAACAACGCGACATTCTCGATGTGATACGTCTGCGGGAACAAATCCACCGGCTGGACCCATTGCAGGGTGTAGCCGTGCTTCACCAGTCGCCGGGCGTCGCGCGCCAACGTCGCCGGGTCGCACGAGACGTAGGCGATGCGTTTGGGCGCGTGCGCTACCAGCGCATCCAGCGCCGCCAGTTCCAGGCCGGTGCGCGGCGGATCGACGACCGCGGCATCGAGCTTGTGCTCGACGGTTGGCAGCACGTCTTCCACCGTCCCTTGCAGGATCGTGACGTTATCCGCCCCCGCCAGGTTGTGCCGTGCATCGGCAACAGCCGCCGGATGCGCCTCGATGCCGGTCACATGACCGGCTTCTTCGCTCAGGAAAGCGGTGAACAATCCCACGCCACAATACGCATCGAGCACTTTCTGGTAGCCACATGGTTCCAACGCTTCCAGCACCAGAGCGACCAACTGCGCCGCCTGCGCAGAATTCACCTGGTAGAAACTCGTCGCCGAGATGCGAAATTCACGCCCGCTAACGCTCTCCATGATATAGTCCAGGCCAATGAGCGGCGCGATGGCGTCATCGTGCCGTACCTGCACCACCGACAACGGGAAATCCACCTCCAACGCGGGCGGTTCCTCTTCCTGCGCCTGCAAGACCACCATCAGGTCGCCGGTTGCGGTCCCGGCGCGCAGTTCCATCCACTCCAATGCTGGATAAGCCATATTCAGTGATTGCCACAACTCGCACAGCAGCGGGTGCAGGATCAAACAATCGTCGATAGGGTAGACATCGTGGCTGCGCGCAGAGAGAAATCCCAGGCGGCCCTCGGCGTCCGTATGAAAGAGCGCGTGATTGCGGTACTCCCAGCCAGTCTCGTCAGGAATCGGTTCGAGGATTGGTGGTTCGTCAAATTTGCCGACGCGCCGGAATTGGTCCATCACCACCAGTCCCTTGATACGCGCCTGCACCCCGTAAGCGATGTGCTGCCATTGGCAACCGCCGCAGGCGTCGGGACCAAAGTGCGGGCACGGCGGTTCGACGCGGGCCGGGGAAGGCTCAAGCACTTCGAGCAACCGCGCGTGCGCGTAGCGTCCGTGGTCGGCGACGATTTCAGCCAGCACCCGCTCGCCAGGAATGGCGTAAGGGACGAAGATCGCGCGTCCCGCGTGGCGACCGATAGCCTCGCCGCCGTGGGCCATCGCATCCAGCGTCAATGTGATTTTGTCAGGCATAGCCAACTCCTGAGTGAAAGAGAGAGATTAGAGATAGAGATGTTAGAGATAGAGATGTTCTGTCCTGATTATACCAGCGGATGCCAAAGTTGAGTATTTTTGCTGATAGCTGATGGCTGAATGCTCACCTCACATCTTGCTAAAAACGCTGTCTATGGTATACTCCCCATCACTATTGACCACTGGCCGAAACGAAAACTGAAAAACGCTCGGTTGGTTCTCGAATTTAAGGAGTATATAGGCGTGTTAGATAAAGAAGAGAAGCAGGAGATCATCAAAGAATATGCCTTATCGGCAGATGACACCGGTTCACCGGAAGTGCAGATTGCGCTGCTCACGCACCGCATCAACGACCTGACCGATCATCTGCGGGTCCACAAACACGATGAAAGTTCGCGGCGCGGGCTGCTGAAGATGGTGGGGCAACGCCGCCGCCAACTGGCCTACCTGCAGAAAGTGGACCTTGAGCGCTACCGCACTCTCATCCAACGGCTCGGTTTGCGCAAATAAAGTACCGGTTCGCGGTTCGACCATGCCAAACGAGTAGATGTGGAAACTGCAAGGCAGTTTCATCCATCTACTCGTTTGTCTGTACCATAAAGTGTGTATCGTCCTTGCGCAGAAGCGAAAACGCTATGGGCAAGGTTAATTAAAAATATCACAAGATAGATCCGGCTCGACCGCTTGACCGCGTGTGGAAGGTGGGAATTGGGGTTTGGGGTGCAACGCCGCGTCGCGGTGTACAACAGCCCCCAGTTTCTGACCTTCGACGTCCGGTTGCTTGGCGGGTCGGAGTCACAGAAATTAGGAGGACAATTGTGTTAGAAGAACGTACATTTACGACGAAGCTGGGTGATCATACCATCACCCTGTCCACCGGCAAGATCGCGCAACTCGCGGGCGGCGCAGTCGTCGCGCAAAGCGGCGACACGGTGTTACTGGCAACGGCCACGATGGCCCGCACGCCGCGTGAGGGCATCGACTTTTTCCCGCTGAGCGTGGATTTCGAGGAACGGCTTTACGCCGTCGGGCGCATTCCTGGATCATTTTTCCGCCGCGAGGGCAAACCCTCTGAACAGGCGACGTTGACCAGCCGCCTGATCGACCGGCCCCTGCGCCCGCTTTTCCCCAAAGACATGCACAACGACGTGCAAGTCATCGTCACCTCCCTCTCACAGGGTGAGGAGAACTATGCTGATATTCTGGGCATCACTGCGGCTTCCGCGGCTTTGATGATCTCCGATATCCCCTTCGATGGACCGGTCGCCGGGGTGCGCATCGGCTACATCGATGGCGCACTGGTCGTCAATCCCACCATCTCACAGATGAAGAACAGCGACCTGGACCTGCGCGTCGCCGGTAGCGTCGATGCCATCATCATGGTCGAGGCCGGCGCGAACGAGATCGAAGAGGGTTTGATGGTCGAGGCCATGCAATTGGCCCACCACTCCATTCAGGACGTGATTGCCGTCCAAAACGAGATGCGCGCCGCCGTCGGCAAGCCCAAGAGCGACTACCCGTCATTCACCCTGCCGGAGGCCCTCAAGGCCCGCGTCGCCGCCCTCGTCACCGCGGACATTCAGAATCTGCTGGCAACCTCACCGCTGAAGGGTGAACGCATCGAGGCAGTGGATGCCTTGCGCGATGGCGTCAAAGCGCAACTGGCCGAAGAAGCCGAGGCCGAGGGATGGACGCCCGCGCAGATCGCCGAAGCGTTCGACGACGCGCTCAAGGCCGTCGTCCGCCGCCGCATCCTGGACGAAAACATCCGCCCCGATGGACGCGATCAGCGCACCATCCGCCCGCTGGCCGCCGAGGTGCATCTGGTGCCGCGTCCGCACGGCAGCGGCCTGTTCACCCGTGGTGAGACGCAGGTGCTCAGCCTGGTAACCCTGGGAATGCCCAACGAGGAGCAGGAGATCGACGATCTCTTCCCCGAGGACACCAAGAGTTACATTCACCACTACAACTTTCCGCCCTTCTCCACCGGCGAAGCATACCCGCTGCGCGGGCCACGCCGCCGCGAGATCGGCCATGGCGCACTCGCCGAGCGCGCACTCGTGCCGGTGCTGCCTCCCAAAGACAAATTCCCCTACACCATCCGGGTGGTCAGCGAAGTGATGGCCTCCAATGGCAGCACCTCGATGGCCTCCGCCTGCGGCAGCACGCTGGCGTTGATGGATGCCGGTGTGCCGATTAAGGCCCCCGTCGGCGGCATCGCCATGGGCCTGGTGAGCGACGGCGAGCGTTACCGCGTCCTCACCGACATCCAGGGGATGGAAGACCACCTGGGCGATATGGACTTCAAGGTCACGGGGACGCGCCAGGGCATCACGGCCTTGCAGATGGACATCAAGATCAAGGGCGTTACCCGCGAAATTCTCACCGAGGCGCTGGCGCAGGCCAAGCAGGCGCGCGAGCAGATCATCGACGTGATCGAAGCGACGATTCCGGCGCCGCGCGCGGAACTCTCTTCCTTCGCGCCGAAGATGCTCAGCACCAGCATCGATCCTGAAAAGATCGGCGCACTCATCGGCCCCGGCGGCAAGAATATCCGCGCGATCCAGGCAGAGTATGGCGTCAAGGTCGATGTTGAGGAAGACGGCACGGTTTTCATCGGGTCACCCGGCGGCGAAGGCGCGCAGAAGGCGCTGAAGTACATCAACGCGATGATGGAAACCGCCGAAGCCGGGAAGATTTACACCGGCAAAGTTGTGCGCGTCACCGACTTCGGCGCTTTCGTGGAAATCCTGCCGGGCACCGACGGGATGGTGCATATCTCCCAGTTGTCCGATACGCACGTCAATCAGGTCACGGACGTCGTCAATGTGGGCGACGAAGTGATGGTGATGGTCACCGACGTCGGTCCCGAAGGCAAAATCCGGCTGTCGCGCCGGGCCGTGTTGGAAGGCTGGACACTGGAAGAAGCCCGGGCGCAGGACGCGCCGCGCTCCAACTCCGGCGGACGCCGTGAGGGTGGAAGCCGTGAAGGTGGGCGCCGCGATGGTGGGCGTCGCGATAACGATCGCCGCCGCTAAGCATAACCAGGTTCCTGATCCGTGCTTGCCACGGTCCGTAACCAACGCGAGCGCGGGATTCTATTCACAATTCACAGATGAGAAATGAGGTAAATACGATGGGTAACGATCCGAAAGTCCAAACACTGGGTGAAACCGAGAACTACGTGGTCTGGGTCTCCAATGAGCCGGATGATGACGAAGAACTGTATCACATCGAACTGTCGAACGTCACGCTGCACCTCTTCCCGGAAGAGTGGGAGGAATTCACGGCGCTGATCATGCAGGCTGTCCGCTAATCCCAGAAAAGCAGTTTCCACATGACGCGCGGGGTCATTGACCCCGCGCGTTTTGTTTGGTGGCTTTTCCAGCCAGTTTTATGTTATAATGGAAGCAAGAGAGAAAAAGGGTTGTAAGTGCAGACCATTGAGACACGGACGCGGATTTTCGTACTATAATCGTGGGACACATTTGAGGATAAAATCATGGTCGATCCACTAGAAAGATTTACACCAGCAGCACAAGAAGTCCTGCGCTTTGCGCAAATCGAAGCGACGCGTATGCGCCACGCGACGATCGGGCCGGAACACATCCTGCTCGGCCTGCTGCTTGAAGGCGAAGGCGTCGCCGGACGGGTCCTACGCGACATGGGACTGCGCGCTGTGCAGGCGCAACAAACAGTGGCGCGTCTTTCCAGCGCCGCTCCGCTGACTACCCTGGAACCCGAGTTACGCCAATCCACCAAAGCCTTGATCCAAATGGCGATCGATGAATCGCAGCGCTACCAGAGCGCCGTCGTCGACACACAGCACCTGCTGCTGGCGCTGCTCCAACAACACGAAGGTGTCATCATCGCCGTGTTCACCCAGGCCGGGCTATCCGTCGAAGCCATACGCCGGCGCGTCGAACGGCTAACGCCAAGCCGCGCCGCCGAACCGGCCGGGCGCAAGCCTGCTTCACGGGGCGGCGAACGGACCCAGGACTCGGTACTCGCCCACGTCGCCGTCGATCTCACTCGTCTGGCGGAAGACTCCAAACTCGATCCGGTCATCGGGCGCCACGCAGAAATCGAGCGTGTCATCCAGATTCTGGCGCGCCGTACCAAGAACAACCCGGCGCTGATCGGCGAACCCGGCGTCGGCAAGACTGCCATCGTCGAAGGCCTCGCGCAGCGCATCATCTCCGGCGGCGTGCCCGGCCCCATCCTGGGCAAGCGCCTGATGCAGTTGGACATCGGCGCATTGGTCGCCGGCACGATGTACCGGGGCCAGTTCGAGGAGCGCCTGAAACGGGTCATTCACGAATTGAAAGACGGCAACACCATCGTCTTCATCGACGAACTGCACATGCTGGTGGGCGCGGGGTCCGCAGGATCATCGATGGACGCTGCGAACATCCTCAAACCGGCGCTCGCGCGCGGTGAACTGCAATGCATCGGCGCGACGACGTTGGACGAATACCGCAAACACATCGAGTCGGACCCGGCGCTGGAACGGCGTTTCCAGCCGGTGTTTGTGGACGAGCCAACGGTCGAACAAACCATCAACATTCTGCGCGGCATCAAACACGCCTACGAGTTGCACCACAATTTGCACATCAGCGACGAAGCTCTTGAAGCGGCGGCGCGGCTGTCGGCGCGCTACGTCCCGGATCGCTTCCTGCCGGACAAGGCCATCGATGTGATGGACGAAGGCGCGTCGCGCGTCAAAATGTACAAGTCCCCCATCTCCATCCAACTGCGCGAAGTGTTCGAACAACTGCAAGACCTGCGTCTGAAACGTGCGCAGTTGGAGGCGCAGAAGAAACACCACACGCTGACCGAGTTAGAAGTCGAAGAGAAGGCGCTGGAGAACAAAATGGAGGAACTCCGGCATCTCCAGAGCATTCAGGATGACGGGCTGACGGTCAATCCTGAGGATATGGCCGAGATCATCGCGATGTGGACCGGCATCCCGATGAACCAGATCGCCGAAGCGGAATCGCGGCGACTGCTGCAGATGGAGATCGAACTGCGCCAGCACATCGTCGGGCAAGGTGAAGCGATTGACAGTATCGCCAAGGCCGTGCGGCGCGCGCGCGCCGGATTGAAAGATCCGCGACGTCCCATCGGCTCTTTTATTTTCTTGGGGCCGACAGGTGTAGGCAAGACCGAACTCGCCAAGGCGTTGGCGACGTTTATGTTCGGCAGCGAAGACGCACTGATTCAACTCGACATGTCGGAGTTTATGGAGCGCCACACGGTCTCCCGCCTGGTGGGTGCGCCGCCCGGCTACGTGGGCTACGATGAGGCCGGACAGTTGACTGAAACGGTGCGGCGACGACCTTATTCTATCGTGGTCTTCGATGAAATCGAAAAAGCGCATCCGGATGCCTTCAATATGCTGCTACAAATCATGGAAGAGGGCGTGTTGAGCGATGCTAAAGGCCACAAAGTCGATTTCCGCAACACGATCATCATTATGACCTCGAATATCGGCGCAGAGGAGATTATGCGCCAGAGCAAGCTGGGGTTTACCCTGGAAACCCTGGAAACCGACGCCGAACAGGCCTACAAGGATATGAGCCAGAAGCTTATGAACAGGCTACGCAAGCTCTTCCGCCCGGAATTCCTCAACCGGGTAGACAGCGTGGTTGTGTTCCACGCGCTCAGCCACGATGACATCCGCGAGATCGTCTTGCTGGAGATCGGCAAGCTGCGCGCGCGCATCCAGGACAACAACCTGGGTCTGGTGCTCAGCGACGCAGCGCAGGAATGGCTCGCCGTCCACGGTTACGATCCCGAATACGGCGCGCGCCCGCTCAAGCGTCTCATCCAGCAAGAAGTGGAGACCCCACTCTCCGACAGGTTGCTCAATGGCGAGTTCCAGCCCGGCGACACCATCCGCGTAGATGTGGACGAGAACGGCATCCTCTTGCAGCACGCGGAAGAGCCGGAGTTGGTGGTTGAGTTGTAGAACAGTAGACGGTAAACGGTAGACGGTAGACGGTAGACAGGAAAGGGGGCGAGTGTTATGCACTCGCCTCTATTCTGGGTCAGCATCCACTTCGGCGGCGCGGGGATGGGCACGCAGGTAGATTTCGCGGGCGCGCTTTTGGGTCACGTTGGCGTAAATCTGCGTCGTCGCCAGGTTTTCGTGACCGAGAAGTTCCTGAACCACCCGCAGATCGGCCCCGCCATCGAGCATGTGCGTGGCGAAGGTATGCCGCAAGAGGTGCGGCGTCACCGTCTGGTCGATGCCGGCCACGACGCCGGCTTGCCGCACGATCTCGTCCACCGAGCGCACAGAGAGCCGCCCCCCGAAGCGGTTGAGGAATAGTGCGTTTGTTGGCTTGCGATCTCCCAACTGCGCCGGACGTCCCACGTCGATGTACGCCCGCAACGCTGCCACCGCCGGACGGCCCAGCAAGACCAGCCGCTCCTTATCCCCTTTGCCGATGACGCGCATCTCGGCGCTGCCCATATCCACATCGCGCACATCCAAAGCGGCCAGCTCGGCGACCCGCACCCCGGAGGCATAGAGCGTTTCAAGAATGGCGCGGTCGCGCATCCCTTGTGGCGTTGCGCTGTCCGGGACGGCTAACAATCGCTGCATTTCCTCGACGGTGAGATAGCGAGGCAGACGGCGCGGAACGCGCGGCGCGTAGATGCGGCGGAAGAGATTCTGTTCCCACGCTTTGTGGCGCACCAGATAATCGCCGAAGGCGCGCATCTCGAAGACACGCCGCGCAATGCTGGCCCGCGCGTACTCGGCTTCAGCCAACTCTTCCAGATAATCCCGCACCAGATCGCGTTGCAGTCCGGCCAGGGTGTGAACCCCGTGTTCGGTGCTGTAGTCGATGAACTGTCCGATGTCGATGCGGTAGTTTTTGACGGTGTAGGGCGAGGCGTTGTCGCGCTCCAGCGCCTCGAGGTAACGCTCCAACCATGCACGGATCGTATCCATAGAGAATCAGCGAATAGAGAAATCAGCGAATGGAAGAATGGGCGAATGGAAGAGTCAGCGAATAGAGAAATCAGCGAATGGAAGAATGGGCGAATGAAAGAATCAGCGAATGAAAGAATCAGCGAATGAAAGAATCAGCGAATGAAAGAATCAGCGAATGAAAGAATCAGCGAATAGAAGAATGGGCGAATGGAAGAGTCAGCGAATAGAGAAATCAGCGAATGGAAGAATGGGCGAATGAAAGAATGATTCGCTGATTCGCTGATTCGCTGATTCGCTGATTCGCTGATTCGCTGATTCGCCGATTCGCCGATTCGCCGATTCGCTGATTCATTCATTCGCTCATTCAACCGGCCCTGAGTTTGTCGTAGATGCTCAGGATGTTGGCGACGTGCAGGCGGTGGCTGGCGATGCCGAGCGGCACCCGTTCCAGGCCACAGTCTTCCAAGGGGATGTTCCAGATTTCTTTGCGGTCGCGCCCCTGCCGCAGAGCAGTCTGGGCTTTCTTGTGGATACATTCCAAATAGCGGATGTAGCGATCCAGCACGATCTGGATCTCACCGCGCAGGATAACCTCGCCATGGCCTTGCACGATGGTTTCCGGGGCCAGCTGTTTGATGTATCGCAGTGTCTCGATCTCGCGCGCCCAGTCACCATCTGCGATGATGGGAATCGCCATCACTGCATCACCGGTGATGAGGATTTCTTCCTCCTCCATAAAGACGCCGATGTTATCGGCGGTGTGACCCGGCAATGGAAACAACCGAAAGCGCTTGTTACCCGCACGCAATAACAGCTCACCTGTATCAAAAGTGATGTTCGGAATGCGCAGGGTAACCTCAGCGAACGTGGAATCGCTCTGCCGCGCCTCATCGAGTGACGATTGGCCGACTTCTAATAACTTTTTCCGGCACAATTCGTGCGCGACAAGGTCGATAGTCTGCGGAAAAGCAAATAACCCGTAAACGTGGTCCATGTGATGGTGGGTCAAAATCGCAGAGTGATAGTCCGCTCCCACCCGCACTTCGAGGAAACGCGCGATTTGCTTGGCTTCCTCCGGGAAGGGAAGCGCATCAACCAGGACGATTCCTTCCTGCGTCACCACCGCCACAGAGTTGACTAAAGCGTACCGATCGCTAGTGAAGAGATAAATCTCCTCGGAGACCCGTTCCCAATACATACAGCCCTCAATCCCGAAATACTGGGCTGTGGAACCACATCACACGAAATCCCTTACGCCACAGCCCCATCGATAAAGAAAATAGTTTGGTCAATGAATTCGCGCGAATCAATCTTCACGCAGCATAACACAAGCGAGATGGAAAGTCAAGGTTACTTTACATAACATAAAGTGACAAATACCCAACAAAAAGCCACGCTTGCGAAAAGCGTGGCTTTTTGTTGCCGATAAGTTCGGCCCCGCCGTGCCGTGTACCGCTGGCTTTGACCCTGCTGACGCAGGTGGGGTCCTGCCGAACGATTCAGCCTTGCCCGAAGGCTACCGCGTCATCGCTCTTGGACAAGGGACCCCTTTTTATCAAAATGTTGGCTCAAAACCCCGTGTCGGTTTCACGCACACGGCAGGTGTAGCGGTATAATACCACACTTCAAGAAGATAGCAACCCCTGAAATTAGTCTGGTAGTCGTTAGTCTCAATAGATCGCAAAATGCTTTCAGGGGATCGCCAGATCCCCGTTCTGGTCTGGATCTGGCGATCCAGACCAAGCAAAAATCGATCGACCGAGTCTCAAAAATCAGATAACGCGCGGCGCATCAGGCGCAACCAGTTCCCGCTCAGAATCGCGGTGACGTCCGCATCTGCGTATCCGCGCTCGGCCAACAGTGCGCCAAGCTTGCCCAAATCTGCGCCGGACTCCAAACCCTCTGGCGTTGCTTCGCGTCCAAATCCACCGTCGAAGTCCGTGCCGAGACCCACGAAACGTGCAGCACTCGTGACCTGGCAGACGTGGTCGATGACCTCGACAAGGCGTGTAAGGGGCAGTCGCGCGTCGCCGGGACGCCAGTTCTCGTCCAGCATACGGTTGAAGGGGATGACGCCCATCACGCCGTCGCAGTCGGCAATCCGGCGGATGAGCCTGTCGGACAGCATGCGCGGGCGGTCCACGAAAGCGCGCGGGTTGGCGTGCGTCGCTGCAACCGGCCCTGGATAGCGATCCAATGCCTCGTAGGCAGCCTCTTCCCATAGATGGCTGAGATCGAGCAGCAGGTTGTAGTCGGCCATGGCGGTGAGCAGACGCCGGCCTTCGTCGGTCAGCGGGCCGGGGACTGTATCGCCGCCGGCGTATCGGGTCCCCATCAACCAGCTCAAGCCGACGCCGCGCAGGCCACGTTCTACCCACCACCCCACTTCCCCCGGTTCCTGGATTGGATCCGCGCCTTCCATCACGATAAAAATGCCCAATCGCGGCTGCTCCGTATCCCAGGAAGCCAACACCGCGTCCATATCAGCAACCGTGTTTATGAGGACAACCTGCTCGTTTTCGTCGGCGAGACGACGGTAATAGTCGAGTTGCTGGACGGCGTGACGGTGCGCCTCTTGCGGGGTATGGTAGTACCGCGGCTCCAGCGAGCCTTTGAAATCCGGCGCGATAAAGAGACTTCCCCCGACAATGGCCACGCGCCCCTTAAGCAGCTCGGGCAGTGTGGTCATGCACGTACCGGCCGGGCCGCCGGGCGGCGGCGTCTCGACTTCAAGATCGCGAATCGCTTTCACAGGGCGCAGCAAATCGCGTCCTAGCACTACAGCGTTGTAGGCTAGGTCCAGGTGTGCATCGACGATTATGGGTTTCATAGATTCTCCTGAGATTGGTCGGATAGTCGTCAGTCGTTAGTCGGACGATTGATCACTTGCTTGTATGCTTTACAGGAGTATACTCATTTTCAGCAAAAGGGGAGGTTGAAACTATGGAAAACTACAATCGGCGATCTCTGGTTGTGATTGAAGGACCAAATGAAGGTCAAGCCTACCCGTTGCAGGACATCGTCTGCACGATAGGCCGCACAGCCGATAATACAATCGTCATCGACAGCACACGCATCTCACGCCACCATACCCAAATCCGGTTAGCGGAAGAGACAACGGGAACAACGGCCATCGTTGAGGACATGGGCAGCACCAACGGCACATGGGTGAACCACCGTCAACTTACCGGCCCGCACCGGCTCATGCCGGGAGATGTGATCACGCTGGCTGATTACATCACCTTCCGCTACGAGGTTGAAGAGACGTTGCCCACGGAGAAGCTCGTGCCAACGATGCCGGGCAGCGCCACCCACGTGATAGACGATAGTGCGCCCTATATGCCACCGCCGCCCCCACCCGACTATGAAGAACCGTATCGCCCGTATACGGAGACCCCCACCCCGCCACCACGTCAGCCGTTTATCCAGCTTGGCTCTGCGCCTCAGACGGCTCC
>DYKY01000088.1:11832-17616 GCA_020722365.1 Thermoflexus sp.
TACACCGCCCGTTTCATCGCCGGCTGCGCCGCCGGCCAAACGCTCCAAATGGATTTACGTCATTGTTGCCATCTTGCTCGTCTTGATTTGTATCTGCCTGGGCGTCGCCATATACTTATGGTTTGCCCCGGTGACGTTCTGGGAGCAAGTCTTCGGGCTGTTTAACATTCCTATGCCGTGAGATGCAATATGCACAGCGCCCGACGCACTGATGCGTCGGGCGCTGGACTTTGGATTTATAGTTTAACCAGCTTGAGCGCCAAATCCGCCGTGGTCAACGGTTTTACCTTGTGCGCGACCTCGGTCAGACGCCCTTCCTCATCCACGCCGAAGTGACTGCGGATGAGGCCCTCGTATGTTTTTCCATACATTTGCTTCTCCCCCCACGCACCGTAAGCCTCGGCGACCTTGTGATCGGGATCGGAGAGCAAAACAAAAGGCAAAGCGTACTTTGCCCGGAATTTCACCAACGCTTGCGGGTCGTCAGGACTGACACCGATGACGACAGCGTTTTCGGCTTCGATATTCGGATAAACATCGCGCAACGCGCAAGCCTGTTGCGTACAGCCCGGTGTATCCGCCTTGGGATAGAAGTAGAGCACAACCTTGCGCCCACGATACTGGGACAAAGAGACCGTTTCGCCCCTATCGGACTGCAATATGAAGTCCGGGGCCATATCGCCTAATGTGACCATAGTTTACCTCCTCTATTAATTACAAAAATAAACAACTTTATATATTTTACTACAAAAGTCTTCTAAAATCAAGCTTCAGTTTCCTGCTGAGGCTTTTGTAGTCTAGGCTCGTTGTGATACAATCTCACATGCACAAGTATCCACCTACAGAGTTTCGACGCAGAGGAGTGGTGATGAATGAACTGCTAAAAAAAGTCAGTGAATTTCTGGCCCATCACAAGGGGTTGCCGGTGCTCATCGGCATCGGCATGGTGTTATTGAACCTGGTCTTCAACCTGCTCCCTCACTGGCCTGTCATCACCTGGCTGGCAGACACAGAGCTATTTCTACATCTGGGTGTCGTCGTCGGGTTGTTCGGCATCCTTCTCGGTGATGCGCTGTAGGTCATGGCGACGAAAACTCTGGTACTGGCGTGCCATAGGGCTCCGTGAGAAGCAACGCCGATCCAACGCACTGAATCGTGGAGACTTTTGTAGTCTGAACGACCTATGGTATAATAATAGCGGGGATGATAGGTTTCGACGGGGAAGGCTGGGGGTGGGCTGCGAGCCGGGGAGGCTCCGTCTCCGTAAACCCAGGAGCAAACCCAAAATGCCAACACTAAGGCAAACACCTGGGTTCCCGCTATGGCGAACACCTGGGCTTCGGCCCCGGTCGCCGTCGCTGCGTAAGCAGAACGGGTTACCCAAAACCTGATCGGGATACCGGTCACGCCCCTCCAGCGTCTCGCAGGCGCGCTGGAGTCCGGTGACATACCGTCTGCGCGCTCACTTCCAGACGCCGATAAGGAAGCGCTAAGACACCTCGGCTAACCCGGATGCGGCGCGGTCGGCAGCGGCCCTCCGGGTAAAACGAAAGCGCCGACTATGCTCGTAGAAGCGCATCGTCGAATTCTTCGGACGCGGGTTCGATTCCCGCCATCTCCACACAGGGCCGGCGGATTCCCCCGGCCCTTATTCTTAATCTGGGATGCTGAAACCAGGATGTTGGAACCGAGAATAGTCCTTCTCACCGGCAATCGTCAAATTGGCAAAAGCACAGTATGTGTCTCACTGGTTCACATGCTCCGCGGAACCAATGTGAGAGTCTCGGGGCTTATCACCTTACGCACCGGCCCAGATGACTTGACCGTCCAGGAGTTACACTCTGGGGATACTTACCCGCTGACCTTTCCACTCAACAGCAATGCCGGTTTACTCGTGGGGCACTTTCGTTTTTCCCCGGAGGCTCTCGCGCGCAGCGACCACGCGCTGGACGCTTGTTTTCCTACACAAGTCTTCATCCTGGACGAAATCGGCCCGATGGAACTGGTTTACGGGCAAGGGTGGGCGCGGGTCATCACACTACTCCGTCGTCACAGTTATCGAATTGCCCTCATCGTTGTGCGACCAGAATTGCTGGTACAGGCAATACGCCAGCTCCCTCTCACCTATTACACCGTCATCCACCTTACCCCTGAGATTCGCGACAGTGTGCCCGCATCGCTGTTCACCATCGCCACAAATGTCTGTTTCCCGGAAGAGCATCCGACTGTGGAGGATCAATGAAGCCCTGGCACATCGTAGGCCACGAGTGGGCCGTGCGACAGTTGCAGACCGCCATTGAACACGACGAAGTCCCCCACGCGCTGCTGATCAGTGGGCCGGACAACGTCGGCAAGATGACGCTCGCCCGCCTGGTCGCGGGGGCGCTGCTGTGCAAGGGCCAGGCCGACGAACGTCCCTGCGGCGTGTGCCTGGCCTGCCGCAAGCTGGCCTCCGGCAATCATCCCGACTTAATGCTGGTGGAGCCGGAAGAAGAGGACGGGGCGCTGAAGATCGATCAAATCCGCGCCGTTGAGCGGTTCCTCGCGCTAACCCCCAACGAAAGCCCGCGCAAAATCGCCCTCATCGCCGCGTTCGAACGCGCGACCATCGGCGCTGCTAACGCGCTGCTCAAGACGCTGGAAGAGCCACCCGCCTACGCCCATCTGATCCTCCTGGCACAAGATGCGGATGGGCTGTTACCGACCATTGTCTCGCGTAGCCAGCAGATCGTCTTGCGGCCATTAGCTACCGCCACCGTCGAACAGGCTTTGCGTGAGCAGTGGAATGTCCCGGCAGAACAAGCCACCCGCCTGGCGCGGATTTCCGGCGGGCGTATAGGATGGGCTATCCGCGCTGCTACAGACGTCGTATATCACCAGCGTATGGAAAACGCGCTGGCGCTGCTGTTGGATGTGCTGCACCAGGATTTGCCGGCGCGGTTCGATACAGCACAGGCACTCATCCGTGATGCGAGTGTCAACGTGAGCGAAACGCTCGAATACTGGCTGACCGGCTGGCGGGATGTACTGCTCATCCAGACAGGAAATGCAGAGCGTGCTATCCACCAGCAACATCACACGACGCTGACCCAGATCGCGCAGCACGTCCCCTTGCCTGCCACCGTCAGCACGCTCAAGGCAGTGGAAGGATGCCAGGAGGCGCTACAACGCAATGCCAACGCGCAACTGGCATTGGAAAACCTGCTGTTGAACTTGCCCGGCGGGTAATGACGCGCCGTCAAGAGAATACGTACGCAACCTGCACAGCGAGCAACGCGCGACACGGGAATTGCCGCAGCTTCCTCACGAGAAAATCGATGCCCTGCAGCTTTTGCAGGGCATCAAATTGACTATGAAGCGCCGAAGACGGTGCTGGCAGCTAACGACGACTACCCTTTCTTGTAAACCAGGAAATAGTAAACCGCATAGATAATCGCCGCCGCGACCGCAACGACCAGCACGATCGGGAAAGACCCCTTGACCGCCATCCATATGTCACCTGCGAATATAAACAGATAAGCAGTCACAGCCGCAAAGACGATCATCACGCCCGAAAAGAGCCAAAACGTCATCAACCGAAGTCTCTTCTGCTTCTCCTCTGTCATAACGCCTCCTTTGAAAACTGATAAGATTGAATTGATCTTTCCACTCAGTGAACGCTGCAAAGCAGTCCACCCTGCGACTTGCCCCAGCGCACTGAAACTAGACCTTAACGAGAGGATTCCACTGCCAACCGCACAGCAGTCCTTTCTTTGCCCTCGATGAGAATTTCGGAGAAAGAGGGCACACAATAAATGTGAATATCATCGAGTGCGAGATACCCGCGCGCAATGGCAATCGCTTTGACGGCTTGGTTGACCGCCCCGGCCCCAATCGCCTGCACATCCACCCGGCCTTTATCACGGACAATCCCGGCAATAGCGCCCGCCACCGATGTAGAACGAGAGGTTGCGGCGACCTTGACGACATCCACAGTAACCTCCTGAGGCGTAAACGCAATGGCCAGTGCACCCTTCCCCACACATTAATCTGACCCCTCAAAGAATTATGGCTGGACATTGCCGAATAATAATCGTAACATAATTTATTATAGTGATTTTCTTTTGAGACAGCAAGCGTCTTAAGGTCCCGGTTTCCCTGCACTTGCCCCTTTGCCCGGCATGACTATAATCATCAGCAATGCGCTGGAGAAGGACTACCAATCGTTGAGCACGCACTCTTACCGTTATGCGATGGCGTATAAGCCCTTGAATGTGCTCTGCGCCAACAAGGATCGCTACGGGCGCGCGGCGTTGGTCGATATAGGGATTCCGCGCACACTGCATGCCGCCGGACGTTTGGATCTCGATAGTGAGGGATTGCTGCTGTTGACGGATGATGGACAGTTGCTACATCGCGTCACACACCCGGACTTCAACCATCCCAAGACCTATCTCGCACTGGTCGTAGGGCAGCCCGACGCCGACGTCCTCCAACAGCTACGGGATGGCGTGATGCTCAAGGACGGCATCACCCGTCCGGCGGATGTGGAAGTACTACCGGACACACCAACGCTGCCGCCGTTTCCCAAACCGCTCGCCGCGCCCTCCAAAACGACATGGCTGCGCATCGTACTCTACGAAGGGAAAAAACGGCAGATCAAGCGCATGTTGTCGGCGGTGGCGCTGCCGATCATCCGGCTGGTGCGCGTCGCCATCGGCCCGTTGATCCTGCCGCCGGATCTGCAACCGGGTCAATGGCGCGACCTGACCGCCGTCGAACGACAGGCCTTGCTTGATTGGGTCTGGTCGCGCTTTGAAAAACCATGACGATCCGACTAACGACTGCCAGACCAACGACTACCCGACTAATGACTACAGCGCGACTCGCGCAGCTACGCTTGGAGGACATATGAAGCTTTCAGTCATTATTCCAGTTTACAACGAGATTACCACCATCGAAGAAATCATCGAGCGGGTTCAGGGCGTGGATTTGAGCATCCGCATCTGGGCCGACCACGCGAATGAGGCCGTCGTGGCGATGGAGCGCGAACTGGTCATTGTGGATGACGGCTCCAACGACGGCACGCGCGATTATTTACGCACCCTCGAAGGACGACCCGGCTTCACCATCATTTTCCACGCCGCAAATCAGGGAAAAGGCAGTGCGGTGTGGACGGGATTGCAACAGGCAACCGGCGACATCCGCCTCATCCAGGATGCTGACCTGGAATACGATCCACGCGACTATCCCGACTTGCTGCGCCCCATCCTGGAAAAACGCGCGCAGGTGGTGTACGGCTCCCGCTTTCGCGGCGGCCCCAGTAAAGCGATGTTCTTCTGGCATATGGTCGGCAATCGCTTTCTCACCTTCGTCACCAACCTCCTCTACAACACCATCCTCACCGATATGGAGACGGGTTACAAAATATTCACACGTGAGGTCTCCGACCAACTGCGTCTCAAAGCCAGCGGGTGGGGCTTCGACCCCGAAATCACCGCCCAAATTTTGCTCGGCGGCAACCGCATTTACGAGGTTCCCATCGCCTACAGTGGGCGGGAATTCAATGAAGGCAAGAAGATTTCCTGGAAAGATGGTTTTACAGTACTCTGGACACTGCTAAAATATCGCATCATCGGTTATAGGGCCGTAAGGAAAGGGAACAAGGAGTAGGATGAGCGGAGATAGCCGGAAAACCATGCTGGCGCGGCGCTTGCTCAAGAACACCGCGCCGGAAGAGATGATGGGCATTGTCGACTTGTTCTTGCCGTCTATGGTCAGCGCGCTATCGAAAACACAGCTCAA
>DYKY01000089.1 GCA_020722365.1 Thermoflexus sp.
TCGGATGTGATGGGAGATTTCCACGCTCCGTAAGGAGCCACGTGTTGGGTTGTCACTGCGCCACCTCCTGCCTGTGTTGGATACGGGAGAAGTGTACCCCAGTTTATAGAATTTGTCTATTGGGGGCGCAGGCTGATAGACCGTCCATGAAATGTCAAAGAATAAGTCTCTAGCCGGGAATTGTGCCCGCGAGCGTTTCTAGTGCGTCAACGGTGAATTTTCGGATAGGTTCGAAGTGTGCTATAATGGATTTGGTCTAGCATATACATCGGTGTGAGAACCATCAGGTGCGTTCATACCATAGACATAGATACGATATGTCAATGCATTGCGTTGCAGTGTGAAAGGTGAGAAAATGTTACAAAAGATTGCGCAGAGCACGAGTGAAGATGTGATTTCGCTACCTCGTTGGCTTATGCAAGTCTTGAACCTGCGCGAAGGCGATGCTATTAAAACCGTCGTTGAGGGTCAAAGTGTGCGTCTGACTTCATTGGATCATTTTCTGACATTGCGTGGTGCTCTGAAGGATGATCAGGATTTCGACCAGGCGGTAACCTATCTTCAACAGGCGTGGGATGCATGGACAACCCCAGACTCTGCCTAGATACCGGCGTGTTGATTGCTTATCTCAAAGACCGTGAACCGGGGGCGACGGCGGTTGAGCAGGCGGTCAAGAACTATCGCTGCTACATCACTGCTATCACAGCGTATGAGCTATTATTCGGTGTTGCATGGGCGCGTAAAGAAATAGGCGAAGAAATATTGCTGGATGTGATGACGGTCTTACCTATAGATGACCTCGTCGCGCGCCGTGCTGCCGCTCTCCACGCAGAATTGATACGTCATAATCAGGACATTGGCATCAAGGATGTCCTGATTGCCGCAGTGTGTTTGGAGGCTTCCTTGCCTTTGTTGACTAACAATGCCCGGCACTTTTCACGAGTGCCTGGTATCGAGGTTGTGATCCCCACTGAATTATTGGGAGCGATAAAAACCTTGTGACTCCCTCAACCCTCCAAACCCGCGAGCGTGAACTGAAAAAACGCTGGGCCTATCCCTATCGCTGGGGCCGGGTGCAGAACAACCTTTTCGACGCGCAGACGCGCTTCGTCTACGATGAGCCGTCTTTCGCGCCTTTGCTTGCGGAATTGGAGCGCCGTTTTGGCGCTGCGCCGGAACGCGGGGCGTTTTTTGATTACGCGCTGAACCGTTGGTATAATTTTTGGTCGGCGCGGGCGGTGGAGGATATGTTCGCCGCATTGGACGGCGTGATCCCGGCGGAGAACCAGCGGGATCGCCTGGTGGATTTCACGCTCAAAGGCGTGCGCTTCGATCACAAAACCTCCATCTTTCCGCGTGGGTTCGGCCACGATCTTACCTACGCGGTCAATCATCCGGCGGCGCTGATCGAGTGGCTGTACCGCGCGCAGAGTCAGGAGCAGCGCCAGCATTACGCCAACCGGCTGTTTCTCGTCTTGTACGCGCCCGGCGGCGCGCATTGGAAACTTAAGGCGGAGTTGACGTGGTTGAGCGACATTCTGCGCGACTACGTGGCGACGTTCGACGCGGCACGCCTGCATCGCTTCACCTTCACGCCGGAGCAGGAGACGCTGTCCGACATTATCTGGGCGATCCGGTGCTGAGGTATCCTATGCCTGAATTTGAGTTTTCATCGCATACCAGGATGATGTTGCAGGAACGAAATATTGCGGGCGTGTACCCTAACTGTGTCGTGACGGTATTCTTTGACCGCCGTTTGGGCAGAAAATAGGCAGGATAAAATGAGACTAAAAATCGATAAAGAGAATGACGCACTCTATTTCCGTCTGGATGAGTCGTTGATCGTTGAGTCCGAAGAGGTCCAGCCAGGTGTGATTCTAGATTTTGATGCTAACGGGCGTGTAGTAGGTGTAGAGATGTTAACGCTCAGTTTGCGAATCGCGCCGGAGAAATTGCGGGTATTGCAGTTCGAAACTGTCGGATAGGGATGTGCATCCTTTGGGCCATATCATCCTGAACCGCGTTGACTTCCTCGCGCAGCTAGATGCCTGCCTCGCCGACGTCAACCTGGATGCCGTGCGCGCGCATATTGCCGAACTGCGTGCGCAAGTCGCGGTGTGGGAACCGGGCGGGATATGGGACACAACGCCATTCCATGGCGCGCCGACTGAAGATGCACGTGTGGCCTTTCCTCGCGATGTGTTGCTGGCCGACCTGGACCAAATCCTCGCCACCCGCACGTTGCAACGCACGCACTACTACATCGCGCGCCTGCGCAAAGCCGCTGCCGAAGTCCGCACCGGCAAAATCAACGACATCAACCTCAATCGCTGGAAAGAGTACGACGAGATCATCACCGATAGCCTCTGGGTGATGGAGCGGCGCGACAACTCCGGCGCGCACAAGGCCTGGTATTGGGGCAACTTCATCCCGCAGATTCCGCACCAGATGATGCTGCGTTACACCAAACACGGCGAGTGGGTGCTGGACACCTTCGTCGGCAGCGGCACGACGCTGTTGGAGTGCCTGCGCCTGGGGCGCAACGGCATCGGCATCGAGCTAAACGCGGACATCGCGGCGCGCGCTCGCGAGATTGTGGCGGAAGCACCGAACCCGCACGGCGTCGTCGCGGACGTGCTGGAGGGCGACAGCCGCGTGGTGGATTACGCAGCCCTGCTGGCGGAACGCGGCATTGCGCAAGTGCAGTTGGTGTTGATGCACCCGCCCTATCACGACATCATCCGCTTCAGCGAGGACAACCGCGACCTCTCGAACGCGGCTTCGGTGGACGCCTTCGTGACACAATTTGCGGAGATCGTAGCGCGCGTGACCCCGTTCCTGGAACGCGGGCGTTACCTGGCAATCGTCATCGGCGACAAATATGTGAAAGGCGAGTGGATTCCGCTTGGCTTTTACCTGATGCAGGCGGTGCAGGCGCAGGGCTACACGCTCAAGAGTATCATCGTCAAAAACTTCGACGAGACGCGGGCCAAACGTGAGCAGAAGGAGCTGTGGCGCTATCGTGCCCTCGTCGGCGGATTTTACATCTTCAAACATGAGTATATACTCTTGTTTCGGAGATGAAGCTGACGGACCAGGGTCTTATCATTCGCGCTTCGAGGGGATCGACAGTTCCCCGTCAGCAGCAGATTTTTACCGCCGAGTGCGCTGAGTTCGCTGAGATTTTATGCTATTTCTCTGGCGCCATGCTGTTGTGCGACGAAAAGAGCGCGCCGTTCAGGAAGATGTGGCAGACCTCGCCCTTGTGCAACACCCACAGGAAGCCGTGCATCACGTATTTGTGCAGCGCCCAGGCCACGAATTCCATAAACAGCGCGGTAGTGATAAAGACCAGGATGTTTATCACAACATTCATTTCGGCCCCCTCTCACAATAGCCACCGAGTATACAGAGATCACAGAGAAAAAACTCTGAGTGCTCTGTGCCCTCTGTGGCCTAGAGCCCGTTCAATCCGTTGACAACCTCTGTCGATGGGCACATCGCGCGGTACCAGATGCCGGGTAGCCGTTGCAGCTTCCCCCACGCGCCGATGTGCGCCCGGCGGTGAAACACGTCCATCGCGTGCGCTTCGATGTCTTCGAGAATGGCCTTGTAGAGTTCGGCGGCGGCCCGGATGGCAAACCGTTCGTCGCCGTTCAACAGGCACACACCCTGTAACGATTCGGCGTAGAGACGACGCACGCGCTCGATCTGGAAGCGAAGAAAGCGCTGCCAGCGTTGTCCACGCATCCGGCGGCGACGTCGGCCTCCGTCAGGTCGAAGTCCGCCAGCTCCTGCTGCGGCAGGTAGAGCCGTCCTGCTCGCCAATCCTCGCCTACATCGCGCAGGATGTTGGTGAGTTGCAGGGCCACGCCCAGACGGACGGCATAGGGCACGGCCTCCGGTCCGGCGAAGCCGATGATGTGCATCGCCATCAACCTCACCGTGGAGGCAACGCCATAGCAGTAGGCGGTCAACTCCGCGAAAGTGTCGTAACGCTGCTGTCTCAGGTCCTGTTGCACGCCATCGAGTAACTGATCCGCGTAAAGCACCGGAATCTCATACCGGACTTGGGTATCGCACCACGCCAGCACGACGGCGTTATCTCCAGGGGGTTCCTGGCCGCTGATTTGCCGTCGCCAGGCTTCCAACGAGGCCAGGGCATCGCCCTCTGCGCGATCCACCAGATCATCGCTAATCCGGCAGAAAGCATACAACGCACGGGCGGCGCGACGTTTGGCGAGTGGCAACAGTCCCGACGCCAGGTAGAAAGTACGGCTATGCTCGCGGGTGATGGCATCGCATGCGGCGTAGGCTCGCGCCAGGGCTGTGGCCTCGATGAGCGGGCACTCCTGCGCGACCGGGTTGCGCAGGCCTTGATAGGCCCAATCCAACAATCGCCGTTCCCACGGCGCGCTGTGCAGCGTCATAGGCATGTTTCCGGGTGACGAGATGGCATTACGGCGCAGGCTGCTCTTTGAGAATCCGCTCTTCGACCAGTTTGGCGGACAGCAGCACGATGGGTAACCCGGTTCCCGGATGCGTGCTCGCCCCCGCAAAGTACAGGTTTTTGTACTGCTTGTGCCGGTTGTGGGGACGCAGGTAGCCCACTTGCAGAACGTTGTGGCTCAGGCCGAACGTCGCGCCCTTCGCCAGGTTCCAGGTGTTGCGGTAATCCGGCGGCGTCAACGTCTCTTCGAGGACGATGCGCTCTTTCACGTCGCGCAGGCCGATTTCCGCCAGTTTTTTGAGCACCCACGTGCGGGCGCGGTCCTGCATCGCGGGCTAATCTTGCGTCTGCATGCTATCCATATGCCCGGTGGGGACGAGGACCATCAGCGCGTCGCCGTCGGATGGGGCGAATGTCGGCACGGTGCGCACCGGCGCGTGGATGTAGAATGATGGCTCGGCGGGCAGCGTGTGATCCTTGAAAATCTGTGCGAACGATTCTTTGTATTGGTGATCCGACAGGAAGATGTTGTGGTGCAGCAGCTTGTCCGCGCGCTCGCCTTTCAGACCCCAGTAGAACATCAATGTGGAGGATGTGTACTTGAGCCGGTCCATCCTGGCGGCGGACTTGCCGTCGGGATCGGGCAGCAGGTGGGTGTAGACGTAGGGGAGATCGGCGTTGGCGATGACGACGTCGGCCTTCATCTGCTCGCCATTTTCCAGCGTGATGCCGGTCGCGCGGTCGCCGTCTACGTTGATCTGCTTGACGGGGCTGTTGTAGTGGAACTTTGCCCCAAAGCCCTCGGCGATCTTCGTGAGGCTGGTGATGATCGAATACATCCCGCCGCGTGGATACCAGACACCCTCGACCATCTCGGTGAACTGGAGCAGTGTATACGTCGCGGGCGCATCGAAGGGACTGAGGCCCAGGTACATGTTCTGGAATGACAGCCCCGCGCGCAGGCGCGCATCCTTGAAATGCCGGGAGGTGTCGGTGTAGTGCATGACCAGCGGCTTGAGTTGGAACAGCAGCGGCAGGTTGGCGGGCGCGAAGAAGTCGAAGAGGCTGTAGAAGTTGCGGCCTACGAATTTGTCCAGCGACTTGTAATACCGTTCGCAGCCTTCGGCTACAAACCGCATCAACGCGCTGAAGGAGCCGGGTTCGAGCGCTTCGACCTGATCGTGCAGGTCGTGCATATTGCTGCCCAGGTCGAGCGTCGCGCCGTCGTGGAAGTGGACGCGGTACGTGGGATCGATGCGCACCAAATCGAGGTGATCCTCCATCCGCTCGCCCAGCGCCGCGTAGGTATCGGCGAACGTGGGGGGCATCAGGAACAGCGATGGCCCTGTGTCGAAGAAATAACCGTCCTTTTCGATGGTCGAGGCGCGCCCGCCGGCATGGTGGGTTTTCTCGAAGACGGTGACGGCATAGCCCGCCTTAGCCAGCCGCGCGGCGGAGGCGATCCCGCCAATCCCTGCACCGACGATGATGGCCGCTTTCATGGGTGATGTCCTCCTGATTGGGGTGATGGTGAGCCTTGTGGTATAATGAAAGCAAGGCAGTCTTACCGCTTGAGGTGAACCTGTGAAAACATACCAATTTACAGTCATTATCGAACGTCAACCTGAAGGTGAATATCTGGTTTCTGTGCCCGCACTTCCAGGTTGTTATACCGAAGGTCGCACGTTGGAAGAAGCCCGTGTCATGGCTACCGATGCTATTTCCGCTTATTGTACCAGTCTCAGTAGATCGAAAATGACAAAGACTACAAAAGTCTCAGCAAGTACTGCGCCTTGTAGACCTGGTGTTTAGCGTAGTATAGTGGCTCGAGCGAGCGCCTCGTGAGACTTTTGTAGTCTGGCTCTGCTTATCTATGGTTCCCTTCCCCACGCATCAAAGCTGATCGCTGAGAGCCGAACCTCAAAACTGCGCGTCCGCCGGCATGCCGGATTTGAGCGCGCCATCGCTGTTATCCAGCCGGATTTCGACGGCGTAGAAGGTATTGAGCCGTTCTTCCGCCGTGGCGACATTGCGCGGGGTGAATTCCGGCTGGTCGCCGATCCGGGCGACCTCGCCGTCGAAGACACGCCCTGGGTAGCTGTCTACAGTCACTTTCACCGCCTGTCCCAGGTACACGTGACCGATCTGCCCTTCCGGCACGTAAACATACAGGGTTACCGCGTTGAGGTCGGCCAGCGTGAGGATCGTCGCCGAGGGCGCGACCAGCTCGCCGATATTGGCGGCGCGTGCGACGACCACGCCGTCGATGGGACTGCTGATTGTGCTGCGTTCGATCTTCTTACGCAGGACGTTGGCCTCGGCTTCGGCCTGGCGGACGGTGGCTTTGGCGACGGCGAGTTCCTCCGGGGTGGGGCCGGCAAGCAGGTCGTCGAGTTTGGCCTGCGCCACCGCAACGGCAGCTTCGGCGACGTGGTACTGCCCTTCGGCGGCGTTCGCCTGCGCGATGTAGCCGAGTGGGTTGTTGCGGATGCGCAGGAGTTGGTTGAGCAACGTTTGAGCCGTTTGCTCGTCGGCTTCGGCGCGGGCGAGCGCTTCGCGTGCGGCGAGCAGTTGGAGGTCCGCCACCTGTTTCTCTACACCCTCTTTGGGCGCGATGCCGTGCAGCATCTCCTGGTTGGCGAGTTGCGCCCTGCCGAGTTCTGCGCCTTGGGCAGCCAATGCCACTTGTGTGCGCGCCTCGACGATTTGGGCATTCAACTCCTGCGGGTTTTCCACCACAGCCAGCGCATTCTGCCATGCCTGGTATGCGCCATCGCGTTGCGCTTCGGCCAGTGCGACGTTGGCGCGCGCGGCGGCGATCTCTGCGGGGTGCGCTCCGGCTTCGAGCAGTTTCAGGTCGGCTTGGGCGGTCACTACAGCAGCCTCCGCCGGATTGAGTTGCAACAGCCACGGCGTTGCATCCAGCGTCACGAGGACGTCGTCTGCGGCTACTTCCTGTCCTACCTCGACGGCGATGGATTCGATGCGCCCGCCGAACTCGCTGGCGATGCGGATTTCCTGTGCGCGGATCGTGCCGGAGGCGATCAGTGTCTCGCGGACGCGATTCATCGCGCGGACGCGATTCGTCGCGCCGGTGCTGGCCTCTGTCGTCTGCAAGCAGCCTGACAGCGGTACGATGAAGAGTAAAAGCGTTAAGATCCAACCGTATTTTTTGCTCATTGTAGTCTCCCTAAGGAATCATGAATCATGAATCATGAATCATGAATCGTGATTCGTGATTCGAGCTGTTTCCTAATCCCGGATTACCGATTACCAATCCCTAATCCCCTTCAATCACCACGTCCGCCGGCATACCCATCTTGAGCGCGTTATCCTCATTTTGTACCGTGATCTCGACGGCGAAGACGAGGTTCACCCGTTCTTCCTGGGTGGCGACGTTGCGCGGTGTGAATTCGGCGCTCTCGGCGATACGGCTGACATAGCCCGTGAAGATGCGGTCGGGGAAGCTGTTCACGGTGATCTGTACCGGCTGGTCGAGGTGGACCTGACCGAGTTGATTCTGCGGCACGTAGACGGTCAGCGTCAGTTTGTTCAGGTCGGCGATGGTGAGTAGCGTCGCGCCCGCCGCGGCGACCTCGCCTGGCCGCATGATGACGTCCACCACGACCCCATCAATAGGGGCGGTCAGCGCGTACATCTCGCGTTGCTGCGTTAGCGACGCCAATCCACTGCGCGCTTGATTCACGCGTGCTTCGATGGCGGCGATCTGCTCGGGCGTGGCCCCGGCTTCCAGCGCCTCCACCTGCACTTGTGCCAGTGCGACCTGTGCTTCGACTTGCGCTTGCGCGCTCAGCGCTTCGTCGGCGCGGGTCTGCATCGCCTGGGGATTGGCGCGCTGGCGGTACAGATCGGCGAGTTTGGCTTCCAGGCCTTCCTTCTGCGCTATGGCGGCGTTGACGCCAACCCACGATTGCCACCACAGGTTGGGCAGTTGCTGTGCCCCCAACGAGAAGTTGATGTCGACCCATTTGTAGAGCGTGTAGTTGCCGCCCCCGACCACCAATTCCCAGTCGCCGAAGTTGTAATCACCGTCGGGCATTTCGGGAAGATCGATTGATGGTAGATCTGGCAAAAGGTCTCGCAGGTCGTCGGTGATGTCATTGATGGAGCCTTCCATAGCCGGGAAACGGTAGCGCCCACCGCCGTCGTATTCGTCGTAGGCTTTTTCGAACTGGTTTTTCCCAATTTCAACGGCGTCTTTGAGGGCGATGGCCTGCGCGAGTTGGTGTTCGGCGGAGGCGAGTTGCGCGCGCGTGACGGCGATGAGCAGGTCGATGTCCTGTGGGTTGGTGACCAGGATTTGCGTGTCGCTGACCGCCTGTTGGGCAAGGAGTTCTCCGGCCTGCGCCTGGGCGAGCTGCGCTTTCGCGGTTTCGATCTCACCCGGACGCGCCCCGGCTTTTGCCTGCGCCAGTCCCGCTTCGGCCATATCGACCATCGCCTGGGCAACTTCGATTTGCGCGTCCAGCATCGTGGTATCCAGTTGGACGACGACCTGTCCCGCGCTAACGTTCTCCGCTTCCGCCACCGGAATGGCGGCGATCAATCCACCGAACTCGCTGGCGAGGCTGACCTGCTCCGCCTGGATGACGCCGGACGCGCTCAAGTTCGTTGCCGGCTCCGTCGTCTGCTGTTGGAAGAACGTGAGCCACGACTCGGGGCTTGCTTGCGTCTGTTTCGACATCAGCACAACCAACCCCAGGGAGAAGAAGATCAACAGGGCAATATGCAGTATCCTTTTCGATTTCGGTTTTTTCTGGTTCATTTTTATCACTCCTACGTTATTGTTTGTGTCTCTATTTCACCGCCGAGATGAAAACGTCCTCCAACGTCGGCGCGATCCACTCGATGCTGTGGACGTCGATGCCTTCCGCGTTGAGTAGTGCCCAGATCGGCGCTTTGAACGTCTCCGCATCCGGGACGACGGCGTGAATCTGCGCCCCGTAGAGCGCGACTTCCTCGAAGGGCAGTTGCCCCTTGTCTTGCGCCGCCTTGAGCACGCGCATCGCGCGGTCGGCGTTGTCGGTGTTGATTTCGAGGACGTGCCCGCGCATCTGGGTTTGCTTCAGTTGATCCGGGGTGTCCAGCGCGATGAGCTTGCCCTGGCTGATGAAGCCGACGCGCTGGCACAGTTCCGCTTCGTCCATGTAGTGCGTGGTGACGAGGACCGTCACGTCCTTCTTCGCCATCGCGTAGATGAGGCCCCAGAACTCGCGGCGGCTGATGGGATCGACGCCCGCGGTCGGTTCGTCGAGGAAGACGACTTTCGGCTCGTGGACGATGGCGCAGCCCAGGGCCAGGCGCTGCTTCCAGCCGCCGGACAGGTTGGACGTGAGCGTGTTTTCGCGTCCGATCAACCCGGCCATTTCCAGGATGTCGGCCTGGCGCTGGCGCAGTTGCTTGCGCGAGAGGCCGTAGGCCAGCCCGTAGAAGCGGATGTTCTCGCGGGCGGTGAGGTCGGTGTAGAGCGTGAAGAGCTGTGACATGTAGCCGATAAGCGCCTGCATCGACTTGATCTGCGTGGCGGGATTGTAGCCGAGTACGCGCGCCTCGCCGGACGTTGGCGTGAGCAGGCCGAGCAACATGCGGATGGTCGTCGTCTTGCCCGCGCCGTTCGGCCCCAGCCATCCGTACACTTCCCCCGCGCGGACGTTGAAGCTCACGTTGTCCACGGCGGTGAAGTTGCCGAACTTCTTGCTGAGATTGTTGACTTCGATTGTGTATTCGTTCATAGTCGGTTAGTCGCTAGTCGTTAGTCGAAAGTCGAAGGTCGAAGGTCGAAAGTCGAAAGTCGAAAGTCAAAAGTCGGAGGATGGGATGCTGACTTTGGACTTGAGACTTTGGACTTCGGACTTGGGACTTTGGACTTGAGACTGTCTTTTTATCAAAGAAATAAACGCCTCTTCCATGCGCGCTTCGATCTGGCGCATACCGGTGCAGGCGATGCCCTGCGCGGCGAGCGCGGCCTCGATTTCGGCTTGCCGCCGCGCAATGTCGTCCACGAAGACGTGCAGCATTAGCCCGTAGGTCTGGACTTCCAGGACGCCTTCCAAATCCGTGACCAGCTTTTGCGCCGGGACGAAGTGCGAAGGGGTGAACTCCAAAAGCTGACCCGGCGCCATTTGCTTGATGGTGTGCGGCGCATCGTGCGCCACGAGCCGGCCCCGGTAGAGCAGCCCGACCCAGTTGCAGCGCTCGGCCTCGTCCATGTAGGGCGTGCAGACGAAGATGGTCAGCCCTTTCTCGGCGCGGAGGTTGCCCAACAGGTTCCAGAACTCACGGCGACTGACCGGGTCCACGCCGAGCGTCGGTTCGTCGAGCATCACGACGCGCGGTTCGTGGACGAGGCTGCACGCCAGCGCCAACTTCTTCTTCATCCCGCCGGAAAGCCGCCCGGCGAGGCGCTTGGTAAACTGGGTGAGACCGGCGAATTCCAGCAGCTCTGGGATGCGGCGTTTCTGATCTTGTGGGCTGACGCCTTGCACCTGCGCGAAGAACTGCATGTTTTCAATCACCGTCATATCGGGCGGCAGCGAGAACTGCTGGGCGATGTAGCCGACGCGCTCGCGGATGGCGTAGGTGTCGTGCATCGAGTCGAAGCCCAGGATGCGGCTCTCGCCGGACGTGCGGCGCAGCAGGCCCAGGATCACGCGCGTCGTCGTTGTCTTGCCCGCGCCGTCCGGCCCGATCAAGCCGTAAGTTTCGCCTTGCCGCACTTGCAGCGTGACGCCGTCCACGGCGGTGACGTCGCCTTGCCGCGTCTTAAATCGCTTGACCAGGTCTTTGGTCTGAATCGTTACTAACGTTTCCATAAGTTTTTAGTCATATAGTCGTGTAGTCATTCGTCATTCGCTGATTCTTCCATTCGCTCATTCGCCCTAATCCAACCGCTTTTTGAACGTGACAGCCGCCATGCCCATCACCACGATGACGTAGGCCAGCAGCGCCAGGACGTCGTTCCACAGATATGCGATGCCGACTCCCTTGGTGATGATCCCGCGCGCGATACGGATGAAGAAGGTGAGCGGGATCAGATTGCCCAGGGCGCGCACGACGGGCGGCATAGGGCTGCGCGGGTAAATGTAGCCGGTGAGCAACAGGCTCAACAGCATCAGCAGGGCGGTGAGCTGCTCCGCCTCTTTCTGCGTCCGCGCGACGCTGGAGATCACCAGTCCCAGTCCCAAACCGGCGCACACGAAAAGGAAGGAGAGACCGGCAAGCAGCCACACACTGCCGCGAAACGGGACGCCAAACCAGAAGACGCCGAGCAGCGTGATCATCACCTGGTCGATGGCGACGAACAGGATGTTGGGCGTTAGCTTGCCGATCACCAGTTCCAGTGGGCGCACCGGCGTCACCATGATCTGCTCGATGGTGCCCAAGTCGTGCTCGCGTACGATAGACTGGGCCGTCATATTCACTGCCAACACTTGCAGCAGCATCGCGATGAGTCCGGGCATGATAAATACGAGGTCGTCGCGATTGGGGTTGTAGAGCACGCGCGTCGACGCGGTGATGGGTTGGGTGTTGAGGTGTTGACCCAGCCGGTCGATCTTCTGCACGGCCACGTCCAACGCATACGCCTGCGCGACGGCTACCGCTGCGCTGTACCCCGATTGGACCGAGAACGAATCGGAGCCGTCGAGGATGACCAGCGCCTGCGACTGCCCACGCTCGATGTCCGCAGCGAAGTTCGGCGGGATGACCACGCCGGCTCTCGCCGTCCCGGCGTCGAGGGCCGCCAGCACGTCGGCCTCGGCGGCGACATACTGCTCGACGTCGAAGTAGCCGGAGGCGCGCAGTGCGTCGACGAAGCCCCGGCTGTGCGCGTCGAGGCTCATATCCGCGACCACCGTCGGCAAATGATAGGCGGTCAGATGGACGGCGTAGCCAAACAGGGTGAGTTGGAGCAACGGGATGCCGAGGATCAGCGCCAGCGTGCGCCGGTCGCGCAGCCGCTCGATCATCTCCCGGCGCATGATCGCTCTGGTACGGCGAATGGCGTTCATCCAACTGATCATTGTCCCTCAGTCCAGATTGCGTTTGAATGCGCGGGTGGCGAAGAACAGGATCGCGCCGACGTAGAGCGCCAACACGATCACCTGCTCCCACAAAGTCGCCACGCCGATTCCCTTGGTGATGATCCCGCGCGCGATGGGGATGAAGTAGGTGAGCGGGAAGAGATTGCCCACGGTGCGAATCACCGGCGGCATCAGGTAGCGCGGGAAGATAAACCCGCCCAACACCAACCCGATGAGCATCAACATCATGGCCGTTTGTTGCGATTGCTTTTGATTCTCCGAGATGGCCGAGACCAGCAGCCCCATCCCCAACCCCGAAAGGACGTACAGACACGCCAGCCCAAAGAAGAGCCAGAAATTGCCCTGGAACGGCGTCTTGAACCAGATTACGCCCAGCGCCAGGATCGTGAGCATGTTGACGATGGCAATGACGATGTTGGGCGCGATCTTGCCGATCAGCAGCTCGAACGGCCGGATGGGCGTCACCAGGATTTGCTCGATGGTGCCGGTTTCGCGTTCGCGCACCACGGCAGCAGCGGTGAGCGTAATCGCCTGGGTCTGCAGGATGACCGCTACGATCCCCGGAATCACGAACCACAGGTCCAGGAGATTGGGGTTGTAGAGGATGCGCACGCGCGTATCCAACGGTAAAAGCTGCTCCGCGTTGCTCAGACGACCGGCCCGCAGCAGCCGGGAAACCAGCACCTCCTTCGAATGGCTCTGGGCGATGGCAGTGATGGCGTTGTAGGCCGTCTGTGAGGTGAAGACGTCCGCCCCATCGACCAACAGCAACACTTGCGCCGCGTTGCGTTCTACATCCGCCGCAAAATCGGGCAGGATGACGACCCCGGCCTGCGCGCGGCCCTCGTCGATTGCGTGGATCGCCTGCGCCTCCCCCGCGACGTAATCGACCACGTCGAAATAGCCCGACACGGTCAGCGCCTGGACAAACGCGCGGCTGGCGCGATCCAGGCTCTGGTCGGCGACCACCAGCGGCATGTGGCGCACGTCGGTGCGGATTGCATAGCCAAAGATCAGCATTTGCACGACCGGCAAGCCCAGTTGGATGATGAGCGTCCGCCGGTCCCGCAGCGTTTGGATGAACTCCTTTTGGATGACGGCCCAAATGCGTTGTAACATCTTTTCTTTGTTCCCCACCTTTTCCAGGAGCCAGACTACAAAAGTCTCACGAGGCGCGTGTTTGCGCCAGTGTGTACGCTAAACAATAGGTCTGCAAGACACAATGCGTGCTGAGACTTTTGTAGTCTTTGCTATTTTTCGATTTACTGATTCTCGCGCACGCGCAATCCATCGAACAGCAGGTCAACGGCGGTCTGCGCCAGCCTGTGCCGTTCCTCCGCGGTGGGGGTGGGGTGCTTGCCGCGCAGCACCGGCAGAATCAGTGCGATGAAGCCGCCCAAAATCATCAATGTCGCAGCCTCAGGATCGATGGGGCGGAAATTCCCTGCCTCAATCCTTCTGGCGATGAAGCCCCTAATGGCCTGTCCGATGTATTGCAAGCGGCCGATGATCAGGTCGTTCAGAATCACGTCGTCCACCCAGATCTCGGTCAGCAGCGCGCGGGTGAAATCGAGCTGCGACACAAAAATTTCAAGCCCGTTCTCGACGATGCGAACAAAATCGTCGCGGGTGCTGAGGGGCCGGGCATTCTCCAATAAGGCGTCGATAGGGACGTACATCTCGTTGAGAATTGCCAGCAGGATCTCGCGCTTACCCTCGAAGTAGTTGTAGAGTGTGCCTTCGGCCATGTCTGCGGCCTCGGCCAGGTGTTTGGTGGTGGTGTGCGCATAGCCCTTCTGTGCAAAAACCTGCGCAGCAGCGGTTAAGATTTCACGCCGCCGTCGCTCGATGCGCCGCTCGCGGCGCGATTGGCGGGGGTGCTCTCCTTTCTTGGCGTCCATGACTCTCCTCGTACAATGATGACTAACATAAAGTATAAAATTGAGTGATTGCTCATTTTATGAGCAATTGTACATCAGATGAGCGAAATGTCAAGTTTGATTTTGGTTGGTTTGCGCTGAGCGGCACGACATGATTTTCCTATCTGACAAAACCGACTACAATATAGGTATGATCTTCTTGCTGACACCTTGTGGAGTGGGTAAGGGTGACCCAATCGAATCATGACGCCGCTACTACATAATGTGTTGTCGTTACTTGTGGTTATTGGGCTGCTGCTGGGGTTGCGACGCGCAACATTGCCCGAAAAGGCACTAAACCACAAGCGGCTCAAACGGCTGGCAATTCCAACGTTGCGGTTGGGATTGTTGACTGCGGGCATGGTGGTATTGCTGTTGTTTCTGGGGTTGCTTAGCGCCTTGCAGTTCCGTGGGAGCAATTTTGGCAAGCTACAGTTGTTGGCCTGGACGGTCTTCTTGCAGCTTCCACTGTTCCTGAGTGGTGTGGTCTTACTCGTGTGGCGACGGGCGCGGCTTGTGGCCTGGGGCAGTCTGGCGCTCATCGTGCTCCTTGGCCTCATCACGATTGACGCCTTTCTTATCGAACCGCGTTGGCTGGAAGTCTCGCACATCACGTTGACTACGGCCAAAGTGCAAGAGCCGTTCCGCATTGTGGTGCTCGCCGACATCCAAACCGACCGTCCTGGCGCTTACGAAGAGCGCGCGCTCCGTTTGGCGATGGCCGAGCAACCGGACCTGGTCCTGCTGGCGGGCGACTATATCCACCTGGGGCGGCGCAGCCGCAGTTACGCGGAAGAGGGCCAGACGTTGAACGCTATTATGCGCTCGGTCGGGCTGAACGCGCCGCTCGGCGTTTATGCGGTGCAGGGTAACGTAGATGAATCCGGCGCGTGGCCTGCCATCTTCGCCGGGTTACCCGTCACGACGTTCGAGGCTTCGACGCGAGTGGATGCGGGGCCGCTCGTGTTGACGGCGCTGGGGATGTGGGATGCTTTCGATGCCCAAAAGGTAGTCGCGCCGGAGAGTAAGTTTCACGTCGTCCTTGGACACAGTCCGAATTTCAGCCTGGGCCAGGTGGACGCGGACTTGCTTATCGCGGGTCACACGCACGGCGGGCAGGTGCAACTGCCCTTCATTGGCCCGCTGATGACGTTGACCGTGGTCCCGCGCGCCTGGGCCTCCGGTGTAACGACCATCGCGCCGGAGAAAACGCTCGTAGTCTCGCGCGGCATCGGCATGGAACGCGCGAACGCGCCGCGGCTGCGTTTTTTGTGCCGTCCTGAGATCGTCGTTATCGACGTAGTGCCGGCAGATTAAGAATCTAAACGAGGCGCGTCCGCCTGTTGCCCGGACTATCTGACTGACGACTCCCTGACTCATTGTGGAGGTAAGCCATGACCCTGATGTCCCCAAATGATATACCCATTACCATTCGCCCCATTCAGTTTGACGAATTGGATCGCATCCCTTTGCGCTGCTGGCCCGCGGACCGCGATATCCTGCTGCGCCTCTTCGAGCGCCAGGGCACAATCGGCATGGCAGCGTGGGAAGGCGACCGCTGCGTCGCGCAACTGCACTGCTATCGCATTGTCTTGCCGGACCAGGACAATCCCGATTGGCCGCCGTGGAATCACTGGTGGCGGCCTGAGTGGTGGCTGCGGATGACCGGTTCGGTGAACCTGAATTTGTCCGGACCGGCGTGGTGCCACGCCTGCTGCCACGTGGGGCGCACCCTGGAAAGTTTTCGCGAGGAAACTGAGGCGACGTCGGCTGCTCCGACCATCCTCAAGGGCACCGATCCGCGCTACTTTGGGCGAGGGATCGGCACGGTGCTTTGTCGCGCTTCCATGCGTTGGGCATGGGATCACGATTACACGACGATTATGGCATTGGGCGCGCCGCAGGGCATTTTTGAATACGCCATCGCTGCGGGACATCTGCCCTGGACAACCTACGCGAAGTTGGGCTTCGACTTCTTCGGGCTGGTGACTGATGCGGCGCAACTGCCGCAGTGGGCGCACGGACACGGCCCGGCGGAAGTCGAAGAAGCTATCCATAGCGCAGTTGCCGCAGGTCGTCCGATGCAGGATTTCTTCGAGCGGCTGATGATTATGAATCTGACCGGAGCGTAAGGGGAGAATTATCGACGTCTGGATCCTCTGGTATAGGTCCCCTTCTCTATAAAATCCGTTTAGGTCCGTTCAATCCGTTGACAGACTCTCTTCACTGCGACTGTGCTTTGTTTGCAATATGCGCGCGATGTTTGCCGACAGAGCCGCCAGGTCGGGAGGTTTGAGCATCCACTCGACGTGTAGGGTTGCGAGTTCGCCATTCAGCGGGTGGCCGGTCAGCAGGATCACCGGTATATCGATGTCTTGCTGTTGCAGCGCGTGATAGAGCGCCACACCGCCCATTTTCGGCATGACGACGTCGCTCACCACCACGGCGATGGTGTCGCGGCGTTCTTTTATGATGGATAGCGCCTCCTGCCCGTTGGTCGTTTCCAAAACCTGGTAGTTCAACGCGGTCAGGCTCTCCGCGATGGCCTTTCGCACGATGGCGTCATCTTCGACCAGCAGCAGCGTCTCCCCATGTCCTTTTTGTATCAGCATGGCGGGGGAAACCGCCGGGCTGATTGTCGCCTCCGGCGTGTGCAAGGGCCAGTAGATGGTGAAGGTTGCTCCCTGACCGACTGTGCTTGTCACGTCGATGTGCCCCGCGTGCGCTTTCACAATGCCGTGGACCTGTGATAGGCCAAGTCCTGTTTCCACCGGCGCTTTGGTGGTGAAGAATGGCTCAAAGATGTGCGGCAGGACGTTGGGCGGAATGCCGGAGCCGGTGTCCGCTACGGTCATGCGCACCCAGGCGCCCGGCGGCATATTCACCAGCGGCGCATCTGCGGAGTCTGTAAATGTCACCTGCTCCAGACGGATAGTCAGGATGCCACCTTGCGGCATCGCATCGCGCGCGTTGACCGCCAGGTTGGTCAGCACTTGTTGGATCCGTGTGGGATCGACGTTGACGATGTAGTCGCCCTGCGTATATTCGAAGCGGATTTCGATGTGCTCTGGCAGCGTCCGCTGTAGCAATTTCACGTGTTCTTTGACGAATGGCAGCAGATCAAATTGCTCCCAAATCCTGCTCGACTTGTGGATGGGATTGGATGGCGTTGGTGTGGTAGATC
>DYKY01000090.1:0-2074 GCA_020722365.1 Thermoflexus sp.
GCGGGTACCCCGCTTGGCTTTGCAGTGTTCACCTGTCGGTGACCTGCCTCTTCTCCCAAATCCTGAGAGGATCAACCCTTAACTCTATTATAGGGGTGATTTTGGCGCGCGTCAATAGAACATCTGAACAGCCTTCAGTTCTCAGTTTTCAGTTTTTGCTCTTCAGGCGTTTCGATGTATGATGAGATTCGCAACTCGTAACTCGTAACTCGTAAGGTGTAATGAATGAAACGTCTGCTCTGGTTTGTTGTCGGCCTAGCCCTCGGAATTGGGCTGGCGCTGTTCATCGGCTGGCAGGTGCTGCCCGTGCAACGCGCCGATTCGTCCCCGGCCCTGTTGCGCCGTGACTATCAGGAGGAGTACCTGCGACTGATTGCCGTCGCCTATCAGGTGGACAATGACCTGACCCTGGCACAGCAACGCCTGAAGGAACTGCCGCCTGATAGCCTCGTCAGCGTGACGGAACGTTGGATCGCTCAGGGCAAATCGGACGCCATTCTGATTCCTCTGGCGCAGTTGGCTCGCGACCTGGGTGTGAGCACGCCGGCCATGCAACCCTATCTCCAACGAGGGACGCCGTGAAACACTGGGGCGTCCTCATCGTCGGCCTGACCCTCGGTCTCGCGGCGGGCTTGCTCTACACGTGGGTCATCTCCCCGCCGGAATACTACGACACCTATCCGCCGCTGCTCGACAAGACCTATCGCAGCGAGTGGATCCAGATGACGGTGTCAGCTTACGGCGCGGAGGGCAACTGGAACCGTACGCAACTGCGACTACAGGGACTCTCTGAAGCGGAAATACGTCCCATCGCTGCCACTATGCTCGATCAAGCGATTGCCGCCGGACGCCCACTGGTGATAGTGCAGCGGATTGCCAAACTGGCGGCGTTCTATGGCATCGACACACCCGCCGTCCAGATCTACACCGGTGAGCACAGCGCCGTCCCCACGCCCACCCCCACGACAACATCCCAGACCGCCCCCCCAGCATCCGCGCCAATGGCCACTGCCGTCCCGCCGACCAACACGCCACTTCCCGTTCCCACACTCACCACCACGACACCCATCTCCCCTCCACTGAGCGAATTCCATATCGTCTCGCAAACGCTAACCTGCTCCAATCCGCCACACATCGCCATCTCGCTGATGTTGTCACACACGATCACGGTCCGCCGCCGCGAAGCGGTGGAATGGCTTCCGTTGCCGGGGCGCGAAGTGTGGTTGCTGTGGGAAGATGGCGCAGATCGCGCAGTGACGGGATTTAATCCAGAGATGGGGCTTGGCTATGCAGACTTCACCGTCGCGCCAGGTCGAGTCTACAAACTCTACATCGACGTCCCACGGGGTGCGCCGGTCTCGACGATACAGGTCGAACCCTGCACCTCAAGCGAAGGCGAAGGTTGGATCAGCCGGTTACTGGTGCTGCTAACCCAAGAGGACGACTAGCGATAAACAGAATTCACCGTAATGACGACTAGAGCAAAAGTGACCGTTGTAGGCAGTTTCAACATGGACCTGCTGATCCGCACACCCAGGATGCCCGTCAAAGGCGAGACCATCCTCGGCGGGCCGTTCATCACCGGGCCGGGCGGCAAGGGCGCGAACCAGGCCGTCGCCGCCGCGCGGTTGGACGCGGACGTGACGATGGTGGTCAAGCTCGGGCAGGACGCTTTCGGCGACCAGGCCGCGGCCAACCTGGCGAAGGAAGGCATTCGCCCGGATTTCGTCCTGCGCGACGGCGCGTCACACACCGGCGTGGCCTTTATCGTCGTGGACGACGCCGGCGAAAACATGATCGTGGTAGCCCTGGGAACCAACGCCCTGCTCACCCCCGCCGACATCGACGCCGCGCGCGAGGCCATTGTGGAAGCCGACGTGACACTCTTCCAGCTCGAGTCGCCGTTGGAAACTGTGACCTACGCCATTCGCGTGGCGCACGAGGCCGGTACAACCGTCGTGCTCAATCCCGCGCCGGGCCAGGCGCTCAATCCAGACCTTCTCTCCCTGGTGGACGTACTCACACCCAATCAGACCGAGTTGCAGATTCTGGTCGGACGAGACCTGTCAGGTTT
>DYKY01000090.1:2174-17274 GCA_020722365.1 Thermoflexus sp.
ATGGTTAGGATACGATGAAGCGACAATACTACTGTGTGCTCTGTGCAATTCTAATCCTGCTGACGGCCTGCGGGCTGCAGACGCCACCACCGCCACCAGGGACGCCGACAGCAACACCAACGCCGACCCGCACTCCCACGCCCCTCCCCACGTGGACGCCCACGCTCACGCCGACGCCCACCCCGATTCCGCCGTTGATCGTCAGCATCACGTGGCCGGAAGAAGTCTCCGCGCTTGAGCCGCCGCTCCTCATCGCCGATGTAACGTTACCCCAAGGCATCACAGCGGACATCGCCTTGAGCGCGAAGATTTACGATCCAACGTCGACGGTCACCGCCACCTTCGATCTCGTCCGGCAAAGCAGCAAGCGCTACGTTGCGCCCGCGCCATTCCAACTGCCATTGGACACACCCGCAGGTTACTGGTGGCTCATCGTCCACGTGGAGACGGAATTGGAGGTCGTTGGGGAGCGGGTATTGCCTTTCAAGGCTATGCCCATCGAATTCCGCACGCTGACGGAGACTCTGCCTGCCGGCGCGAACTTGCGCGTGCCGCTGGCCTTCACCGAGGTCATCACACAAGGCGACCACCATGCTGGAGGGCGCGTGTGGCGGCATGGGAAAGGGGAAATCGCGCTGTGGTGGGCGCCCGGCCCAACGGAGCCACTGCTCCTCAACAACGCCGTGGTGATGTTAGAAACCACGCACGATCCCGATGCCCCACCCGAAGCGGAGTTTGTCGAAGAAACCAAATGGCAGGGACAGATCGCCTTCCTCTTCCGGGAACAGTGGCCCGGCCGGCAAGGCGGACCGGCCCAGGTGCGGGTAATTCAGGGACCTGACTATTGGCTTTACGTCCTGCGCATCCGCGCCGTGGGTGTTGATCCTATTCCCCCACTAATGGAGGAAATTGCGGCAACGTTCGCCTTTAACGAAGAATAAAACAAAAACCGGGATTTTAGCTAAAATCTCGGTTTTTCGCGAACGAGTTCACACAATGTTGATCGGCGTGCCGACGCGACGGTCGCTGCGGATGAACTCGTCTTCGTAGCCGCCGATGGGGTGAACCCAGCGGTAAATCCAGCGCGCGGCCTCGCAAGGGACATTCAGACAGCCATGACTGCGACGTATGCCAAAATCGTTATGCCAGTACGTGCCATGAATCGCCATTCCTTCCAGATTAAAAAAAGTGTTCCACGGTATGCCCGGTAGGTCGAAAACGTTTTCAGGAGCTGGAATGTCTTCCTCTTTCATCCCCTCGTAGGGCACGTTGCTCATGTGACGCGACGCTTGTTTGAGAAGGACAGCATGGTTTCCCGGCGGCGTCCCCAATGCCCCCCCCAATCCCGACGCGACGAGTGTGTGGAAAACGGCATTCTCACCCTCATAACACGTCAGCGATTGCTCGTCCAGACTGACCTCAATGTGCTTGTTGCCGACAAAGGGATGGATGGGCGCCATCTCCGCGCGTGGAAAACGTCGCACATCGCGCGCCAGCACCCATTGGTGATTGCCGACGACCTTGGGCGGATAATCGTCGGCGACTTTGTACCAGCCGGCGCCCTCTGCGTCGGTGGCGACATCGATCACGTGGAACATCGTACTGCCGTAGAAACGGTATTTCCGCGCCGCCTGCACGTGTGGTTCGGTGCGCGCCTCGGTGTAGACCTGTGAGATCTCACCCCAGAACCCCCATTCCCCAATGTCCGCGATGAAGGGCTGCGGCGGATAGATACGCATCGGCAGCACCCACGCCGAGTGAACGTAGCCTAGATCGGTCTTGTACCACAGGTCGTTGTGGGCACTGAAGGGCGCGTGCACCTCCTCTAAAATGCGACAAGATTGATCGCGCGCTAGCGTATTGATGCGCTCGGAAGTTGTATCGGGTTTCTCGTAGAAGACCACAGTGTAAATAGCCCGGCCCATCAAGACGTAAGTGTTGGGATCGGCCTCGTCTGGATCCATCCGCACCGTAGGATACTGCGCGCGGGCGTGCCACACCGGCGACAGCATTGCCGCGGCGGCAGCGCCGGCGATGAGTTTGAGCATTTGGCGGCGGGTAAAAGTACGGGGCATAGGATTAGGGAACCTCCGGGTAATCCGCCAGTGCAGCATAAGCAATCCCTACCATCGAAGGGCCGGTATGCGCGCCCAACACCGGTGACATTGTGCCCAGGGGCATCCAGGTACACTTGAATGTTTTATCCACTTCCTCACGCAGGATGGCCGCTCCTTCTGGATTGCGCGCGTGGATGACCTGGACGCGCATAGGGGTGCTGGGCGCATGCTTTTTGAGCATCAACTTGACCAGCCCCTTGAGCGCACCGTTGAACGTCCGCGCCATGCCAAGCTGCTCATAATTGCCGATATCCTTCGTCACGCCGATCAACGGTTTGATCCGAAGGACTGAAGCAATCAACCCCTTCATGTGGCTGATGCGCCCGCCGTGAATCAGGTACTTCAGCTCGTCCAGGGTATAGATGCTGTCGCTCACGGCCACGATGCGCTGAATCAAATCGACAATCCGTCCTACCGGCCATCCGGCTTTGATGGTGCGAACTGCCGCCGATACCTGCCAGCCAACCACCGCGGAGAGCGTCTTGGCATCCACAACGGTGACATTGGCTTCCGGGACCATTTCGGCGCCGGCCTTCGCTGCGTTGACCGAGCCGCTTAACCCCGACGACATCTGAATCGACAGAATATCCGGGTCGGTAGCGGCCAGGTTGCGGTACATTGCGGCGAAATCTCCAGACGAGGGCTGCGACGTCGTTGGGAAAGCATCCGTCTCTTCCAGAAGCCGGTAGAGTTCCTCAGACTGAATATCAAGGCCACTTTTGTACGTCTTCCCCTCGAGTGTTATCATGTGACGCACAGGGTTCAACGGCATGTCGGGCATTTCTTCCGGCGGCAAATACAAGTCCATCCCACTATCCGTGACGATCTGCATCTCCATCTCCTTTCCTGGCGAACAGGAATACTGCCGTCCATTGTAATGCCCATTGCCACGCAAAGCAAAGCAATTCAAATTGCGCCACATACGAATCATTCCACAACAAAAGGCGCAGCCGCCGGCTGCGCCTTGCACGACAGAAAACGCTAGCGGCTATATGCGAATCTCGCCCTCGCGCTTGCCGAAGTTGATCTTGACGCCGGGCGTCATCGTCATACTGCGCCCGGCTTCGACATCTTTAATTGTCCCATCGGTCAACGTAATCACCCACTTCTCCAGTGTTAGGTTCCGCAGTCCCCAGATGTTGGGATTAGTGGGATGGCGCGTCACTTCGGCAACTGGAGCCGAGAAATCGTAAGCCTTATCGGGATCAACGTGATGTGGATAGAGCTGTGTGTTGTAGTTCAGCATCACCACAGCATCCCCTACACGCAAACGGGGCGGCAGCACCAGATCGTTCTTACACGACCAGCACTTCCCCGGTTTGCCGCCGGAGGCTTTCAATGCGGCGAGATCGTAGAAGTTCTCGGCGCTGCACTGTGCGCAGTAGATGATGGTATCGCGTAAATTCACCAGCGCCTTGCGCCACTCGCTCGCGCGAACACGCCCGCCGTAAGGATCGCGCAGGCCGGTGGTGAACGCTTGCACAAACAGATCGCGGATGAACTGGGGATAGAGCGACCAGTAATCCTGCACGCGGACGTGATACCCCGGCACCGGACGATTGGTGTCGTTGTTAGGATCGAAGATGAAAACGGGATCAACGCCAAAGAGGCGCTGTTCTGTCGCGCGATCAAAAGCCGGGACGTTGAGCGCGCGTTCGCCTTCCAAAGGATGGTGTACCATCATCATGTAGAACAACAACGCAGAGAGGGTATGCAAGTCCGATTGGACGCCGGGCGCGGCCTCACCGCGCACCAGTTCCGGCGCGGCAAAGCGCAGCAGTCGAGGCGCGCCGGCCGCGCCTTCCGGCACAATGTTGTCCGCGTAAACGAAAAGCACAGCACCCGTGTCCGGATCGAAGAAGACATTGCGCGGCGACAGATCGCGGTGACACAGGCCCTTCAGATGCAGCGCGGTAAAGCTATCCACAAAGCCCAACAGCGCCGTCGTGAGCGTGTGGAAGGTCGGCTCCACCCACTGCTTGACCAAGTCTTCGATGGTTCTAAAGCGCCGGTCGCGCAGCGATGTAAGGTAGCCAAAGCCGGGAACGTCGGTGGATTCAACCAACGTCGTCGGCCAGAGGAAACTCGCCGTGGGCGGTCCCTGCTGGATCAGCTTTTCGAGCAGGGCGCGCTTCTCCGGTGTGGCTTCGGCGGGGAAAATCCACGTCAGCATCACCGGCTGGCCATCGACCTCGGCGGCATGAGCATCGGCCTGGCCCTCGGTGCTGATAAACTGCTCAGTGGTGTAGCGCCCGGCCAGCACACCCGCCCGTCGATCCGGCACGGTGTAAAAGGTGAAGATGCTGGGCGCAGGTTGTGCCGCAGGCTGCGGTGCAGGTTGTACTGCCGGAGTGGGTGTGACAACCGGTTGTATAGGCTGCGCGGCTGGTGCAGGCACGGGAGCAACAGGCTGTGACACAGGAACTGCCGGTTGCGGCGCGGGAGTCGCCGGTTGCGGCGTAAAGGCGAGCGGCGTGGGCGGCGGCGTAGGCGCAGCCACCGGCTGCTGCAACCCAGTCTGCTGGGGCGCGGGTTGCGGGGCTGGTTGTGCTGCGGCCGCAGCGGCGATTTGGCGTTCAATGACCTCCAACGCCTTAATTGCAACAGGATTGTCCGGCTCCATCGACAACCACTGGTTGATAGCAAGCTTGGCAGCCTGCAGCTTTCCGGCCTTCAACGCGGCGTCGGCTTTGGCCCGCAGTTGATCGGCCATCACCGATAGTTTCGCGCCGGCGCTCATCGGCGTTTCGAGCGCCTTCAGCGCATTCCAGAACGCCATCGCATCGGGATAGCGCATCGTCGGATCGAAAGCCAGCGCCTTGCTCAACACACCCGCGATTCCCGTCGGGACGTCGCTCGGCCACGTCTGCGGGAACTGCGGACCTTGCGCGTGCGCGTGCATAGCCTGCATCACACTGGCATCCTCGAACAGCTTTTTGCCCATCAGCATCTCGTACGTGATGCAACCGAGCGCATAAATGTCGGCAGGGATTTCGGCGGGCGCGGTCTCCCACACCTCCGGCGCGATGTAGGCCAGCGTGCCGACCAGGCCGCCGTCGAGACGGCTCAGCCCCACGCTGTTACCGGCCATCAGGCGCGTCAACCCAAAATCCATCAGCAGCGGGCCGCCGGGCGGATCGATGAGGATGTTCGCCGGTTTGAGATCGCTATGCACGAGACCCTGTCCGTGCGCGTAATTCAACGCCTCGCAGACGGATCGAAGGAACGGCAGCGCCTTGTCCCACGGCACCCGCTGTCCGGTGTGGGCGGCAATCGCTTCGGCCAGGCTGCCGTCCCGCGCCAACTGTGTCACCTGGTAGAGATCGGTTTCCGTCTCGCCGATGTCGTAAATGGGCGTGAGATGGGGGTGTTGGAGACGGGCGGCGGCATGCAAATTGTCGCGCAGGCGGGCAACCCACGCTTCATCCTGCAACAGCAGGGGATCGAAAAATTTCACGGCCACCAGACGGCCTATGCTTGTGTCCTCGGCGCGATAGACGGTCGCAAAGCGTCCCTTGCCCAACACGCCCAACACGCGATATTTGCCTAAACTCGGAAGATTCACACCTGTGTTCATAGTCCCCCCTTCACTAGACTCTGATTTCGCCTTCTTTTTTACCAAAATTGACCTTCGTGCCGACGGCCAAACGCACGTTGCGTCCCGGCTCCACGTCGAGAATCGCACCGTCGTCGGTGGTAATCACCCATTTCTCCTCACTAAGATTTCGCAACCCCCAGATTGACGGATCGGAGGGGTGTTGGTTGACCTCAGCGATGGGCTTGGAGAAATCATACAACTGGTTGGTATCCACGTGATGCGGGTAGAGCTTGGTGTCCCAGTTCAGCATCACGATGGCGTCCTCGATACGGATACGCGGCGGCAGAATAAGCGCCGTATTGCACGCCCAACACGTACCAGGCTCGCCGCTAGCCTTGAGTTTCTCGGCGCTGTAAAAGTTCTCCGAGCCACACTTGGGACAGTAGATGATGGCGTCGCGCATGCGCGCCATCGCCGCACGCCACTCGCTCTCGCGGATGCGCGCTTGTGGATCGTGCAACCCGATCGTAAACGCTTTGGTGAAGAGATCGCGGATGAAAACCGGATAGAGGGGCCAAAACGTCAGTGCGTTATCGTGGAAGCCCTTCACCGGGCGGTTGCTGTCGTCGTTGGGATCGAAAATGAATAGCGGGTCGGTTCCGTAGAGCTTGTTCATCGCCGGTAGATCGAGACACTTGATGCTGCTCTCACGCTTGCCCTCCAGCGGATGGTGAACCATCAGCATATAGAAAAGGAGCACAGCCAGCGAGTAGAGGTCGGTCTGCATGCTGGGCCGCGCCTCGCCACGCACGATCTCCGGCGCCATAAAGCGCGGCGTGCCCAGAACGCCGCCCTCGGTTGCCCCATCGACGGCCACGTTGTCGTTGTCGCAGATGAGAATCTCGCCCGTATTCGGCTCGAAGAAGACGTTGCCGAATGAGATATCGCGGTAGCAATAGCCCATCGCGTGCAGCCCGAGGAAGCTGTTCGCCAGTTCCAGTCCCGCCGTCGCCAGCGCGCGGAACGTCGGTTCGGCCTGGCGCTTCATCAGATCGACGATGCTTTTGTATTGCGGCCCGCGCAACGGCATAATGTAGCCAAAGCCCGGCACGCTCGTGGACTCGGTCAACTCGATAGGCCAGAGGAATTTCTCGCTTGGGGGACCTTTCTTGATCAGGACTTCCAGCGCCGCGCGCTGCTCAGGGGTGGCCTGCGCCGGGAAATACCACTTCAGCGCCACCTTCTGCCCGCTCAAGTCCGCGCGGTAGACTTCGCCCTGCCCGCCGCCGCCGAGGAATTTTTCGGCGGTACAGGACATGCGGGATGTGACCGTCTGGACGGCCTGACCCTCTTTCAAAATGTGCATAGTGTACCTCCTGCAAACACAGTCAAGTAGTCGTTAGTCGCGCATAGACATCCGCGAAAGGCTCCGGCGGATACAGTTGCTCCGATCCGCCGATGCCCACACCGATAACGCCCTGATCGCGCACCTCGGACACTTCAGCAAGGACGCGCGCTGCAGTTCGACTTTGGGGACACGTTCAAACCAGTTCATCAACGGTACGCCTTTGTCGTCGTTAGTCTGGTAGTCATGAATCTGAGAGTCAGATCGCTGTGCTACGGTTATTATAGTACAAGATGGCAACTCGCACTACCACACAATCTCCAGGTCAGGGCGCGCGAGGGCCACAACTCCGGCTTCAGTTATGTTCTTGCACCCTAGCACATCGAGTACGCGCAAAGCATCGAGCGCCGCCAGATGCGCCAGTCCCGCATCGGTGATGTGGGTCCCGCTGAGATACAAATGTGTGAGGTGTGGTAATTCTTTTAGATGTGCAAGCGCGGCATCTGTAAGCGGTGTGTTTTCCATAACTAAGTGCGTCACACTCAACCCGGCCAGATGCGCCAATCCCGCACCGGTAATGGCCGTGGAAGCGATATCAAGATGCTTCAGGTCAACAAACGGGCGAAGATGTGCCAGGCCGGCATCGGTGATGCGCGTCCCAGCGAGCGTTAAATCCTCCAATCCTACAAGAGGGTACAAGCGCGCAAGGCCCTCATCGGTGATCGTTGTCCAACTCAGATCGAGGTAACGCAAACCAATAAGTGAGTGCAGATAGGTAAGCCCCGCATCGGTAATGCCGACAGCTTCCAGCGTCAAAGCCGTCAACCCGTTCAGCGCACGAATGTGTATCAATCCTCCATCCGTAATCTGACCGCACCGAGCGAGGTTAAGATCGGTCAGGTGTTGAAGCGGGCGCAAATGCGCCAATCCGTCATTCGTGAGCCGGGCACAAAAGGAAAGATGTAACTGCGTCAAATGCGTAAGACCATGCAAAGCGGACAACCCCACCCCAGTGATAGGTGTATTGCTAAGATTGAGCGTCGTCAGCTCGACAAGATCGCCCAGGGAAGCCAAACCGGCGTCTGTAACCTGGGTGCGTTCCAGGGAAAGTTCACGCAAGTCGGTAAGCGCCCGCAAATGTGCTACCCCCACGTCAGTAATCTGCGGACAGCGCGCCAGGGTCAATGTACGCAAGCGTTTCAACGTGGACAGATACGCCAATCCGGCGTCGGTGATGGACTCACAGCCCCATAAATCAAGCGCAGTCAACGCATCGAGAAACTGGAGCAAGGCCAACCCCGCGTCGGTGATGGGTGTGTACGACAGCTCAAGGCTTAATAATCCGGCGAGGTCACAAATATGCGCCAGTCCCAAGTCGGTGATAGGGCTTTGACACAATGCCAACTCCTGGATAGGGCCAAAGGCTCGTATTTCTCGCGCGAGCAGTTGTAATCCAGAATCGTTCAAATAGGCACTTACTTGCACTTCGTAATCGGGCGGCACGTCTACCCGGCCTGGCATAGGAGCAAGTTTGCGCCATTCGCGATCGCCCATCAACGTAGAACGCCCTAGCAGCGCCACCGGCAACGTCGATGTAAAAGTGCGGGGTTTGGCCTCCGTCACCAGAATGCCCAACGCCTCCGCGCAGGTCTCCACCGCCCAGCGTGCGGCGTCTTCCGGCAGAAAGTAAGCATCCTGCAAGCGCCGTGTAAGCCAGCCAAAGAGCACCGGTTGCGGGATGCCCGGCGAGGCATTGCGCAGGTCGACAGGTACGTTCTCCTGCACGGCCATCACCAGGAGGTTGATCTCGCCCTTATACGAGCCACAGAAATCCAGCAGCAACGCCCGGCAACGGCGGGGATCTTCCAGAACGGATTCCCCGTACCGCGCAACAATCTCACGGAGTTGGCGACGTGGCACGGGATGCATGATAGACTCTCAAAGAACACTTGGGGTCACATATAGCTGATGCCTAGAATCAGCACGGGAATATCGATATCGGCGACGCCACGTTTCTCGAGGTCCCATACAATCTGCTCGAAGTAAGAAACACCAGTGGACATCTCATCCGCAAAAGCTTTTATGGGAACAATTTCAATACCGACATCAATCACATCGCAGTTGTGGAATATGGTCATCTTGGCGCAGACGTTGTAAACCATAAAGGCGTATTTCCCAAACTGCACTTCTACACCTACGCGGTTCTTGACAAAATCCATTTCACGGAAAGCACCCGAAACCGGAGTATCCAGTTGATAATCTGAAGAGTAATACTCTGTCGGATATGCACACGAAACCCTATACGGCACCCAGGCTTGTGCTGAAAACGCCGTCTTGAAAGCTTTGTTAAGCGCACGAGGGCTGTATAGCCTTTTTCCAGGCATAGTTTTCTCACGGCTGATCTTGTTTTTACATTCTGCACTATTGATGAAAGTGATTAGGTGCTTTACTTCAGCTAACTCCGACGGGAACTCCGTCTCAAGCACTTCGCGCCCGCCATTAAATGAATATTCACCTGCAATTTTCATGGGTACTCTTCTCGCTTTTCTAGCAATCGTGGTTGTGCCGAACCGCGCCACTCCTCCGGTACCCGAGCAATCTTTTCTTTCCCTGTGGGCTGGTAAACAGGCTTACCCAGCGGCCGATAAGATAGTACACCGTTGAAATACGCAACAAGACGTTCACGGGCAATATCAACGTATTTACGCTCTTGTTCACTTCCCATAACACGACGATTATGCATCACACCTGCGATTAAGGATGTTCCAACACCTGCATAAGGGTCAAATACCCAGTCCCCTTCGGAAGTCAGTGCAAGGACACATCTCTCAATCAACGCAATAGGATATTGGCAAGGGTGAATAGTTTTTTCTGGATGATTCGATTTTACGTTAGGAATATCCCAAAAAGCGGCTTCCCATTCCTGGGCAAGAAACTCCCAAACATCAGAAGGGTTCTTCCCCAATGGGTTACCAGATAACTCGCCCTTTTTGGAACCTTTGTAGTGGCGTTTGCCCGGATATTTGGAAGGCACACGTACAGCATCCAAGTTAAAGACGTAATCATCGCTTTTGGTAAACCACAACAGCGTTTCATATCGACCGGAAAAGCGTTTAGATGCATGTAACCCATGCTCAAAGTGCCAAATGATGCGGTTCCGTAAACGCAAACCAAGCTTCTTAAAAATACTATAATAGAGGATATCTAATGGATATACTTCGCCCTTGTCAACAAAGTTGCCCACTTGCCAACAAATGCTCCCGCTGTCACTTAGCACGCGATATAATTCAGCAATGACTTGTGCTTGCATATCTAGATATTTTCCGATGGAGACGCGGTCTTCGTATTCCTTACCCAAGTTATAAGGCGGAGAAGTGATAATTAAGGTGATGGAATTGTCGGGTATTGTGGCAACGAAATTATTGACATCGCCATGGTAGAGCACTATATCGGCCTCAGAATCATAATAATCCCGAATCTCTTTCGGCACATTAAAAATAGGTAAGCTCATAGTAACCGCCTTGTATTGTCATGATTTCCCTAAAACGTACTTGATCATTGCATGATGTATAATCCCGACCGCGAGAGTCTGCTAATCCCATTCTGGGTAAGGCGTTTGCACCCACTGACATTAAGGTAGGCCAGTTTCTTAAGACGGCGCAGGTGCGACAGACCCCGGTCGGTGATACGTTCGCAGCTCGAGAGGTCAAGATAGAGCAAGGCGGGCATATCGCCGATGTGGCTGAGACCGATGTCGGTGATGGCCGTGCGGGCAAGGTTGAGGGTGGAAAGACGCGGCAAATCGCACAGGGGCGTTACGCCCTTATCGTCCATCTGGGGATTACTGGAAAGGTCGAGATACGTCAGATTGAGCAGGTTACGCAGGTGGACAAGCCCCTGGCGGGTAATTTGCGAGCAGCGCGAGAGATCGACTTTGGTCAAACCGGTACACATGCCAATGGCTTGCACACCCGTGTCGTTGAACTTTGATGCGCCCGCCAAATCGAGCGTGGTTAGGTTGGGCGCGGCGCGGAGGTGGAGGAGACCGGAGCCGGTGATATGCTTGCACTCACGTAGTTCCAGCACTTCGAGCTTGTTCAGCGATTCGAGGTAGCGCAAGGCGGCGTCAGAGATGCCCGCCCAGTGTAACAGGAGGCCGGCCAGTTCCGGCAGGGCGCGCAGATAAGCTATCCCCTCATCGGTGATGCCGGTGGCCCACGGGAAATGGAGCGTGGTCAGTTTGGACAGGCTGACCAGGTGCGCCAGACCCTTATTGGTCACGCGCTCGGCAGTATCCACCTCGAGATAGGTCAAGTTAGGAAACGCGCGCAGGGCGGCCATGCCGGCATCGTCGATGGGGCCGTTCAAATCCAACGAGACTACATCATCGGGATGGGGGATTTCCTTGATCCAGGTGTCCAGCTCGTCCGGCCCGTAGTGAAAGAAACGCAGTCCCAGCACGTAATTCGGCGGGACGGCGACGCTGCCGGGTGTAGAGCCGAGTTTCTGCCATTTGGTATTAGCCCCACGACGCGAACGTCCATACACCTCGATGGTGCGGGTAGAGGCGAACGTTTGGTGCGCGCGTGTTCCAGAGCCAGCATCCGGGTGAGATGCAGGGCGGGAGATCCGATCTACAATCGGCTGAGTTTGCGCGGCAGGTAATGGCGGAGGCATGACCGGTAACGGCGGAGGTACAACCTGCTCCGGTGTAGATTCGACAATCGGCGGTGATTCGTCATCGCTCAAGTGGAGCGCGTAGGCCCATGCCATCACCGCCCAACGTGCAGCATCCTCGGCGAGCGCGCGATTGTCCACCAGCCGCCGGGTGAGCTGCGCGACCAGCACCGGCAGCGGAATGCCGCCTCTGATGTCTTGCAAATCGTTGGCGACGTGCTCCTCTTGCGCCGCGTTAAGCACGAAGATTTCGCGACGGTGCTGCCCACAGAGGTCGAGGAGCAAGGCTTTACAGCGCCGTGGATCATTCACGACGCTCTGACCATATGTATCCACGATTTCGCGGAGTTTTTGGCGGGCTTCGTTGTTCACTTGAAAGAGTCAAAAGTCGAAAGTCGAAAGTCAAAGGTCGAAAGTCAAAACGATAGCTCTCGACGGTAACTTGTCATTCACAAGCGTATAAACGGATTGCGTGCTGCATCCTACGTGAGCGACGTTCACGCAATGTACAGCACGCAACACAGCAGGCAACGCACGAGCAGGGGCGCAAGGTCCCTCAATCATCGTAAAAGATATCCGGTAGCTTTTTGCTCGGTTCGCGCGGGCGATCCTCGTTCTTGATTAGTTCAATCCTTGGCCTGGATGGCGGTTCAGCGGGCCGTGCATCCGGCGGCGTAGCCGGTGTGGCCTCGGCGTGCTCCGATGCAGATTCTGTAGGCAACGCCGCTTCCGGCGTGGCATCTACAGGTGGAACAGCAGGGCCATCTTGATCCTGCACTTTTTCCTTTACCGCTTCGTGAGTTACCTTTTCGGGAAATACGGTTTCCTTTGGCGGTGCAGCTTCCACTGGCGGAGCAGATGGCTGCGCTTTATCAGGAACAGGTTGCGATGATGTCTTCGGCGCAATAGTCGTTCGCGACGCCGTTCGTTTCCGGCGCGGTTTCGGCAGTTGTACAACAGGCGGCGGAGCCGGTACGGGCGCAGACAGAATGGCCTCCGGAAACACGATCCCCATCGTGATATCGTCGCCGCTCCCGGCCCGCGAGGCGTCTTCTAGCCAGCCGCTGAGGTTCTGTTCCACGACCTCGAGGCCATCCGTATGCAGGATATCCAGCATGTCCGAACCAACCTTGAGGAAAGCGTCTTCGTTGACGAACGAGTTGGCGTAGCCATCGGTGGAAAGCAGAATCAATGCCGGGTGCGGACCATAGAGCGCCTGAAACTTGATCTGCACCTCTCGCCAGGCTTCGTCCATACACAACGATGTCGTTTCGTTCGCCATCAGCCGGGGATCGCGGGTCATAGGGCGCATGACCTCGCCGTTATCCGCCACGGTCAGGATGTCACCATCGCCCAGTTGCATGTACAGGATAAAGCCGGACGTGATCAACACACTCAAAAGCGTCGCGCCGTAAGCGAGATGCGGATCCTTTTCGATAGCGCGGCGCGCTTTGGGATCGCGCCGCTTCTCCAGGGTCGCTAATTCCGCTTCTGTGATCGGGTTATCCTTGAGGTGCCGGGCCACAGCCGCGCGCCAGCGCCGGACGATCTCGCTCGGCAACCGTTCTTCCGCGGTGCGTTTGATGGTCGACAGTTTGGACGGGTCGGGTTGGCTCGCCAACAACAACTCGCGCATCAAGTTCGTCACTTCTTCGACGGCGAATTGCGCGCCCACATCGCTGCGGAAGTTCCGGGGGCTGCCATGCCCATCAGACAAAGAAAGGATGAGCGGCGGGCCTACGCCAGACTCAGGAAACCACTGAATCGCATCCTGATTAGGCACACCCCCACGCGCATGCGAAGCCCCCTGAACCGACCGCCCGACGACGCGCCAAGGATTGGCGGGCCAAGCACTGGCGGGCCACTGCGGTGCTTTTCCCATAGTAGCTCCTTATGGCTTGCCGGGCGGCCTACCAGACGTCGTCAGCCGTGATATTGGAATCGTCGAGGGGCGGGGGCACAGTCGGAATGGGAATGTTCGTGCCCGCCGGCACCGTTACCGGCTGGGCCGCCGGGGTCGGAGCAGCAGCAGGCGCGCCGGCAGGTGCAGCCACGGGAATCGGCGGCGGCGTGACCGCGCCCGCAGGTGTGGCCGCCGCGGCCTGACTGGCAGGTGACGAGGCCGACTTGAGTACCGCCGTGGATACCCACTTGATGTAGTTGACCAGCGCCTCGGGATTATTGGCCTGCAACGGCTTGATCTCATTGTGGCCGATGAACTTTTGCAATACAGCATTATCGGCGTCCTTGCCGATGGCGATGGCGATGCGCACGGCCTTCTTGCCCCACGGCTCGTCCATCAACTTTTGCAAGCCCTTCTCGAAGCTGTCGGTCGGCTGCCCGTCGGAGATCATCACCAGCACCGGCGGCAAAGCGCGGTCGGTCATTGGGGGGATCTTGAGTTGATCGGCAACCATCGTGAGGGCCTTGCCCATATCAGTGACGCCATCGGCCTTCAGGTCGACCCACTTGAAGTCTTCCACCGGCGTGGGTTGGGAGATGTGCCACTGCGCGCCGCTGGAGAATTTGATGGCGCGCACCAAAACCTGCGCGTTGGGGTTTTCGGAAGCGACTTTCTGCATGTGGGGGATCGCCTCACGAATCGCCATGTTGAGGGCCTGAATCTTGCCATCGTCCCGCATCGAACCTGACGCATCGGCAATCCAAATGAAGTGCAACGGACGGGTTGCTAATTGACCACCGGGTCTCTTACTCATTTACATAGCCTCCTTTGCTCATGGGTGTTACGCTGTACAACTTTCGGTTGCCCTGCGCTTTGAGGTAGGGCAAAACGTCCCCAGCCCGAAAGCCGCAACTTACGTTAATACGAAAAAACACAGTTTAAGTTGTATTGTCGAGCACAACTATTCACAAGTATAGCCCAGGGTGTAACGAAGTCAAAGTCTATCGCAGTACCCCGCCGCTGTAATGCAATTGATAAACTGCCACATCCCGGTAGCTGATGGCCTCTATGTTGTCTTCGACGTTGAGGGCGGCCTCATCAATAGGCGGCTGGCGGACGATGGCGTCGAAGTACCAGCCGCCGGACGGCATCCGTCCACTCGGCGGGGCGGATTGATCGCCTTCAGGGTACATCAACAGGTCGCCGTTGGGTTCCGGCGTGGTGTTAAAGCCCTCTGGGACAAGGACCGGTGTGCCGTCGAACGTCGTCCACGGCTTCCAGCCCTCGTTCTTGAAGCCGAACATCGTCGTGGGCGCGCCAAGCGGGACGACGTCCACGCCCAACGCAGCGATCAGATCGGGCATGATCTCGCCCAGCATCTGGTACGGCTCGACAACCTTGACCGGCGTGCCGGGCGCGTCGAGGCCCAACGCCCGCCGCAGCGCGTAGACGACACTCACGTGCATCCCGCTCACCGGGCTGCCTCCCAGGTCCAGCGGGACGCGATCCGGTTCCTGGTG
>DYKY01000091.1:0-12675 GCA_020722365.1 Thermoflexus sp.
TCTTCCGCCTCCACCGGCCCGGCAAGCGCGTCGTACTGTAACAGCGAATCGATGAGTCTTTGCCATTGTGCTGCGGTCTGCCAGCCGATGCCGTGTTCGTCGGTGAGGGCGCTGTGCGCATCGGCTAACTCGGTTTCAAGCATAAAGCGCATATGATCGGGATCGGCTTCCGGCCCGGTGTACTTGAGCACAATCTCCACGGCTTCGTCCACGTGTTCCTCGGCGTAGGCGATGCCGCGCAGCGCCGCCCGCAGGAAGCGCTCGATGCGCTCTGGGTCCTGCGCGATTTTATCCGGCGTGGTCACATACGTCAGCCCCAGGGTGGGGATGCCGTAATCGGCGGCCTCCCATTGCACTAATTCGTAGCCCCAGCTTTGCAGCAGATATGGCTCGTTGGAATTGAAGACCGGGTACACGTCGACCATACCTTCGACCAGCACGCGCGGGTCGAAGCCGACGTTGATCATCTCGACGGTGTTTTCGTCCAATCCAGACACGTCCAGCAACGCCAGCAGGTCGGGCGGCGGCGTGCCCTTGAAGCCGACGGTGTGCCCGGCCCAGTCCTGAGGCGTTTGTAATCCGCTGTCCTTCAGCGCGACAAACGCTTGCTGTCCGCGCTGTCCAATGAGGGCGATGGAGACGAGCGGCAGGCCGGGGTCCGCGCGACGCTTGAGCAGCACGGCGGCGTCCTGTGTGGTCACGTCCACCGTCCCGGCGACGAGCAATTGCAGGTGCTCGCCTTTCCCGGCGGTGTGCCGGATATCCACCGTCAGCGCCTCTTCGGCGAAGAACCCCTTCTCCTGCGCCACGTACACGCCCACGAACGGCAAGTTCGCCTGGGGGACGTAGCCCGCCATAAAGACCAGCGCCTTTGCTTCCGGCGTAGGTTTCGGCGCGCACGCCGTCGCCAATAGCACAACCAACATCCACACAACAAAAGTCCGTTTCATATACCCTCCTCGAAAATAGTAAATGGCAAATGGTAAATGGTGAAAATCGCAATCGTCATCGTAATTCGTAATCGTAATCGAAGCTCGGCAGTTCCATTTTCGTGCTGGCATGGTGAGCAGAGGCGCCGACGTCTTCACAGGAAATAAACCACGAAATACACAGAACACACGGCATTAAAAAATCTGCTTAATCTGCTTAATCTGCTGACAAAGCGTTGTTGCGACGCCAAAAAATTGCCTGCTTCTCCAGTGTGATAACGAGCACATACAGGCCGATGCTCATCACCGCCGAGTAAAAGACAGCGGCGAAGAGCATAGGCAAATTCAGGTTGGCGTAGGCCAGCCACATCGCGCGGCCCAGGCCCGCCGACGCGCCCGCCCACTCGGCGACGACGGCCCCGGTCACGCCGAGCGGCGCGACGACCTTCAGCGCGGCGAACAAGTACGGCAGCGCCGCAGGCCACCGGGCGTGACGGAACACCTCCCAGCGCCCGGCGTCCAACGAGTGGAAGAGCGCGAGCACCGCCTCATCCACGGCGTGCAAGCCGCTGTGGACGTTGATCAGCACCGGGAAAAACGTGAGCAGCGCGGTGATGATCACTTTGGGCAGTGGGCCGAAGCCGAGCCAGATCGTGAGCAGCGGGGCAATGGCGACCATCGGTGTAGCTTTCACCAGGATCGCCAGCGCCAGCACGCCGCGTTCGAGCTGGATCAGAAACGTAATGAGCGTTGCTGTCGCGATGCCGACCGCCAGTCCCAGCAGCAATCCGCCGAGCGCCTCGCCGAGCGTGACCAACGCTGCGTTGCCCAGGTAGCTGCCATTCTGCCAGAGCCGCTCCGCAATCGCCGACGGCGCCGGCAGAATGTAGACCGGCGTCTGGTTGACGCGCACGGCACCTTCCCACGCCAGCAGCGCCGCCCCGATGATCACACCGGCAGAAATCACATCCTGCTTGGTGTTGTGTGTAGCTCCGTTACGCACGTTTTCGCCTTTTGTGTTAAACCACAAATCTAGCCAATCTCTACGAAATCTCGGTGTCTTTGCTGATAGCTAAACGCTGATGGCTGAACGCTCGCAAAATCCGTTCAATCCGTTGACGCCGCTCTCGCGGAGCACGGCCCGCAGGCGGCGGATGACGGCGGCGGTCTCCGGCGAAGTTTCGTCGCGTGGACGGGGCTGCGCAATGGCGACGATGGCCTTGATGCGTCCGGGCCGCGCGCTCATCACGACGACGCGGTCGGCCAGGCGCGCGGCTTCGGCGATGTTGTGCGTCACCCAGAGCACCGTCGGGCGGAACGTCTGCCAGAGACGCAACACTTCGTCGGTCAGCGTCTCGCGGGTCAGCTCGTCCAGCGCGGCGAACGGCTCGTCCATCAGCCAGAGCTGCGCGCCGGTCGCCAACGCGCGGGCGAGAGCAACGCGCTGCTGCATCCCGCCGGAGAGCGTGCCGGGATAGGCCTGCGCAAAGTCCGCCAGCCCGACGGTGCGGAGCAAGTCTGCGGGATTGAGGGCGGCGTGTTGCCCGTTTTGCCGGCTCGCCGCCGTGTTGACGCGCTGCGGCAGGCGGACGTTGTCCAGGACGGTTTGCCAGGGGAGTAGAGCCGAATTCTGCGCCATCCACGCGATGTGCTTGGCCTTGCGCGCCGCGCCGGGTGGGGCATTGTTCAGGCGGATGTCGCCCGCCGTCGGCGGCATCTGGTCGGCAATGAGCCGCAGCAGCGTAGACTTGCCGCAGCCGCTCGGCCCGATCAGGCAGACGAACTCGCCCGTCGCCACGTCCAGGGTGATGGGGTGGAGCGCGACGAGGGGCGCTTGTTTGCCGTTGAAGGTCTTGGCGACGCCGCGCAGCATCACGTTCATAGCTGTTCCCGCTGGGCGATCATCTTCACTGGCGGGATGCGGAAGGCTTTCCGCGCCGTCGAGGGGACGTCGCCGGATTGTACCGGCGCGCCGAGGTAGCGGGCGTTGATCCGCGCGCGCAGGCCTTCGATGCCACCGGGAATGTTTTCGGGGATAAGCACTTGCGCCTGCCCGCGCACCAGGATGCGGCGCAGCGGCGGCCACGGCTCGTCGATGGTAAGCGCCACCGCCGGATTCTGCGTGACGAAGTCCGCCCACGCCGAACCGGGCCACGCGGCGACGAAGAACGTCGCGTCGCGCCACTCGTACCAGACGGGCACGACGTGCGGCGATCCGTCCGGGCGGATGCAGGCAAGCCGTGCGGCCCACGGGCCATCGAGGAACGCGTGCAGTTCCGCTTCTGGCATGGGGATGCTCGGCCCGTGCGGGTGGGGCTGCGCGGCGCCGTAGGGCGTGTAGCTGAGTGCGCCGAGGCGATAGGAGAGCCGCGCGGCCATTTCGCGCAGGCCGGAGAGCAGCGTTGACTCGCGGGGTGCGTCCCACCGGAAGGCGGGGATGCTCGTCAACAGTGCCGCTTCCGGGCGCTGGCCGTCGGGGCAGACCGGGACGGCCAGCGTGATGGCGTCGTCGCCGGCAGAACGGGCCATAGTCTGGCGGCGCGTTTGTTGGAGCGTGTTGTGCAACGCTGCGGCAGGCTGTCCCACTGCGCGTTCCAGGCCGGACGGCGTGAGACCCGCCAGGAGCACCAGCCCCGCCGGATGCGCCACAGCCGGTAGCCGTTGGCCGACGGGAATGGCGCAGCGCACAGTTTGCGTGGAGGGCGCTTCGGCCAGGATGAGCACGTCGGCATCCGCGAGCGTTGCCAGGGCGAGGGTCTCGGCAGGGGGACGGCGCGTCGTCTCCTCGTAGAAGGCGTTGACGAGCGCGTTGATCCCTGTGGGGTGCGCCTGTCCGAGGGCCTGCGCCCGCGGTCCGACGTGGTAGGGCTGTCGCGCGCCCGTCTGCACGATGTAGCCTTGCGACTTGAGCGTGTTGAGCAGCGCGTGGAGCGCGCTATGTGGGATGTCCAGGGTTTCGGCCAACTGCCCGGCGGTCAATCCGCCCGGCTCGGCGGCCAACGATTCCAGAATGTGCAGCGTGCGTATCGAAGCCGGGACGTGACGATGGTAATCCATAATTATTCTCCATTTAACTGGATATATGTCCAGTATAGCGGATAAATATAAAGTGTCAATTAGTGACGAGCTGTGATTATCCACATGTGGCAAGATGATTGAATCCATTTATCGCAGAGAGCGCAAAGTGCGCAGAGGAAGCTATTTTTATGTCTCTCTGTGACCTCAGCGTGCTCTGCGGTAAGATATGAGTCATCATCGGCCAAGTTTAGCTTGACGAAATCACGAAAGCATGTATAATCTCCTCTGTCGATGCGGGGTGGAGCAGTGGCAGCTCGTTGGGCTCATAACCCAAAGGTCGGTGGTTCGAATCCACCCCCCGCTACTCTTTTTGTGGCGAGGTAGCTCAATGGCAGAGCAGGGGACTCATAAGCCCTTGGTTGTGTGTTCGAATCACATCCTCGCCATTGAAAGTCAACCAGCTTAGGAACCATGATGGCAAATCACAGTGTTATCAATCGAGTGCGTCGCGCCCGTACAAGTGCGGAGCCAGTTTGTCTGGGTCGGCGTTTTTCGATGTAGGTTCCTGACCGTCAACAAGTTTGTTTTCTCAAGCCAGTCCCAAGACAAGGGGGCTGGCTTTTTTGTGTTTTAGGCAGTAAAGGAAAATGAGTAAAGAGAAATGAGTAAGGAGTTATATTCGTCATTACTTTTCACTCATTTCTCGTTACTCGTTACTAATTTCTAACAAAGGAGATGAGATCATGAAAACCGTAGAATGTCCCGAATGTGCAGCCGAGTTGGAATTGGAAGACGGCATCGAAGAAGGCGAAATCGTCGTGTGCCCGGATTGCGGCGCGGAACTTGAGGTCGTTAGCGTAGACCCGCTCGAGGTGGAATTGGCGCCGGAAGTGGAAGAGGACTGGGGGGAATAGTCGAAAGTTGAATGTCAAAAGTCAGCCGAGTCCGGGCTTTTGACTTGCGACTTTCGACATTGGACTATGGCGAGTACTATGAAGATAGCTGTTTTCTATTCCCGCAAACGGGTGGAAGAGAAGCTGATTACGGCGGCGCTAGATGCGCGGGGTGTGGATTGGGATCGCATCGATCCGCGCGAGGTCAGTTTTGAGATCGGCGGGCCGGGGCCGGGCGATTATGACGCGGCGCTCATCCGCTGCCTGAGCCACACGGAGGCGTACTACGTGACGCGCTGGCTGGAAGGCGCGGGTATCCCCTGCGTCAGCCCGCACAAGACGGTGCTGACCTGCGGGGACAAGTATCTCACGAGCGCGGCGCTGGTCGAGGCGGGGATTCCCTCGCCGCGCACGCTGATGGCGCTCTCGCCGGAGGCCGCGCTGGAGGCGATTGAGACGCTCGGCTATCCGGTGGTGCTCAAGCCGCTGTTCGGCTCGTGGGGACGGCTGCTGGCGCGCGTCAACGACCGCGACGCCGCCGAGGCGCTGCTGGAGCACAAGGCGACGCTCGGCGGCTACCAGCACAATGTCGTCTACATCCAGGAGTACATTGAGAAGCCGGGCCGCGACATCCGCACGATGGTGGTGGGCGACGAGGTCATCTACGGCATCTACCGCCAGTCCGAGCACTGGATCACGAACACTGCGCGTGGCGGCGCGCCCGTCGTCTGCCCGCTGACCGACGAGATTGTCCACTGGTCGCGCGAAGCGACGAAGGCTGTAGGCGGCGGTGTGGTCTCGGTGGATCTGTTCGAGACGCCGGATGGGCGCATCCTCGTCAACGAGGTGAATCACGCCCCGGAATTCCACGGCGCGAGCGAGGTGGTGGACGTGGATATTGCGGGGAAGATCGTGGAGTACGTACTCAAAGTCGCTGAAGCAAGGAGTAAGGAGTAAGGAGTAAGGAGTAAGGAGTAAGGAGTAAGGGGAGAGAAGACCTCTCGTCTTTCGTATCCCATACTCCGTACTCCATACTTCATACTCCTCTCAAAAAAATGAGGGGGTAGGCATGATTAAAGCTGCAATTGTTGGCGCGTCCGGCTATGCCGGGGGGGAGTTGTTGAGGTTGTTGTTGTTTCATCCGCACGTGGAGGTGACGCAAATCACGTCGGAGACCTACGCGGGGGAATTCGCGCATTTCGTGCATCCGAACCTGCGTGGGCGCACGCAGCTCAAGTTCAGCCGGTCGGCGGACTTGAAGCCGTGCGATGTGCTGTTCCTGGGACTGCCGCACAGCACGGCGTGGAATCGCATCGACGAGTTCGCGGGAATGGCGGAACGCATCGTGGACCTTTCCGGCGACTTCCGCTTGCGCAATCCGACGGACTACGAAAAGTGGTACGAGCACGCGCACCCACATCCCGAATGGCTCAGCCGCTTCGTCTACGGCCTGCCGGAACTGCACCGCGCGGAGATGGCGGGCGCGCAGTACGTCAGCGGGGTGGGGTGCAACGCCACGGTGACGATTCTGGCGCTCGCGCCGCTCTACAAGCGTGGCCTGGTGCGGGAGACGGTCGTCGAGGTGAAGGTGGGGTCGTCCGAGGGCGGCAACAAGGCGAGCGAAGCATCGCATCACCCGGAACGGTCGGGCGTGGTGCGGACGTATTCGCCGTTCGGACACCGTCACATCGCGGAGATGATTCAGGAACTCAAGCTCGATCCCGCCGATCCGCACTTCCACTTCACCGTGACCTCGGTGGACATCGTGCGCGGCGCGTTGGCGACGTGTCACTGTCTGCTCACGGACGAGGCGAAGAAGCTGGCGGAGCGCGACCTGTGGAAGTTCTACCGCGAGGACTACGGCGACGAGCCGTTCGTGCGACTGGTGCGCGCCAGCCGGGGGATTCACCGCTTCCCGGAGCCGAAATTGCTCTCCGGTTCGAACTACTGCGATGTGGGCTTCGTGCTGGATGAGCCGGGCGGGCGAGCGATTGTCGTCTCTGCGATTGACAACCTGATGAAAGGCGCGGCCGGCAGCGCGGCGCAGTGCATGAACGTGATGTACGGCTGGCCGGAGACGACGGGCCTGGAATTTCCGGGGCTGCATCCGGTTTAGTCGAAAGTCCAAAGTCGAAGGTCTAAAGTCAGGCGACTGACGACTTTTGACTTTGGACATTGGACTATAGACGTATGAACATCGAAGGACCGTTGCTAGGACAAGGGGCGGTGTGCGAGGCGATTTTGTGCGCGCTGCCGGAGTGGTTTGGAATTGAGGAAGCAACGGCGCAGTACGCCCGCGACGTGGATGATTTGCCGACATTTGTGGCATGGGTGAATGGGCGTGCGGTTGGTTTCATGACGGTGAAACAGCACTTCCCGCAGGCCGCCGAGTTGTACGTCCTCGGCGTGCTGCCGGAGATGCACCGGCAGGGTGTCGGGCAGGCGCTGCTGTCCGCCGTGGAAGCGTATCTACGCGAACAGGGCGTGGCGTATTTGCAAGTGAAGACGCTCAGTGCGTCTCATCCCGATCCCGGCTACGCCAAAACGCGCGCTTTCTACGAGGCAGTTGGCTTCAAGCCGTTGGAAGAGTTCCCGATGTTGTGGGGTGAGGCGAACCCGTGTCTATTGATGGTGAAAACTTTGGTAGGCGGTAAACGGGTAGACAGTAGACGGGGTTTGCTCTGACCGACCCTGTCTACCGTCTACCGTCTACTGTCTACCCGACCAAAGGAGGTATGTATTATGCTGGTAATCAAAGCCGGAGGGGGCGAGGGATTGGATACGGAGGCGGTGATCGCCGACGTTGCGGAGCTGGTCAAGCAGGGGCAGCAGGTGGTGTTGGTGCACGGTGGATCGCACGAGACCAACGTGATTTCGGAGCAGTTGGGACATCCACCGCGCTTTGTCACGTCGGTGTCGGGCCATTCGAGCCGTTACACGGACCGCGAGACGCTGGAGATTTTCGTGATGGTGACGGCGGGCAAGATCAACAAGCTGATCGTCGAGCGGTTGCAGCAGTTGGGCGTCAACGCCGTGGGGCTGTCGGGCCTCGATGGGCGGCTGCTCGAGGGGACGCGCAAGGATCACCTGCGCATCGTCGAGGACGGCAAGCGTAAGATTTTGCGCGGCGAGTACAGCGGCGTGATCGAGAAGGTCAATGTGGGGCTGCTGATGTTGCTGCTGGACGCGGGGTACACGCCGGTCATCGCGCCGAACGCGATCAGCTACGAGGGCGACGCGCTCAACGTGGACGGCGACCGCGCGGCGGCGGCGGTTGCGGCGGCGCTCAAGGCCGAGACGCTGCTCATCCTCACCAACGTCCCCGGCGTGCTGCGGGACGTGAAGGACGAGGGCAGCCTCATCACCCACATTCCCCAGAACCAGGCTGAGGATGTGCTCGACCGTTACGCCGAAGGCCGGATGAAGCGCAAGGTCCTGGGCGCGGCGGAGGCCCTGCGCGACGGCGTGCAGCAGGTCATCATCGCCGACGGTCGCGCCGCCCAGCCGGTCAGCAAGGCGCTGGCAGGGCAAGGCACGGTGATTAAGTAATGCGGAGTTGCCACAGAGTTTTTGTCAGCAGATTGAGCAGATGAAGCAGATTTTTTATCGTTGGCAAATAAAAATCTGCTCAATCTGCTTAATCTGCTGATGAGAAAAAAGTTAACTGCATAAGACGTTTCGTTTTGGAGGGGGATGTGCGATGGAGGAGACGGTGAGTCGGAATCAGGTGATGGCCTGGGAAGAGCAGTATGAGAGCGGGGTGTACACCAAGCAGCCGGTTGTGCTCGTGCGCGGCGAGGGGGCGCGCGTGTGGGATCTCGATGGGACGGAGTACATTGACTGTGTGGGCGGGCACGGCGCAGCGAATCTGGGCCACGCGCATCCTGCCGTCGTCGCGGCGGTGACGGCGCAGGCGCAGCGGATGTTCCTGTCGCCTAACGGCTTCTACAACGATGTGCGCGCGCAGTTGCTGAAGGAACTGGTGCGCATCGCGCCGCCGGGCATCGAGCGGGCGTTCCTGTGCAGCTCGGGAACGGAGGCGGTCGAGGCGGCGCTCAAGTTCGCGCGGCTGGCGACGAAGCGCACGAAGATCGTTTCAACGATGCGCGCATTCCACGGGCGGACGATGGGGGCGCTCGCGACGACGTGGAACAAGGAGTACCGCGAGCCGTTCGAGCCGCTGATTCCCGGCGTGACCTTCGTCCCCTATGGCAAGCTCGACCGGCTGGAGAAGGTCATGGATGACCAGACCGCCGCCGTGATTCTTGAGGCGGTGCAGGGCGAGGGCGGCGTGAATCCGGGGGACGGCGAGTATTTACGCGGCGCGCAGGCGTTGTGCCGCGAGCGGGGCGCGCTGTTCATCGCCGACGAGGTGCAGACGGGTTTTGGGCGCACAGGGAAGATGTTCGCCTGCGAGCACTACGACTTGCGACCTGACCTGATGGCGGTCGCCAAGAGCATCGCGGGCGGGCTGCCGATGGGCGCGTGCCTCATCGGCGAGCGCGTGGGCGAGATGCCGAAGAAGGTCCACGGCAACACGTTCGGCGGCAATCCGCTGGTCTGCGCGGCGGCGCTGGCGACGATCCGCGCGCTGGAAACCGAGCATCTGCCAGAACGGGCGGCCCGGCTCGGCGCGCGGCTGATGGAGGGCTTTCGCGCTATCGATTCGTCGCTGATCCGCGAGGTGCGCGGCCTGGGATTGATGGTGGGCATCGAGTTGAAGACGCAATCCGGCCCATACCTGGGCGCGCTGGCGGAGAAGGGCGTGCTCGCGCTGCCGGCCGGCGGCACGGTGATGCGCTTCCTGCCGCCGCTGGTGATTTCGGAGGCGGATATCGAGACGGTGATTGAGAAGGTGAAGCTTGTTCTGTCAACGGATTGAACGGATTTTTTGTCAGCAGATTGAGCAGACTAAGCAGATTTTTGTGATCTTAATCTGCTAAATCCGCTTAATCTGCTGACAATTTTCTTGGAGGGACAGGTGCAGGAATACATCGAAGGGGCGATTCGCTGGGCGACAGAGCGACTTGGCTCGACCGAGTATGCGTTTATGTGCTACGGGTTTCTCGAAGACGCTTATGAGCTTGGCAACGGCATTGTGCTGGATGGGCAGGGGTGTAGCGCTAAGGAAGCCGCCGACGCTTACGGCGCGCGGCGCGGCCCGGAGATTCCGCTCAGGGGCGCTTATGTTTTCTACGATTGTTGGGGCGTCATCGATGGGGATTCGCGTAATTGGGGCCACATCGGGCTATCGCTGGGTGATGGGCAGGTAGTCCACGCCTGGGACAAGGTGCGCGTGGATGGCTACCTGGACATCGAAACGCTCGCAGCCGCGCCGGGCTGGACGAAGCCGAGTTATCTCGGTTGGGCGCCGGCGGAACAGATATTGCAGGGGATGCAGGTATCCGTCAATCTGAAAGAGAATGGAGGGGCATAATGGCAAAGAAACAGCAAAAGACGTGGGTTTATAGTCCGGGAAAACCGCAACCTGGCAAAGTTCCAGAATCATTGAAAGCTGAGGTTACACGCAAAGCTCAAGACCTCGTTGAAACGGCGCTAAAGCCGCACTATGTACAGCCTGCGCCGGAGGATCCCCAGTTCAACTACATCGTTGACATTTATACCCGCTGGTATCGTCACTTTTTCTACTTCTGCGCCAAATACTGTGTTCCTGGACCAAATGCAATCGAACCATATTTTGAAAGCATATTCGCTCGGCTTGATTATGTTGGGGACAACCGGTTTAACCTCAGCTTTCAGCGACATACCGGACAATGGATGACGATTTATACTGATTTGTCATTGGATGAGTGTTTGGTTGCGGTCAAGGATGATCCGTGGTTTATAGCTGGCTGAGCAGAGCAGAAAACCTTCTCCAACAAACCGCACAACTCAACCGCAAGCACGCGGCGACGGCGCGGGAAGAGCGGCGCGCGTTCAACGTCTTCGCCATGCTGCGCCCGGAAGATGACGAGGTCAACCTGCACTCGCGCTTCCTCTTCGAGGTGCTGAACCCACGCGGGACGCACGGGATGGGGACAACGTTCCTGGAACGGTTCCTGGCGCAGGCCGGGCTGGAGGACTTCGACGTGACGACGGCGACGGTGCAGCGCGAGTATCAGAACATCGACATCTTCATCGCCAATAGGGTGAGGCAGGCCGTCATCCTGGAAAACAAAATCAACGCGGAGGACCAGCCTCAGCAGTTGCAGCGTTATTACAAAGCGGTGCGAAAAGAGGGGTATAAGAATGTCAAGGTATTGTATCTTACTCTCTATGGGAACGCGCCAAGCGCAGATAGCGCGGGCAATCTGGATGAGGAAATCCTCACGTTACTATCGTATGCCGATGATGTGCGCGATTGGCTGGCGGCCTGTATCGAGGTCGCCGCGCCGTATCCCACGGTCCGCGAAACGTTGCAGCAGTATCAATGGCTGGTCGAAAAGCTGACAGGCCAGGCAGGAGGACGGTTGTTGATGGATGTGAAGGCATTGCTCAGGGATGAAGAAAGCCTCGCTGCGGCGATCAGCGTCAGTCAGGCGCTTATCGAAGTCAAGATCGAAGTGTTGTTCGCATTTTGGTTGAGCCTGGAAGAGAAGCTCAAAGCAGCCGGATTCGATAGTATTGAATTTTTGAAGTATTCACGAAAGAAAGTGGAGGCATATTACAAGAAAGGTCGTCAAGATCATGGGTTGGTGCTTCCATTGCCGGAATTATTGGGGCAGGAAACTTTGGCTTGTTACATCGGGGTAAATTTCAACCGTGTCTACTACGGATTTATTGTCCTGGATGGAGGGCACTCTGTTACAAAGGAAGCATATCCGGGGTTTGTTTTGTTGAGTGAAATTCTAAAGAGCGTGGATCAAAGTTGGACTGTTGGGACATATTTGATTGGTTGGAAATATTCGAAACGCCAGATTGAATTCGCCAACTTCGACACCCCCGACACCCTCGCCCTCATCGACCCGGTCAAACGCGACGCGTACCTCGACGAACTGGTGGAAGAAGTCACCACCGCCATTGAACAGTTCTACGCGGCGTGTGAGAAAGACCCGCGCTTGCAGGACGAGTCGGCGTGGTGATTGCCAGACTTGACAGGTTTTCTAAAACCTGTCAGGTCTCTTGCGAGGGGAAAAATGACACCGATAAGCCTCTTTCTTCGCGGTCTTCTCATCGGCCTCTCTATCGCCGCCCCCGTCGGGCCGATTGGCGTGCTGTGCATCCGGCGGACGCTCGCAGAGGGCCGTGTGGCAGGCCTGGCCTCCGGGCTGGGCGCGGCGACGGCGGATATGCTCTTTGGCTGTGTCGCCGGGTTCGGGCTGCCGTTTATCTCCAATGCCTTGCTCGCGCAGCGCTTCTGGTTTCAGTTGATCGGCGGGCTGTTTCTCTGCTACCTGGGCGTGAAGACGCTCTTGAGCCGCCCGGCTGGGATCTCTGCAACAGCGCAGCAGGGCAAGGGTCTGCTCGGTGCATACGCTTCGACGTTGTTTCTGACGGCGACGAATCCGCTGACAATCTTCGCGTTTGCGGCGATCTATGCCGGATTGGGCGCAGCGACAGGTGACTACGGCGCGGCGCTAACGCTGGTCGCGGGCGTGTTCACCGGCTCGGCGCTGTGGTGGCTCCTGTTGAGTGGCGGCGTGAGCCTGTTCCGCACGAAGTTCGATGCGCGCAGCCTGCTGTGGGTAAACCGTGTTTCGGGGGTGGTCATCGTTGGTTTTGGCATCCTCGCTTTATCCAAAATGACGGGATAGTAGACGGTAGACGGGGGGAATGGGGTTGAGGGTCGTGTAGTGCGAGATTCGCCGATTCGCTCATTCGCTGATTCTTGATTC
>DYKY01000091.1:12775-16889 GCA_020722365.1 Thermoflexus sp.
ATTCGCTGATTCTTGATTCTCTGAGGTACTGCTATGTTCGACATGATTGCTTTCGACGCAGACGACACGCTCTGGCAAAACGAGTCGCTCTATTCGGCGACGCAGACGCGGCTCGCGGAGTTGTTAGCGCCGTATCTGGATGGCGCAGATGTTGATGCGCGGCTCTACGAGACGGAGTCGCGCAACATCCCCTACTTCGGCTACGGCATCAAGAGCTTCACGCTCTCGATGATCGAGACGGCGATTGCGCTGACCGAGGGCCGCGCCACGAGCGCCGATATTCAGCACATCATCACGTTTGCCAAAGATATGATTGACATGCCGACGCAACTGCTCGATGGGGTCGCCGAGGTGGTCGCGCGGGTGGCGGCGACGCACACGCTGATGCTTATCACCAAAGGGGATCTGCTGGACCAACAGCGCAAGCTGGACCGGTCGGGGCTGGCGGAGTACTTCGCGCACATCGAAATTGTCGCCGATAAGACGGAGAAAACGTACCAGACGATTCTATCGCACTACAAAGTGGACGCGGCGCGCTTCCTGATGGTCGGCAACTCGCTCAAATCGGACGTGCTGCCAGTCGTGGCCATTGGCGGGCAGGCGGTTTACGTCCCGCACACGCTGACCTGGGAGCACGAGCGCGTGGACCCGGCAGCCACCCAACACGCGCGCTATTATGAGCTGGTGCACATCGGCGAGTTGCCGGAGCTTATCGCAACGCTTTATCAGCAGAATGCTTCAGACTGCTGCATCCAAAATCGAAAATCTGAAATCTAAAATCTATGGACTGGTTACATTGGTTCAATCGTTGGGAAGCGATGCAGAACGCCTATCTGCCGCAGCGACAACATCGCTTCGATTTGATGTTTCGCTTGCCGGATTTTCCCCGCGAAGCGGATGTGCGCATCCTCGACCTGGGCTGCGGTCCCGGCTCGGTGACGCTCTGCGCGCTGCGGCATTATCCGAACGCCCGCATCGTCGCCGCGGATGCCGATCCGGTATTACTGGCGATGGGGAGAGAATCAGCGAATGAGCGAATCAGCGGATCAACGGATCAGCGAAACTCCGTTCAATCCGTTGACTTCATCCTGGCGGATTTGCGCGATGGCGCGTGGTGGGCGGACTATGATGGCACATTCGACCTCGTCGTGTCGGCGACGGCGCTGCACTGGCTGACGGAGGCGCACCTGGCGGAGGTCTACCGGCGCGTGTACCGTGCGCTCAAGCCGGGCGGGTGGTTCTTCAACGCGGACCACATCGCGGCGGACGATCCGGCGATGCAAACGCGCTACCGCGATCTGCTCCACGAATGGCAGCAGGCCAACTTCGACGCGGGCGCGGAGGACTGGGACGGTTTCTGGCGCGGCTTCGAGGCGGCGCTGACGCAAGCGGGTCTTCCTTCGCAGCGCGAAGCGATCACCTATTGGGAAGGCTCCGACGACGGATTGCCCCGGCAGTTTCACCTGGACACCTTGCGCGCGTGCGGCTTCGCGGATGTGGCGGTGCATTGGCAGGATTTGGGCGAGGCTTTGATCGGGGGGTGGAAGAAACAAGCCCCTAGTGCAGGTTAGGATTATCGGTTTGTAATCCTTCCGCTCGAGCGATGGTTGCCAAATGGGTGTCTGCGACCAAGAAGGTTAAAGGTTGAGCAGAAATGTATCTTAATTCTTCTTCGAGTTGTAGTGCCGAAGCAAGTTGCACAGCGTCGTAGGCGCGTAACGGATAGCGCATAATCAATGTTCCGGCGATCTTGGTTATATTGCTGTCCAATTCGATGACGCGGTATTGCATATTCCAATCGTAGCGGAACAGGCGGACGGCCCGTTGTATAGCGTCTTGCGAGAGCGCACCTTCACGGTGCCGCCGTGCAAATGCGCTCAACACCTCTACCCAGGTGATGCGGGCAATGATCAACAGCGTTTGGGCCGAGGGCGTAGCTAATGCGCGCACCCAATCAGCGCCGGTTTCTGCAAGATAGCGTTTAGCTAAAGCGCTACTGTCCAGGAAGTAGATATTCATAGCGGGCCGCGATCTTCCAGAATGATTTCCGAGATCGACTTGCCCGGTGCGCGGCTCAATTCTTCAGCCAAAGCAAGGCGTTCGGCCTCGGTAGGGGGGGCAATATCAGAGTGCCCGGATGGTAGCGTAAGAATGCCTTTGGCGACTAGATTTTGAATAGCGATTTCGGTTCTATCGACGTCTGGTTCTGTTTCCAGGATTTGGATATAGACAGTTTGGTTCTCGCGCAATTTCAGCGGCGACAGCGGTCGCAATACACCGTTTTCGTATAGGGCGGCAATATTCTCTGCCATCGTTTTCCTCCTTGATGGAGAATGTATAGTTACATTATAGCATATCGGAGAAGATCAATGCATACTTATGAAATGACCATCCAGGATTACGACGCCGTCCTCGCCCTCTGGCAATCCGCCGACGGCGTGGGCCTGAGCGACGCGGACTCCCGCGAGGCGATTGGTCGCTACCTGGCGCGCAATCCCGGCTGTAGCTTCACTGCCTGGGATGGCGACCTGCTTGTAGGCGCCGTACTCTGCGGGCACGATGGGCGGCGCGGCTACGTCCACCACCTGGCGGTGCGTCCCTCGCATCGACGGCGGGGCATCGGCAAGGCGTTGACGACCCGCTGCCTGGACGCGCTCGCCGCCGAAGGCATCGACAAGTGCCACCTCTTCGTGTTTGCGGTCAATGCGGACGCGATTGTGTTTTGGAAGGGCGTGGGATGGAGTCAGCGGGTGGATTTGAATGTGATGTCGCGGTATACGGGAGACGGTAGACAGTAGACATGGTTTGCGTGGGCAAGCCCCGTCTACCGTTTGCTGTCTACTGTCTACGGCAAAGGAGAACAACGTATGACAACAGGCAAAAAAAACACCTTACTCGCTCTCGAAGACGGCACGCGCTTCTGGGGCGCAAGCATCGGCGCGGAAGGCGAAACCTTCGGCGAGTTCGTGTTCAACACGGGGATGACCGGCTACCAGGAGGTGCTCACCGACCCGTCGTACTGCGGGCAGATCGTGGTGATGACGTACCCGGAGATCGGCATCTACGGCGTGAACCCGGAGGACGTGGAATCGGGCAAGGTGCAGGTGGCGGGCTTCGTGGTGCATCGCGCGGCGCGTGGGGGCGACGGTCCGTCGCCTGCCTACAACTACCGCGCGACGCTCTCGTTCCTCGATTACCTGGCGCAAGCGAACATCGTCGCTATCGAAGGCGTGGACACGCGCGCGCTTACCCGTCACCTGCGCACCCACGGTGCGCAACGCGGCGCAATCTCAACCACGGATCTCGACCCCGAAAGCCTCATCGCCCGCGTGCGCGAATCGCCGCAGATGGCGGGGAGCAACCTGGCGCAGTTCGTGACGATGCAAGAGGCAAGAGGCAGGACGCAAGAAGCAAGAGGCAAGAATCCTGCATCCTGCATCCTGCATCATATTGTCGTCGTGGATTGTGGCTATAAGGCGAACATCGTCCGCGAGTTGGCGGCGCGCGGGGCGGCGGTGACGGTGGTACCCTACGACGCCGACCTGGAGACGGTGCTCGCGCTCAAGCCGGATGGCGTGCTCGTGTCGAACGGTCCCGGCGACCCTGAGCCGCTCCACGCGACGATTGCGCTGCTGCGTGGCCTGCTCGAACGGCGCGTGCCGCTCGCGGGCATCTGCCTGGGCCACCAACTGCTCGGCCTGGCGCTCGGCGGTGCAACCTACAAGATGCGCTTCGGGCATCGTGGGGCCAATCATCCGGTGCGGGACTTCACGACGGGCCGCATCCTCATCACCACGCAGAACCACGGGTTTGCGGTGGATCCGACGAGTTTGGGAATTGCGTGGACGCCGTTGGAGCGGGAATCAAGAATCATGAATCATGAATCAAGAATCAGCGAATCGGCGAATGAGCGAATGGGCGAGCAAACCAACCACCCAACCGCCGAACCACCCAACCACCCAACCACCCAACCACCTCACCATGGCCGAAATGCTGCCGGCTGAGATTTTGGTCGGCGAAAGCCCATTGGGCTTTGGTCCTGTTGAAGTGACACAACTTTCGCTCAACGACGGCACGCTGGAAGGGCTGCGGTTGCGCGATTACCCGGCGTTCT
>DYKY01000092.1:0-4128 GCA_020722365.1 Thermoflexus sp.
AAATTGCCATTTGCATCCATTGCGGTAGAATACCAGCAGATTCAAGGAGACCAAAGGGTATGAAACCTACCATTCTCAATCAACGCTATCGCCTCGTCGAGCTGGTCGGCGCGGGGGGGATGGCGACTGTTTTCCGTGGCGAGGACTTGTTGCTGGAACGCACCGTCGCGGTGAAGTTCCTGCGCGAACCGTTCGCCAGCGATCCGGCGTTCCGCGAGCGCTTCCTGGGCGAGGCGCGGGCGGCGGCGCGGCTGGATCATCCCAACATCGTGCGCATCTACGACGTCGGCGAGGATGAAGGCCACCACCCCTACATCGTCATGGAAATCGTCGAAGGGGAAGATCTCAAAACAGCGATCCGTCGCGACGGGCCCCTTTCCGTCAGCCAGGCGCTCGATCTGACGCGCCAGATCTGCGCGGGCGTCGGGCTGGCGCATCGCGCAGGCATCGTCCACTGCGACCTCAAACCGCAGAACATCCTGGTGACGTATGAAGGCCAGGCCAAAGTAGCCGATTTCGGCATTGCGCGGGCATTCCAGAGCGAAAAACGTGTCCCCCAAGAAGAGCCAGAGGATGTCGTGTGGGGCAGCCCGCATTACATCGCGCCGGAACAGGCGATGGGCAAGCAGCCCACACCCGCCACCGACGTCTACAGCATCGGCGTGATGCTGTACGAGATGCTCACCGGCGTGCCGCCCTTTCACGATCCTGACCCTACCGCGTTAGCACTTAAACACGTCCGGGAAGAACCCGTTTCGCTGCGGTCGCTCAATCCGCGTGTGCCGCCCGGCCTGGAACAACTGGTCCGTCGGGCGCTATCCAAGGACCCATCGGCCCGTTATCGCAACGCGGATCAACTCGGTATGGCCGTCGGCGCTTACGTGCAGCAGGGGGCGGAGCAAACCCAGGCACAGGCCGCCGTCACCACAGGGGATACTGATCCACTGCACACACCGCCCCCCACCGTCCGTGCGCCTGCCGCCGAGCCGGAGAGCACGCAGCCTGTGAGCGTACCCAATGGACCGGACTTTAAGCTGTGGGCGCTGATCGGCATAGCGGCCATCGCTGTCATTGGATTAATCCCGCTCTGGATCTTCGTCTACAAGGCTTATATGCAGCCGGTCGCCGTACCAACGGTGAGCATCACCCCGCCAACAGCCACCGTCGCCGCCAATGCTGAGATCGTCAGCGTGCCCAATCTCATCGGGTTGAGCGCGCCGGATGCACAGCGGCGGCTCGAAGACCTGGGACTGCGCCTGGAAATCCTCGGCGAGCAGGAAAGCACCGATGCGCGGCCCGGCGCAGTGTTAGAACAGACCCCCACTTCCGGCAACCGCGTCGCGGTGGACACAACCGTGAGCGTAGTGTTGGCAAAGGGCCGCACCCTCATCCTGCCCAATGTCGTCGGTTTCAACCTCAACGATCAGAGCGTCAAGGTGCAGGCCGGGTTGGAAGCCGATGGCTTGCTCGTCTCCATCGATCAAATTTGGAGCACCGAACCGTCCGGGGTCATCCTGAAACAGATGCCAGATGCCGGAACCGAGGTGCGCGCCGGCAACACGATTACGCTGACCGTCAGTGGTGGGACAAATCTACCGATTCCTTTGCAGGTGAATCTAAATAACCAGGTGATGTTGGAAGACGCGCGCGTCTCCCAACTGGTCTACCGGCCCGGCGATACAATCGGTCTCACGTTCCGCTGGCAGGCGTTGGAAACCATCCCGGCATCGTACAAAGTCTTCATCCACGTGCTGACGCTTGATTACAGCGCGGCAGTCGCGCAGCGCGACATCGAACCGATGAACGGCCTCCGTCCTACCAACAGTTGGACGCCGGGTGAAATCATCAATGACCCCCACCAGGTTTTGATTCCCCAGAACACGCCCGCCGGCACATACCAGATCCGCGCGGGCCTCTACAATCCTGAAGGCCGAATGCCGGTCGTCGACGCCGGACAGACACAGGTTATCGATGACACCATTTTCATCGTCACGATTCAGGTGCAATAACCGGGAAAGCGCAGAAAGGCCTTACTTTCGTGGTTTTCTGGTATAATACCCTTGTAAAAGGCCTGAGGCGGCGTGGTGAAAACAGACGTCGCAGAATAGCGTGGGATATTGGCCCGCAATGGGCTGAGGAGGTTTTTGCTTATGAAATCTAAACAAGGTAACGGCAGTTTTGTTTACCTTATTGTGGTCGCAGCGGTGCTGTTCCTGGTCTACAGTTATCTGTCCGGGGGAACGACCAGCTCGACCGTTTCGCTCAACCAGATCGCCGACGACATAGAGGCCGGTAAGATCGACACCATCACGGTGCGCGGTGATATGCTGGAGATCGTTTACAAAGAACAAACAGCGGCCGGCGCCGGCACGACCGAGCAACCGGTCCTCTCACGAAAAGGCCACGAATCGTCGCTGATAGAGCAACTGCAGGCGCTTGGCCTGGATGAAGAGAGTCTCCGGCAGACTAAAATCGAGTTCGCCGAGCCAACAGATTGGAGCACGCTGGTCAACCTGGGTATCACTGTCGTCGGGATGATCGTGCTCGGGGTGTTGTTTTTCTTCTTCATCCGCCAATTCCAGGGCGCGAACAACCAGGCGCTCTCCTTTGGCAAGAGCCGTGCGCGGATGTTCTCCGGCGACCGGCCAACCGTCACCTTTGAGGATGTGGCGGGTATCGAAGAATCTAAAGAGGAACTCAAAGAGATCGTAGAATTCCTCAAGGAACCCCAGAAGTTCATCAATCTCGGGGCGCGCATCCCCAAAGGTATGCTGTTGATGGGGTCGCCGGGCACCGGGAAAACGCTCCTCGCCAAAGCCGTCGCCGGGGAAGCAGGCGTCCCCTTCTTCAGCATCTCCGGCTCCGAGTTCGTCGAGATGTTCGTCGGCGTGGGAGCCAGCCGCGTGCGCGATCTGTTCGATCAGGCCAAACGGCACAGCCCGTGCATTGTCTTTGTGGATGAGATCGACGCAGTGGGACGGTACCGGGGCGCGGGATTGGGCGGTTCGCACGATGAGCGCGAGCAGACGCTCAACCAGATTCTCGTGGAGATGGACGGCTTCGATACCGACACCAACGTCATCGTCGTTGCGGCCACCAACCGGCCCGACATCCTCGACCCGGCGCTGCTGCGCCCGGGGCGCTTCGACCGGCGCATCGTCATCGACCAGCCCGACATACGCGGTCGCGAGGCGATTTTCCGCGTCCACACGCGCGGCAAACCCATCGCCGCCGAGGTTGATCTGACCGAGCTGGCGCAATCCACCCCTGGCCTGGTCGGGGCGGATATCGAGAACGTGGTCAACGAGGCTGCCATTCTTGCCGCGCGTCGGGGACGGCGGCGCATCGGGATGAGCGAGTTCAACGAAGCCATAGAGCGCGTCATCGCCGGACCAGAACGGCGCAGCCGGCTGATTTCACAGGAGGAGCTGCGGGTATTCGCCTACCACGAAACCGGGCACGCGCTGGTCGCCCACGTGCTGCCCAAGTGCGATCCGGTGCGCAAGGTGTCGATTGTGGCGCGCGGCATGGCCGGCGGTTACACCATCGCCCTGCCGGAAGAGGATCGCTACGTGCTCTTGCGCAGCAAGATCGAAGATGACATCGCCTACGGGCTTGGCGGGCGCGCCGCCGAGGAGATCGTTTTTGGCGAGGCCAGCACAGGCGCTTCCAGCGATCTGGAAAAGGTCACCAAGATGGCGCGCGCGATGGTCACACGCTTTGGGATGAATGACACACTCGGCCCGCTCGTCTATGGACGCAAGGAAGAGCTGGTCTTCCTGGGCAAGGAAATCGGCGAGCAACGTGACTACAGCGAGGCTGTGGCCCACCAGATCGATGAAGAGGTGCGCCAGATCGTCACGCGAGCGTATGACCGCGCCAAAACGGTCATACAGGAACACCGCGAGCAGATGGATCGCATCGTCAATTACCTGATGGAGCGCGAGACCCTATCCGCAGAAGAATTCACGGCTGCTTTCGACGGTCGTCAGTTGCCCAAACGGGCCGACAAGCCGACGGCGCCGCCGGCAGCGGAACCTGTCGAGGCGCCGGTGCTCAAAACAGCTCCGGTAGCGGCCTGAAGGCTTGTAAAGAAACAACTTCCCGCTCGGGCCGGTCTCCGACCGT
>DYKY01000092.1:4228-9827 GCA_020722365.1 Thermoflexus sp.
GGCCACAGCCTTCGGGAGGGCCACAGCCTTCGGGAGGGCCACAGCCTTCGGGAGGGCCACAGCCTTCGGGAGGTGATATTTTTACGAACCCTAAACAACAGCGAGCGTCCCGCCCCGGCAAGGTCGGGACGTTTTTTACAACATAAAGCTTGTAAAATCGTCCGGTTATGCTATAATCCACGCACTCGTGGAGAGGTAGCATAGTCCGGTCTAATGCGCGCGCCTGGAGAGCGCGTGAGCCGAAAGGCTCCATGGGTTCAAATCCCATCCTCTCCGCCAAAAAAGGCTCCTGATGCAGGAGCCTTTTCATTTGGGTCCAGACTACAGAAGTCTCACACGGTACGACCTGAACCGAGACTTTTGTAGTCTTTGTTGCAATTCAAGCGCCTTCAGCGTAGCGCTGCACAAAGCGGTAGGTGGCCTCAGCGACAGTTTCCCATTCCCGGTCGGCGATGACGGCATGGCCGGAGTCGCGTAAAACCAGGGTTTCAACAGAGGTCTGCTGCGAAAGACGGCGCGCCGTCTCCGGCCCGCTGTTAGGGTGAATTGAACGGTCTCCTTCTGAATAGATCACCAGCGCCGGTGTGCGCACGCGGGACATATTATGTAGAACGCGGCAACGTAACTGCCATAACTCTGCCGCTGCTCCTACCGGATAACGTCCAAATCCCCCCATCCACTGTGCCGCCTCGGGATCGTGCAAATCGGATTCGCCAGTTCGCCGATAACTGCGCACAAAGGGCCTGAGCAGCGGCGTCAGGATGAGACGCCAATCCGCGATGCGTAGCGCCGGAGCATAGAGTGCGATGCCGGTGATGTCGTCATGGTGCGCAGCCATCCATAGAGTCAACAACGAGCCCATCGAAAAGCCGGCAATAAACCATCGTGTGGTTTTCTGCTTGAGATTAGCATAAGCAGCCTCCACACCCGCCACCCAATCGCGCCAGTTGACGCGATTGATCTCCGTGAGGGTACCGCCGTGGCCGGGCAACAACGGCACCGTTACAGTGATGCCGCGCTCGTGCAAATACGCGCCCAACGGCCACATCTCCCGTGGCGTACCAGAGAATCCATGCAGAAGTAGAACGCCGACCGGACCGGCTTGGAGAAAGAACGGCGACGGGTCAGCCTGCAACACTTTGAGGTCCGAATCGGATGGCATAGTACTCTCCGGGGATCACTCCAACTCCCCTGCCAAAAAGCGCAGCGTCAGCGCCGCGACGTCTTCCCATTCTTGATCGAGCAAGACGCAATGCGTCGAACGCTCGAACCAGTACAGGTGCTTTTCGGTCGAACGAACGTTGCGATAAATCACGTCCGGCGCCGAAGCATCGACGGCAGTATCCAGACGGCCCTGCACAATCAAGATGGGCTGCGCGATTTCGGATAGTCGCGCCCTGGTGGCGGCTTGCAATGCAAACAACTGCTGCGTCGCACGCAACGGGGTTTGGTCGTACCCTTGCCAGCGCGCGTCGGCGGCGCTTGGCGCGCTCGGCCCTTTCTGCAGGACGACGCCCAATGGGGCTAACAGCGATAGCAAAAGGGTTCGAGTAAAGCTTGAAGGCACGGCGATTGCGGCAGCGTAAGCCATCACGCCGGCGACTTCAGGATGATGGCTTGCCAGGTAGAGCGCCAGCAGGCCGCCCATCGATTCGCCGCCCACGAAGACGCGCTCGCAGCGCGCCGCCAGTTCACGGTAGGCGGATTCGAACGCCTCTGCCCACGTCTGCCAACAGCAGCGGTTCATTTCCTGCGGCGTCGTGCCGTGACCGGGGAGCAGCGGCCCAGAAACAGTATAGCCGCGCTCGTGCAGGAAACGACCGAGCAAACGGACTTCCGCCGTCGTCGCCGTGTAGCCGTGGGAGAGCAACACGCCCACTGGCCCAGCCTCCCAGAGAAACGAGTCCCCTTCCAGATGGGGATTGCGCAAGGTGTAAGTCATCATACCTCCGACGAATTACGAATCACGAATCACGAATTACGAATCACGAATCACGAATTACGGATTACGGATTACGGATTACGGATTACGGACCGGCTAGGTCAGGAACCAGTGCAGAATTTGTGGTCCCCAGAGCAATGTGACCACACAGCCCAGGATGATGAAAGGTCCGTAGGGGATCGCCGTCTTCAGCGAGCCTTTGCGGGCGACGACGACGCCGGCAGCCCCAATGCCGCCAAAGACGATCATCAACAGCAGGGAAATGATAATCAGGGGAAAACCAACCACCAGGCCGGTATAGGTCGCCAGGGTGATGTCGCCTTCGCCCATCGCGCCGGGGCCGAAAGCGGCCACACCCACCGTCACAAAGAGCCACAAAACGATCAAGGCCAGCAGGCCGCCGGCCGGCGCGTACCACCATTCCCAGGTCGTGAGCGTGGGCAACGCCGGGCCGAAAATCGTTCCAATCACCGACATCACACCGATAGCGGGCAGCATAATGAGGTTGGGCACGAGCCTGGTCTCGAGGTCTGTCACCATGATCATCGTGAGGGGAATTACGGTGAGCATAGCGAAGATGACCCGCAAGTGCAGGCCATTCAATCCCACCAACAGTCCCCAACTGAGCGCGGTGAAAAGTTCGCCAATCAGGCGGGGCCACCGGAACAATTTTCCGCACGTGTGGCAGCGCCCTTGTCCGGTGACGAGGGCGAGTGTGGCGCTCCATTGCGGCGGAGCGTACGGCGCGGTACAATACGGACAGACAGGCTTTGCCAGAGGCCGTTTTACCATCACCGCTTCGGCAACGTGGGAAGCCAACGCGCCAACAAGCAGACCCAGCAACGCTAGAAGAATAGGCATAGTCATAGCTCCCAAATGCATAGAGCATTCATCTTGATTGGATTGTAGCACAGACAACAAACCGTGCAAAACCGGCCATGCTCAATAACAATTCGATTCCTAAACGTCAGGCTATCAAAGGAGTTGCGTAAGAGTGGCGTCAAGTAATGATACAGACAAAGTGCTATGATAAAGACAGTTAAAGAGAGTCAATCTTCCTCCTTGTGTAAAGCCGAGGGCAGAAATGCCCTCGGCTTTTTTGTGTGTCCTCAAGCGCTTTTCAGGTGCAGGTCAGCGAAGTCGAGATAGCGCTCCCAATCATAGGCGGTGACGTCGTGCTTGCCGGTGCGAATGTGGTAGCCGATTGTCCCCATCACCGGTTGTTCGAGATCGGGCATCTGGTCGATGGGCAACCCTTCCCGGCCCAGCAGGCGGTAGACCGGGGTGGCATGGACGGCGCTCAGGAATTCGCCGCGAGGATCGGACCAGCGGTCTTCGACGGCGCTGGCAACGTAGAGCGGACGCGGCGCGACGAGCGCGAGGAGCATGTGCTGATCGACCGGCAAGGCATCTTCGTCATCGTTATAACGTTTGAAGTTCGTGCAAAACCAGTGCGGGAATTTGCTGTTGATGATGCCCACCGTCTCGCCGTAGCGCCGCCGTGAGAGCGCCGCGCCGCCGCAGCCGGAGTTGTTCGACACGACCAGGGCAAAGCGCGGATCGGCGGCCCCGGCCCAGACCGCGGCTTTGCCCAGCCGCGAGTGCCCGATGAGGGCGACACGCCCGGCATCGATATCGCCATCCGTCTCGAAGTAGTCCAGCGCCCGGTGCAGGCCCCAGGCCCACGCGCCGAGCGTGGCCCAGGCGTCGCCTGCGCTGTCATCGCGCGGAAACAGCGCGTGGACGCCGTTCTGAAAGCCGTCGTCGAAATCCGGGTCGAGGTCGCCGCAGTAGATGGTCGCCAGGCCATAGCCGCGTTCGAGGATGCGCTTCACGGCCCAACGAGAAGCGGATATGCCCCGCGCAGCATCGGTCGCCTGGTTGTGCTCAATCCCTGCAGCCGGGAAGGAAGCCGGCACCCAGCTCGTCGAAAGCGCGATACCGGGGTCAGCATGAACAGTGTGATTGCCCATAAAGTTCAGACCGGCAAAAATCGGCGTAGGCCGGGTATGGCCGTTCGGCAGGTGGATGAGGATGTCCATGCTCGCGGTGTGGCCATTGCCCGCGAAATGCACGGTGACTGCTTTGCGGGTTGCCGCGCCGGACAAGGCGCTTTCGTCCACCGAAACGACCTCGAAGTCCATGCGCTCCGGCTTGCCGGGGAGCACACCGTAGACATGGCGCTCGAACAGCGCGAGGATCTCATGCCGCCGCTCGGCCCATGCCTCCGCCGTCGTAACCGGCGCGCCGCCGGCAAAGGTCAGCGGATCGGGCAATACGTAATGCGGAACGGCAGCTTCATCGTAGATAACGTCCATACAGACCTCCTTGAAAATCTGCAAATCACAAAATCAGCAAATCACAGAATTCTGAAATGCAGCCTAAAGCATAGCGGCATTTTGGCAAAAAACAACTTCCGGCTATGATAGCAAACATATGGATGACATAGCACTTACCTTCGGCATCTTGTTAATCGCCCTGTGGTTGGGATGGGTGCTCCTGAGCGTTTCCGTGCTGTGGACGGCGCCGGCCGGCGCGCCATGGCTTCCTACGTCCCGCAAACACGTGCGGCGGATGCTGACGCTTGCCAATGTGCAACCCGGCGAAGTTGTGTACGACTTAGGGTCAGGCGACGGGCGCGTGCTGTTTATCGCTGCCCGCGAGTTCGGCGCACAGGCGGTCGGCATTGAACTGGACCCATTGCGCTATCTGTGGACGCAGATGTGGATCAGGCTTTTAGGCCTGCGCGGGCAGGTGCGCGTGATCTGGGGAAACCTCTTCACGCAGGACTTCAGCGAGGCGGATGTAGTCACGGTCTATTTGCTGACAAAGGCCAATATCCGCCTGCGGCGCAAGCTGTGGGACGAACTCCGTCCCGGCGCACGTATCGTGTCCAGCGTATTCCTTTTTCCCGGCATGGAACCGGCGCACATAGACAGGGAAGCACATCTTTTTCTGTACGAAGTCAAAGCGCCGTGCGCCTGAATCCGCGACGACGTCAAAACGCCGCGCCAAAGCGGAAAGAGGAACATCACCGCAGGGCGTTGATCGAGGCCGGCGCGTTGACCAGGTCGGCGGGCAATCCGCGCAGCATCACGCCGCCCACGTTCAGTAACACGCCGAGCGCAAAAGCGTGTATACTGAAGGGCAAGGTAGATCAACTTCTGCGCGACCGGGGCACCCGCTCCGGTCAGGCGCGGACGCGCGCGGACTTGCAGTTGCCGCCGGGGCAGAGCATCCAGGCGCGGCTGTTCCAGGTGGAAGTCCACCCGGAGATGATCACGCGCGGCTTTTTCGACGCTCCGCGCGCCCAAGGCCGGCCATACACCTCTATCCGCGAACTGCAGGGCTAAGGCTTCGCCAATCCCAGAAGATCTGCCGGCAATGATGCCGAAATCTGCGCAGCAGCAACTCCAGTCTGCCCGGCTTGCGCTTACGCTAGCGCCACACTTTGCGTCGTCGCCGTCGGGAGGGTGGGAAAACCCTTTCTGCCCATATGTCCCAGGCCCACAAGAGTGGCGCCGGTGAATGGCCTCTCTGAAGTTATTCGAGTAAGATGGGCCTGGAACAGTCCACGTGATCTTCCAGGACTGCGCTCGCTCCTGGGCTAGCCAGGCTGGGTGATCAAAATGCGAAAATCACTATAATCTGATTAGG
>DYKY01000092.1:9927-16755 GCA_020722365.1 Thermoflexus sp.
TAGAAAAAGGGAGGTAAGCGATGGTCAAGAAATGGATGATGTGCGTTGTACTTATCGTGGTGAGCGGCAGTGTGGGCGCGGCGCTCTGGGCCGCCCTCTCGGTGGCCGCGGCACCGGCGGACTGGTCTTTTCAGGGGCGGGTCTACAAAGGGCAGGTCGGCGAGGAGGTCTACCCCGCGCCGGGCGTGACCGTTTCAGTCTATGGAGCAAACAATCCCTACCCCGACGCGGGGACGTGGCTCACCTCCACCGTCACCGACGGCGATGGCTGGTATAGCCTGACCGCTCCCGCTGGCTACGAATACTATCACATCCGCCACACCGTTGCAGCGGGATACACGGCCACCGGCGCGACCAGCGTTGATGGTGAGGTGGTAGCGGCGGATTGGATTCAATACGGCATCCCGCTGGACGGCCAAACGCTGACCGGCAATAAATTCTGGGCGGCGAGCGGGGCGGAAATCCCCTTGAGCGAGGTTCCGACCACCACGCAGCGTTACGCGGGCCAACTGTTGGAACATGTGCGCGGCAGTGAAACCGCCCCCGGCTGGGACGCAGCCCGCCTCGGCGCACCGGCCCGCCCGCTCTACCGCCCGGATATGGCGGAAATCGCCTATTACGAATTTCCGGTACTGGTGGGGGCCAATGTGACCGGCTTTGTTATTATTTCCACCGGCGCGCACGATTTCCCCATTGCCCATTGGAATTTCAGCGGCGTCCCGCCCACCCGCATCCTGGAACAGCACGCCTACACCGAGGGCCACACCGCCGCCAAATTCTACAAGCTCGATGTGCTGGATTATGCAGCCGAGGACGCGAGCGGCGCGTTGGCAGCGACGCTAGGCACATTGCCCCTCAAAGTCACCGGGATGGAGATGGCCTGGCTCGACCAGCCGGAACAACTCAGCACAGTGCACTGGCAGCCAGCGGCCACAACCGATGATACGGTTCCGCCGACCACCGGCGAGTTGATCCGCAGCGGGCCGTTCAGCTCCACGCTGCAACTGGGAGCCTGGGAGTCCTGGGACGCACTGAAGACCGGCTATGCGGAAACTTACGCGGTGTTCCTGGAGGAATTGCGCCGGGAGGCCGACGCGGAGTGGCAGGTGGATAGATGGGCGCAGCAGTTCGGTGAGGTGCTCTTCCCCGGCGACACCTATCCGCTGGCGATGCTCTGCGAAAGCCCCGTTATCACCCCCGCTGGCCCCGGCATGGCTTATGTCACCACAACATTGGTTCCCGCCGCCGGCCGGCCCCCCGTCTACCGGATCACGGCGCTGCGCGGGCCGGCCGGCGCGGAGTTCCGCCTGGAGGTAGCGGTCGCGTGCCCCGGCAGGCCGAATGAGAACTTTATCTTCTACATCGCCCAGCCGCGCACCATTTACCTGCCACTGGTGCTGCGCGACAACGGCGGCAGTCGCAACGTGAGCCTGGCGGCGTCACCCTCCCGGCCGGCGCCGGGCGCTGCGGCCAAAGCGCAGGACTGGGACTGGTACTGGGCCTGGGCCGGCACGGATGATCAGCGGATGTACTCCCAACTCCCCGCCAACACGGCCCCGAACACGAGCGGTTGTCCTAGCGGCTGCGGGGCCACGGCCTGGGCCATGCTCTTCGGGTGGGCCGATTACCAGGCCGAAAATCTAAGCTGGAGTTACTGGCAACCGCGCACGGGCATCTATCGCCAAGACGGCGGTTACGGCACTGATGTGCGCGCGCCGACGTATATGGACAGTGGAGTCGCCAACATGACGTGGGAGATCCGCGAGCACATCGACACATGGTGCATCTTTGGCAGCGCCCCCACCTTCCCGTGGGATATGGACGAGGCGACCGAGTACTTAAAGAATCGCACCGGGACCAGCCTGACCACGCATTACAGCTCTTTCGGCATCAAATGGAGTTCTATCCGCGAGCACGCCCGCGATTCGATCCTGTATCGCCGGACGCCGGCCGTCATCGGCTCCGGCTGGCTCAAGCACTATCCGCTGGCCTACGGCTACCAGTGGTGGTCGCGCCAGGTGAAGAAGTGTTTTCTCTTCTGCTGGTACACCACCGAATATAACCGCCAGTTCTGGGTCAATCAGGGCTGGGGCGGCAACGGCAACGGCTGGATTCCGGCCGGCACCTGGTTTGCCGGCGAGATTTATCCGTAATACGCCAGCTCAGCGGCGCTTTGCAAGCGCCAGATACCCGAAGGGAAGGGAACATGTAACATGCGCGGCGGACTGCAAGAGAACGGGGCGTACCGGCTGTGCGAGAAAGCGCTGATGGCTGTTTTCGTCCTGGGCGTCATTGTGGCGCTGCGCGTCAACCCCCTCAACCGCGTGCGGTGGAGGTAGAACAGATCACCCAGGTGCTCGCCGCGCACACGGCTAAAGCCAAGCTGCTGCGGCTAGACAAGCGACCAGACCTGGTAAAAGCCGCGTTCCTGGTCGAATTCCAGCAGCTCGCCGACCTGCACGCGACCCGCGCCGCTTTGCGCGGGTTGTCGGAAGCGCGTGAACGGGGCCAGCGACCGGCGCAAGGTGCGGATTCGCTGGTACGGCGAGCTGTTCGCCAACCCAACGCTCGAATTTAAGGTCAAGCGCGGGCCGGTACAGATGCCCAGTTCCTAATGATCCCCCCCACCGACCGTGCGACACGCGATACAAAAGATAGTCAAAGGTATTGCCCAACAGGTTCGCCATCTGAATCGTCCGCAAGGCCAGCTCGATCGCCGCGCCGCGCTCGGCCCCATACTGGGCCATGATCCGCCGGCGCGCTTCGGCATCAGGTTGCCCCCGGGGTTCCGCCCAGTGTTGGGCATAGAGCAACGCGGCCTGTTCCGCCGGCGGACTATGCGCTAACTCGCCCTCCTGCAAGGCCGCGATCTCTTCTGGCGCCAAGCCCGCGCTCAAGGCCTGCTGGGTAGCGGCAGGCCTTGACCGCTGTGATCGCCAGCATCAGCCGGTCCTGAAACGCGACGCTGAGCAGCGCGCCGGTGTCGTAATGCGCGCCAATCGGCTGCCCCGGCTTCACCAGGTCTCCGATGCGTAAATCGCAACAGGCGGCGCGAATCTTATAGACAATCAAATCAGAAGCCATTTGTGTCAATCCCATAGCTTTACATCTCCTCAACAGTTAAAAGATCGGTTGGCGGCGCATAGCCGAGCCGGGCTATCGCCGTTGCCGGTTGTGCGCCTTTGTAATAGAGGAATCCCCCCACCAACGCGGTAAACGGGGCGACGGCAATCAGCCCAAAACTGCCCACCACTGTCTTGAGGATCTCCGCTGCGACGTAGTTGGTGTTCAGGATGTTGAGCGGCGGCACGCCCTGCGCCATGAACACCATCAACAGCGCCATGTAACCGGAGACGTAGGCCATCAACAGCGTCGTTACCATCGTGCTGGTCATGTTGCGCCCGACGATGAAACCCGACTTGATCAACTCCTGGCGTGAGAGGTCGGGACGTTTGGCGACGATTTCGCTCATGGCGGTGGAGACGTCAATGGCGACGTCCAGCACCGCGCCCGACGCGCCGATGAAAATGGCCGCCAGAAACAGGCGCGTCAGGTTGAGGTGCTCGAAGCCGGTATAGAGCAGTGTCTCCGAAAAGGGCTGAATGGCGCCGTGCAGGCGGAACAGCGGCAGCAATACCAGCGCCAGCGTGATAGTCAGCAGGATGCCCAGCACGGCGCCGACCAGGGCAACCAACGCGGTGCGGTTCACCCCGGCCACCAGGTACAGCGTGGCCGCCGTGAGCGCCGTCACCACGCCCAGGGCAATCAGGATGGGGTCCCAGCCCAGCAGGATGCCGGGCAACAAGACCTTCCACAACAAGAGCAGCGCAAAGATAAAGGAGAATAGCGCCCGCACCCCACCCCATCCGGCAAAGGCAAACAGGAACAGGGCAAACAAAGCCACTAACAGCCATTCGATATTCAGCCGGAAATGGTCGTAAGCGGTCGCCGCCAGCACCTGCTCATCCTCAATGTGGTCGGGCACTAACAACACGGTATCGCCGGTCTGGAAGACTTTGTCGGTTTCCATTTTGCCGATCAAGTTGTTCACGGCGTCGGTTATCTGGCCCGCGTAAGGCCCGGCCAGGATTTCCACCCGCAAGGATTGGCTGCCGGCTTTGACGATGCCGTACTGCTGGATGAGGGAGTTGTCCACTGCCAGAACCCGGCCCCGGTAGCGTTCCACCTGTTGCGCGTAGGGGCTTTGAAACAGTGGCGGGGCGACCAGCAGCAACAGAGAAAGCAACAGAATGAACAGAATCAGGATGACATCTTTACCCAACACATGCTTGAGAACGGAATCTATACGGGTCAATTCACACCTGCTTTCTGTATAGGACAGGTTGCGTCGCCAGCGGCGGCGCAACCTGTCCCACACACCTTACTGACATTGGATTAGAAACCGGCGCTCGCCACCATTTTGGTGTAGATGTCGGTCTGGTCGTAATAACCGTTGAATAACTCGGCGCCCACGCCAATCGCCGAGGTCTGTACCGGAACGCCGGTGTGCGAGTAGGACGTCCAGGCGATGCCGGCCTTGTTGTTCAAGATCGTCGTCAGTTTGACCGCCAGGGGATCGTAGCCGCCGTATAGCAGGTAGGTGTACTCATCCGCCGCGCGTTCTTCCTTACCCAACATGCTTTGCTGGAACGCTTCTTCGACGACCGCCAGTTCCAGGTCCGTGAACGCCATGCTTTGGGTCAGTTCTACTTTCGCCGCTTTGGCTGCGGCCTTGGCTTCGTCGCTGGCGCCTTCCACTGCGCCGTCGGCGATGGCTTTGTCCAGTTCGGCCCGGCGCTCGGCCGGCATAACGTACAGCCCGAACGCTTCCTCGATCAGCGGCAGCACGTCCTCAAGTCTGGCCGTGTCGGCGGTATGCTCCGCCTTGTACTCTGCGAGCTGCTTCCCGAACTCGATGTAGCTCATCTTCTGGTTCTGAATCTTGTCCACGAAGCTGGCATACTTGGTCCCGGCATAGCCGATGGTCATCCCGCCGGTCTCGTGGTCGCCGGTGACAATGATCAAGGTCTCGTCAGGATGCTGTTGGTAGAACTCGTAGGCTTCGGCGATCGCCGCATCCAGGGCCAGGGTGTCGTGAATCGAAGCCGCCGCGTCGTTGGCGTGGCAGGCCCAGTCGATCTTGCCGCCCTCCACCATCATAAAGAAGCCGGTGGGGTTGTCGAGCAGTTCGATGCCCTTGGCGACGTATTCGGCCAGGGTGATGTAGTTTTCCGGCTGGTCAATCGTATAATACATAGCGGCATCCTCATCCACCGTTTCGTTCATGGCAATGACCTTGCCCACGCCGGGTTTGAGCGCCTCAAACGCGGCGCGATCTGTGACCACCGTGTAGCCATTCGCCTTCGCCGTATCAATGGCGCTAGGCTGGCCCTCGGCGGTGGGCTTCAACATCTGGCCGCCGGCAAAGTAGTCGAAGCCGGAGTTCGCCAGTTGCATACTGATATCGTACATCTTGCTGCGCGAGGGGACATGGGCGTAAAAAGCTGCCGGCGTCGCGTGGTCTATGGACACGCTGGAAATGATGCCGATCTTCCAACTGGCCGCCTTGGCGATCTCGGAGATACTCTCATAACTCACCTTGCCGTCGGCGTCCATGCCGATGACGCCGGACTTGGTCTTGTACCCGGTCGCAATGGCCGTCGCCGTCGAGGCCGAATCCGGGATAACGCTGCTGAGGTCATACGTGGTGTTCATCCCCTGCGCGGGGAACGTATTCATCAACAACTGGGAGTCTTCCGGGCGTGCGTCTTTCCCGACGGTCGCCGCCAGATACAACTCGGCGGCGTTGCGCTGCGCCACTCCCATCCCGTCGCCGATGAACACGAAAACGTATTTGGCCTGTTTTTGCGGTTCAGGGGTCGGGGTGATGAGTTTTTCGACTTCCTTGGTCACCACCACTTCTTTGACTACTTCTTTGGTCACGACGACCTCTTTGGTCACGGGCACTTCCTGGGTGACGATCACCTCGCGCACCTCAGGCATAGGGGTAGCGCAGCCGGCCAACAGCGCCAGCAGTGCGATCCCAAGAACAAGATTGTACATAAACTTCTTCGGATTCATTCTCCACCTCCAGATATTTTTAAAGGGTCTTTTATCATACAAGGGTCTTTTATCATACAAGGGTGTATCCGTTACAGTGGTGTGGCGCAATACGGTTTCCTCAATAAGCACCTCCTTTTAGCTCTTATCAATTGACTTGTATATTTGCCCGATGTGCTGGCACGATAAGAGCCTTAAAAACACTCTCATTGTATACGCCGTCAATTAAGGATTCTTTATGGACAGGTTAAGCGCGTGTAAAACATTCGTTAATAGAGAGTTATCTGGGAAGCGAAGCACAGATCAGAAAGTTCCTTAACAAGATGTTAACGTGATAACCATCCTCTGTTAACGTAGGTGGTTTACCATACGGGATTATGCTTCATACAACCTGGCGCTGGTGCTGGCGGTCTACGTGGTGGCATGACAAGACTGCACCCAAGCTGCCGTTTCTGGCATACCTGCTTCGCTTCGAAGTAATGGTAAGCCATGCAAATTTATGACAGGAGTACAATGATGCGTCAATGGTTATCATTCTGTGGCATTGTGATACTGATTGCTGTGTTGTGTACCGCTTGCGGCGGAGAGGCGGACTACGACATCCGGGGAACGTGGGACTACACGATGCGATTAGCAGACGGCAACACCTACGACACCGGAACAATCACGTTCAGTGGAGAACCGGGCTGTCGGAGAACCCTGTAGCATAGGGCCTTGTGCCCGTTTTCTTGTGCCCGTTTTCTTGTGCCCGTTTTCTTGTGCCCGTTT
>DYKY01000093.1:0-1280 GCA_020722365.1 Thermoflexus sp.
TTGGGTGGTTGGGTGGTTGGGTGGTTGGGTGGTTGGGTGGTTGGGTGGTTGGGTGGTTGGGTGGTTGGCCTGCTCCATCCTCACCCTACACCTCTTAACTCTCAACTTTCAACTTTCAACTTTCAACTTTCAACTTTCAACTTTTAACTTTCAACTCTCAACTCTTTCATCGCATCCGCGAATTGGCTTCGTTTTGCCACATATCCGGGTTGGGGCCGAGAGCGGCTTTGAGCGGGTCGGTGGCTTGTGTGAGGGCGGCGACCACATCGGCGGGAAGTTTGAGGGCGGCTGCAGCAGCGTTGGCATGGATTTGGGCCGGGTTGCGCGCTCCGGCGATGACGGTGGCGACGCCGGGTTGTGCGAGCAGCCACGCCAGCGCGACTTGCGCCATCGGCAGGCCGGCGTCGTCGCAAATCTCGCGGATGGCGGTCAGTGCGGCAGCCGTTTTGGCTTCTGCGCCGGCTTCGCCGTGGCGCGCCATTGAGCGGTGCGCCGTAGCGAAGTGGCGCGTCCGCGCGCGTTCGTCAGGGATGTCTGCCAGCGTGGCGAACTTGCCGGTGAGGATGCCGTGCAGCAGTGGGCTGTACGGCGCGATGCTCACGTGATGCTCCACGCACAGCGGTACGATCTCGTATTCGATGGCGCGGAAGAGCAGGTTGTAGGCCAGTTGGTTGATCTCCACGTGCTCCAGCGCCAGAATCTCCGTGAGATCGCGTTTGCCGAAGTTGGAGCAACCCACGAAGCGAATCTTGCCTTCATCCTTGAGGCGCTGCATCTCGCCGAGCGTGTCGGCGAGGGGAATGTCCCAGTTGGGCCAGTGGATGTAATACACGTCGATGGTCTCCATCCCCAGATTGCGCAGGCTATTTTCACATGCCGCGCGCACATCGGCGGGGCGCAGGTGGCTCTGCGAGACCTTTGTGGCGATGATGACCCTGTCGCGCAGACGGCCGGTGAACGCCTTGCCGATCAGCTCCTCCGAGCGCCCCGCGCCGTAGCCTTCCGCGCTGTCGAAGAAATTGATGCCCACGTCTACCGCCGCGTGCAGCGCGCCGATGGCCTCCGCCTCATCCTGCGGTCCCCACAGCCGGTCCCCGGCGATGGCCCAACAGCCCATCGTGATGACGCTGACTTCCAGGTCGCTTTTGCCGAGTTTGCGATACTCCATTTGACCTCCTAAAAATAAACACAGAGACACAGAGAACACTGCCTCTTGCTTCTTGCCTCTTGCCTCTTGCCTCTTGCTTCTTGCCTCTTGCTTCTTGCGTCTTGCTTCTTGC
>DYKY01000093.1:1380-15195 GCA_020722365.1 Thermoflexus sp.
TCTTGCCTCTTGCCTCTTGCTTCTTGCCTCTTGCTTCTTGCGTCTTGCTTCTTGCCTCTTGCTTCTTGCCTCTTGCCTCTTGCATCAGGATAGAAACTTCGCCTCCAACTCCTTCACCTCTTCCGCCCCAATCGGCACAAGTTCGCCGATAGAGGTGGTGTCGAGAACGGCGTGGGCGCTGAATTCGGCCACTTCCAGCCGGTCGAACGCCTGCATCAGCGTCGCGCCGGTGGTGAGGATGGCGTCATTTTCCAGCAGCAGCACGGGTCGGTCTTTTGCCAGTTGCTTGATGATTTTCTTCCCGTCGCCGAACTGTACACCGTAGGGCAAGAGCGGGACATCGCGCAGCACGATATAGCTCTCCGGGATGGTGCGCGTGTCGAGCTTGCGCCGGGTGACGCAGTAGGCGATGGCGTTTGGCGACTGCGCGGTGATGATGGCGCCGATGTTCGGATGCGCCTGGTAGATTGCCATGTGCAGGCGCGTGGCGCGGCTCGGTTGCTTGCGGCGTTCGCGCTGCCCATCGCGGATCAGCACAATGTCGTCCAGGTCGAGGTACAGGCGATCCAGCCCGTAGGGCGTGATAAGGAAGCTGTTCTCGTCCACACGAGCCGAGACGGTGCCCGTCGTGCTCGTCATCAACTGCTGGTCGTAGGCGCGATGCACCAGGTCGATGATGTGCTGGCGCAATTCGCGCTCGCGGCTGGTGTGGAAGGTCGGTTTGAAGGCGGCAAGTTTTGTGCTGTGTGTGCGCGTCAGGGCAATTTCGTCGTCGGTGAGCGAATACACTTCGCCCAATGCATACGCCCGGATGAGCGTGCGCGCGCAAAAGTCCAGCGTCTCGAAGCGTTGGAAGGCCGTCAGCAAGCTGTCCCCGCCGGCAACGACGCCGTGGTTTTCCAGCAGCACCACGTCGGAGCCTTGCGCGAACGTATCGGCGATGACGGCGCCGAGTTCCAGGCTGCCGGGGAGCCGGTAGGGCGCGTAGCCTACCTGCCCGCAGATGGTGTGCGCTTGCGGGATGATGCGCGTGTTGGGGATTTTGCGCGCGATGCTGAACGCGACCAGCGCGGGTGGGTGCGCGTGGACGATGGCGCGGAAGTCGGGCCGCTTCTTGTAAATCGCGCGGTGAAACGGGTACTCCGACGACGGCTTGTGCGGCCCCACGATTGTCCCATCCGGCTTCACGCAGATGATGTCCTGCGGCTTGAGCGTTCCCTTGTCCACCCCGGCGGGCGTGATCCACATCTCACCGTTTTCGTCGAGGATCGAAAGATTGCCGCCGGACGTCGTTGTCATCCCGTAGCCGTAAATGCGCTCCATAATCGTGACCAACTGGACACGTGGGTGTAGCAGCGAGAATTTCATAATCGTGCTCCTTATCGTGTGTCGTTTCGTGTAGATTGTACTACCAAGCGGCAAGGAAGGCAAAGCGATGAATGTTCGTTTGTGTTTCCTTTCGTGGTCGGCGCCCTTATGCCGTGTAGGTCAATCCCGCATTATGCAGAGATTTGCGAATCGCAGCGCATGCGTTTATTCGTTCCCCATTCGGGGGCGGCCCGCTGCTCGCTTTGCCCCGCCAACCGGCGGATAGCCTCCATAAGGCCCTCCGATGCTGCGCGGACGCCTGCGCGGTCCTCAACGTCGCCTTCCAGGCGCAACGGCTGTCCCACGGTCATCGCGTAGGGGCCGTGCCAGTACCAGCGGATCATCTCGTCCTCCTCATTCAGGCGCGCATCGTAGATGCGGATGCGCTCACGGTCCAGGTGAATGCCCACCGGGATGATCGGCGCGCCGGTCAGCAGTGCGAGCCGTGCCGCGCCCGTCCGCGGGCTGTGCAACCCGCCCTCGCGGGGGCTGAGCGATCCTTCCGGGAAGATGCCGATGGTCTCCCCATCCTTGAGTCGTCGCAGCGCTTCATTGAAGGCGGCGTGCCCGTTGGTGTGAATGACGGGAATCTGTCCCGCCCGCCGCAGGAGCCGTCCCACCACCGGGATGGTGAAGACGGACTCGGTGATAAGGATGCGCACCGGCTCATCGCAGAGCGTCGTCATGATCAGCGGATCGGTGGTGCTGGGGTGATTGGCGGCGATGATCTTCGGTCCGGCGGGCAGCGGCGTGTGGAAGACGATGTCCGGGTTGAGCGTGAGTTTGTAATACAGTGCCACGAGCGGCTGTCCCACCGCGTACAGCAAGTCCTCCCAATCGATGGGGTGCGGCTTCAGGTTCGGCCATTCCAGAGGCCGAGCATATGGTCTGACGTTTTCCTGTAGAAGCATGGTTTCCCTCCCTGCGTTGGGTCAAGATTACAAAAGTCTCAGCGCGCGCTTTCTTGAGTCGGCGTCTTATTCAGCGCAGATGCCTGCACGATCAGGCATGGCGCAAGACTTTTGTAATCTGTACACAGGATAACCGACGCGAGAGGGTTTCACATGCCCCAAAGGGGGTATTGAGGGGGTATTTCCAGGGGAAGGATTTACCACGGAGACACGAAGAACACAGGGAAAACTATAAAAAAACTCTGTGCCCTCTGTGTCTCTGTGTTTTAATCAATCTGCCAGCATCAGCGCCAGAAAGTGGTCGAGGTCGCGGCGGGCGGCGCGGGCGGCGGGGGCATAGCGGGGCAGCACGAGATCGAAGGCGTGATCGGTCTGGGGAAACTCGGCGTAGACGACCGGAACGCCCGCATCCAACAGCTTGCGGTACATCGCGCGGGTGGCTTCCAGCGGCATGTACCAGTCGTGCGTCCCCTGGATGAGCAAAGTGGGCGGGCACTCCGGTCCAACGTGTTCGATGGGCGAGGCCAGCGCGTACATATCGGGGACTTCGTCCGGCGATCCACCGAGCAGTAGCCCGATCTCCGGGTTGCCGGGGACGTTCTTGTACGTGGCGGCCATGTCCACCGCGCCGTAGAACGAAACCACGGCGCGCACGGTCGTGTCGGCGTCGCACAGGTCGGCGGGCGTGAGCGCGGGGTGATGGGGTGTATAGGCCGTCAGCAGCGCGAGATGCCCGCCCGCCGATCCGCCGGAGACGACGATGCGCGCCGGATCGACGCCGAACTGCCGGGCGTTGGCTTTGAGCCAGACAATGGCGCGCTTCACGTCGCCGACCATACCGTAGAGGTCGGTTTCGGGCCACAGCCGGTAGGCGATGTCCATGACGACGTGGCCCTGCGCTGCCAGATAGCGGAAGATGGGGCGCGTGCCGATGTCCTTGTTCAGATAGCGCCAACTGCCGCCGTGACAGTAGATGAGCGCCAGCCCCGAAGGTTTGACGCCCGCCGGAGGCTGCCAGATGTCGCAGAGAAGCGGGCGGACGGTGTTGGATTCGGGAAGCGGCAGTTTCCAGTAGATGACGTCGCGCGTCCAGCGGGGTTTGGGCGCGGGTGAGATGCCCTGGGGCAGGTACCACAGCCAGCGCGCGCGCCGGGTGCGGGCCGCCTGCGCGGGAGGGATTTTGTCGCGCCAGTGCGGGCCGAATGCCCGCTCGAAGCCGGTGTGCTGCGTCAACACGCGCCACGTGTAGAGGAGCGCCAGCGCGCCACTCGCGCCGCCCGCGATCTGCGGTGCTCGTCTGCCGGACCCCATGCCGCGCAGCATCCGCGTGATCCCGAGCAGGGCGACGAGCGGCGACAGCGCCGTGGCGAGCATCTTTGCGAGGTAGAGGCCCCGGTTCAGCGGCGAGCCGGTCCTGACGAAGAAGAGCGCGCCCGTTCCGAGCGTCAGCAGCGTGGAGAGCCACGCGAGTAGGTCTTGGCGTTTGTGTGGGTTTGTGTTTTGCATGGTTTTCCTTTTGTCAGCAGATTGAGCGGATTAAGCAGATTCAATCAAAAACGTGCAACTGTTGGTAGCCCATCTGCTGATACTATATCCTTTCGTTACAAAAGTCCTAGCTCTCCGGTGCGATGAGTGGCCTCGGTGCGATTGTGGACGTCGAGTTTGCTGTAGATGCTCTTCAAGTGTTGTTTCACCGTCCCTGTGGCGATGAAGAGCTTGGCGGCGATTTCCTTGTTGGAAAGGCCGAGCGCCAGGGCGCGCAGCACCTCGCTCTCCCGCTCGCTGAGCGGCTCGACGAGCGCGGAGAGCGCGGGATTATGATCCCGCGCAACCGGATGATGTGAAATTTGCTGTGGCCGGTCTCCGACCGTGCCACCCGCCGCAAGCACCTGCTCCACAAACGCTGCCCCCGCCCGCCGGACGTCAGGCAGCAGCGCCAGCACGCGTGCGTCTTCGTCGAGGAAGGCGCGGACGTAATCCTGTGGCGCGGCGAGTTTCACCGCGCGCGTGAGCCGCTCCAATGCCGTGGGATGGTAGCCGGCTGCGTCTTCGGTCAGCGCCTGGAGGATGTAGACCGTGATCAGCCAGCGTCCCAGGCCGCGCTCCTGCGTGAAGCGTTCCAGCCGGCTTAGCCATTGCCGCGCGTCCGCGAGCCGTCCCTGGGCCAGCAGCAGTCGCGCGTAGACCAGGTGCTCTTCGATGCGCAAATACTGCGGCATGTCGTCGGGCGATAAGTGCGCCGCCTCCGCCCACTGCGCGACGAAATCCAGGTCGCCCTGGCGCAGTCGCAGGTCGGCCTCTGTCGCCGCCAGCCAGTGTGCGTCGGTGAGGGCTTCTTCCGAGGCGAAGCGCTGGGCACGCTGCACGGCGTCGAGCGCTGCCTCGGTCTCGCCGCAGGCGTACAGGATCGGCGCGGCGATGCCGAGCGCGAACATCAGCAGGCTGCCGATGGCGAGCGGTTCGCTGAGGGTCAGGCCCTTTTTGTGATAGCTGCGTGCTGCTTCAAGCTGGTTGGCCTCGTAGTGGAGCATCGCCATGCGCGTGAAAACAAGGCCGGCCAAGGGTGAAGGCTGTCCCGCCGCGTCGGTGTAGCGCTCGACCGCCTGGGCGCAGAGGGCGACGGCGTCGCGGCGTTTGCCGTGGCTGTTGAGCGCCGCCGCCAGCGACATCTCTACGACGACGGCGAAGACCTGGTTCTCGAGATCTTGTCCGATCTTGCTTGCCTCGCGCAGGGTGGCGATGGCTTTGACGATGTCGCCGGTGCGCTCCTGCGCTTCGGCCATACCCCACAGGCCGAGGATGCGCCAGTGCGCGTGCTCCTTCTTGAGTAGGCGCAGCGCCGCGTCGATGCGGCCGGTAGCGCGGTCGTAATCGCGGCGTCCTAAGGCGATGTAGCCGCGTAGCAGCCACAGTTTGCCCAACTCAGCAGGGGGAATTTTCCCCGACCGGGGATGTTTGTCGGTCGCGTCGGGGAAAGCGGCGTCGGGATACGTCCGGCGCAACGCGGTTTCGGCGGCGTCGGCGTAGGTTTCCGCCGGTTCCGCGTCGCCGGTGAGCGCGAGGATCCAGCCTTTGTCGATGGCGAGCCTGCTGTCGGCGCGCACGCGGGCGTCAGGCAGGGCATCGAGCCACGCGCGCACCGCCGCGACGCCGCCGCTGTGCAGCGTGGGTTCGGCGGCCTGGCGGATCAGGCGCTCGGCGTCGTGTAGCAAATCGGCGTCGCCGGCTATGGCAGCGCCGGACAGGGCGTGTTGGATGGCGGACTGCATCTCGCCCTGGCTTTCGTACCACAGCGCTGCGCGTTGGTGCAGCCGGGCGGCCTTGTCGGGCGGGAGGGTTGGGCGCAGCGTCTCGGCGAAGAGGCGGTGATAGCGGTACCATTCGCGCCGGTGGTCGAGCGGGATGAGGAAGAGGTTCGCGGCGTCCAGGCGTTCGAGCATGGCCTGGCCGTCGTCGCGGCCCGTCAGCGCGTCGCACAGGGGCGCGGTGAGCCGGTCGAGGATGACGGTCTGCCGCAGAAAATCGCGGATGGCAGGCGGTTGGCGCTGGAGCACTTCGGCCACGAGGTAATCGAGCACGTAGCGGTTGTCGCCGCTGAAGGCCGCGATGAAGGTGCGCGTGTCGGCCAGCCCACCCTGGCGCGTCGCCATATCCTGCAGGGCCAGCGCCGCCAGTTGCAGCCCGGCGATCCAGCCCTCGGTGCGCGCCTCCAACGCTTCCACGATCTGCGGGGAGAGCGTCAGCCGCATCGTCTGCCTGAGGAAGGCGGCGGCCTCTGCGGCGGTGAAGCGCAGGTCGCGCTCGCGGAGTTCGACGATCTGGTCACGGGCGCGCAGGCGAGGTAGGGGGAGCGGCGGGTCCTCGCGGGTGCTGATGACGGTGTGCATGACCGGCGGTTGGTTTTCCAGCAGATAGCGGGTGATGGCGTGGACGGCGTCGTTGGCGACAAAGTGGTAGTCGTCGAGCACGAGCACGAGCGGCGTCCCGGCGGCGGCAATGTCCGCAATCAGCGGCGCGATCAGCCGGTTGAGCGCCGTTGCGTTAGTTTGGGCGAGGCCCGCCGGTTGGAGGAGCGATTGGACGGAGCGCCCGATGCGCCCGTCGGCCTGCTGGAGCGCGGCGATGAGGTAGGCGAGGAAATGCAGCGGGTCGTTGTCGCCTTCATCGAGCGAGAGCCAGGCGATCTCGCGCGCGGCGGCGCACACCCATTCGGTGATCAGCGTCGTTTTGCCGAATCCGGCGGGCGCGGAGAGGAGCGCGAGCCGTTTGCCGGCGCGCAGCCCTTCGTCGAGGTGCGCGAGCAGGCGCGGGCGCGCCACCAGGTTGGGGCGCGACGGCGGGATGTAGAGTTTGGTCACGACTAAGGATGTGAGCATGGGGTAATCTTAACACAAGTTGGGATTTCTACACAAATGTGGGGTAGCCAAAGTGGTCGTGCGGTTACGAATCGAAGAATTGTACACGGATTTTTTTTCTGAAGAAATCCGTGGTTTTCGTGTTTATCCGTGTACTGACATTGCGAGGTTGTTTAGAATGCAATGTTTACGCGGCGCCTCGGTCTCGAGACCGGCCACAGCCATTTATGCACTTTAGCGGGATCACAATCCCGCGCTGATGCGACAACGACGGATTGTGATCCGCCGGAAGCGGTTAAGAGGATAATTCGCTTTCCTTGTCCTCACGACAAAGGATTCTATAATGGGCCTACAAGCAAGTTTAGGAGTCATGTATGGCAATTAGCGATAGAGTGGCGCGGTTACGGCAATACAGTCTGGACGCCGTCCCCACGCTTTCGAGCGAGCGGGCGGCGTTGATGACGGCGTTTTATCAGGAACAAGCGGATGCGGTTTCAATCCCTGTGCAACGCGCGCTGGCGTTTCGCTATCTGCTGGAACACAAGGCGATCTACATCCACCCCGGCGAGTTGATCGTCGGCGAGAAAGGCCCCGCGCCCAAAGCGACGCCGACGTATCCCGAATTGTGCTGTCACACGCTGGCCGACCTTGACCTCCTCAACGCGCGGGAAAAAATCCCCTTTGCCGTCAGCCCGGAGACGCGGCAAGTTTATGCCGATGTCATCATCCCTTTCTGGCGCGGGAAGACGCAGCGCGAGCGCCTTTTCGAGGCGATGACGCCGGAATGGCGGGATGCCTACGACGCGGGCATTTTCACCGAGTTTATGGAGCAGCGTTCGCCGGGCCACACCGTGCTGGACGACAAAATCTACCGCAAGGGCATGCTCGATTTCAAGGCCGACATCCAGGCGAGCCTCGACGCCCTGGATTTCGACGGCGACCCGGAGGCGCAGGCCAAACGGGAGCAGCTCAAGGCGATGGCGATTGCAGCGGATGCGCTTATTCGCTTCGCCAAGCGCCACGCGGAGAAGGCGCGCGAACTGGCATCGCAGGAGGCCGATGTGTGCCGAAAGCGCGAATTGGAGCGCATCGCCGAGGTCTGCACGCGCGTCCCCGCGCACGCGCCCCGCGATTTCTGGGAGGCGTTGCAATACTATTGGTTCGTCCACCTGGGCGTGACCATAGAACTGAATCCGTGGGATTCCTTCAATCCCGGCAAGCTCGACCAGCACCTTGAGCCGTTTTACCGCAAGGGGTTGGCCGAAGGCACGCTGACCCGCGATCAGGCCGAGGAACTGTTGCAGTGTTTCTGGATCAAGTTCAACAACCAGCCTGCGCCGCCCAAGGTGGGGGTGACGGCAGCGGAAAGCGGCACGTACACCGACTTCGCGCAGATCAACGTCGGCGGGGTGCGCCCGGATGGCACGGACGGCGTCAACGAGGTCACGTATCTCATTTTGGATGTGATTGAAGAGATGCGCCTGTTGCAGCCCAGTTCCTCGATCCAGGTGAGCAAGTACAATCCCGACGCCTTTATCAAGCGGGCGGGGCGCATCATCCGCACCGGGTTTGGGCAGCCGTCCGTCTTCAACACCGAGACCGTCATCGCGGAGATGCTGCGCGCGGGCAAGAGCTTGGTGGACGCGCGCTGCGGCGGCACGAGCGGCTGCGTGGAGACCGGCGCATTCGGCAAGGAGAACTACAATCTGACAGGCTACTTCAATCTGCCCAAAGTGCTCGAAATTGCGTTGCATAACGGTATCGATCCGCGCACGGGCAAGCAGCTTGGCCCGCGCACCGGCGATCCGCGCACATTTGTGAGCTTCGATGAACTGTTCGCCGCTTTCGAGACGCAACTCAACTACTTCGTCGATGTGAAAATCCAGGGCAATCACACGATTGAGCGGTTGTACGCGCACTACATGCCCGCGCCGTTCCTCTCGCTGCTGATCAGCGACTGTATCGCCAACGGCAAGGATTACCACGACGGCGGCGCGCGCTACAACACGTCCTACATCCAGGGCGTGGGGCTTGGGTCGATCACGGACGCGCTGGCGGCGATCAAATATCATGTGTTCGACGGCGGAGGGCGCGGTCTGGAGACCGGCCCCAGCGAACTGTCTCCATTTAGCTCTGGCCGGTCTCTGACCGAGCCAACCGAACCTCGGGTGACCATGGATGAACTGCTTGACGCGCTGGCGCACGACTTCGTCGGCTACGAGCGCCTGCGCCGGCGGCTGCTCAACCGTACGCCGCGTTACGGCAACGACGACGACTACGCCGATGCCATAATGCGCGCCGTCTTCGAAGCGTACTTCAAGGCGATCGACGGGCGGCCCAACACGCGGGGCGGGACGTACCACATCGACCTGCTGCCGACGACGTGCCACGTCTACTTCGGCAGCGTCACCGGCGCGACCGCCGATGGGCGCAAGGCGTGGACGCCGCTCTCGGAAGGCATCTCGCCGGTGCAGGGCGCAGACCGGCGCGGGCCAACCGCCGTCATCAAGTCCGCCGCCAAGATGGACCACGTTCGCACGGGCGGCACGCTGCTCAACCAGAAGTTCACGCCGTCGCTCTTGCAGGACGAAACCGGGCTGGATGGGCTGGTGGGGCTGATTCGCGGGTATTTCGAGCTGGGCGGGCATCACGTGCAGTTCAACGTGGTGGATGCCGCCACCCTCCGCGCCGCGCAAGCCCACCCAGAGCAGTACCGCGATCTCATCGTGCGCGTGGCGGGCTACAGCGACTACTTCTGCGACCTCGGCAAAGCGCTGCAGGACGAGATCATCGCCCGCACGGAGCATACGGAGTTTTGAGTGTCACGGACAAAATCTGTCAGCAGATTTAGCAGATCAAGCAGATTTTTCTTAATCTGCTAAATCTGCTTAATCTGCCGATCATTTTTGAGGAGGCAAAGCATGCACGTTTCGACGACGAAGAGTCTACACGCGCGGTGGCGGACGCTGCCGGTGGGGAAGGTACAGCTGACCGGCGGGTTCTGGGCCGAGAAGCAGGCAATCAATCGCCGGGTGAGTTTGCGCCACGGTTACCGGATGTTGGGGCAGTCGGGCAATCTCAACAACCTGCGGTTGGCGGCCGGCGCGGGGGAGGGAGCGTATCGCGGTCCCGTTTTTATGGATTCGGATGTGTACAAGTGGCTGGAGGCCGCATCCCTCGATCTGGCGAATGCCGCCGGACCGGCGGGCGCCGACCCGGAGTTGGAGGCGCTGGTGAATGAGGTCATCGCGCTGGTGGCGGCGGCGCAGCAACCGGACGGCTACATCAACTCGTATTACCAGGTCAACAAGCAGCCGGAAGACCGCTGGACGAACCTGGATCACGATCACGAATTGTACTGCGCCGGGCATCTCTTCGAGGCGGCGGTGGCGCATCACCGCGCCACGGGCGAGCGGGATTTGCTCGACGTGGCCTGCCGCTTCGCCGATTGCATCGACGGCGTCTTCGGGCCGGGCAAGCGCGACGGCGCGCCGGGCCACCCGGAGATCGAGCTGGCGCTGGTGGAACTGTACCGCGAGACCGGCGAGAAGCGCTATCTTGATCTGGCGCTCTTCTTCATCGACGCGCGCGGCAAGGGGCGGATGCGCGGGTACGGGCGCTGGGGGGCGGCGTACCACCAGGATCACGTTCCTGTGCGTGAGGCGTCGGAAGTGGTCGGCCACGCCGTCCGCCAGCTTTATCTCGCTGCCGGCGTTGCCGATGCGTACCTGGAAACGGGCGAGCAGGCGTTGATGGACGCGCTACAGCGGCTCTGGCACGATGCGACGGCGCGCAAAATGCACCTCACCGGCGGGTACGGCGCGCGACACGAAGGCGAGGCGTTCGGTCACGCCTACGAACTGCCGAGCGATGAGTGTTACTGCGAGACCTGCGCCGCGATTGCCGCGATGATGTGGAACTGGCGGATGCTGTTGGCGACGGGCGATCCGCGCTACGCCGACACGCTGGAACGCTCGCTCTACAACGGCTTCCTGAGCGGCGTCTCGCTGGATGGGCAACGGTATTTCTACGTGAATCCTTTGCAGAGCCGGGGCGGGATCGCGCGCCCGGAATGGTACGGCTGCGCGTGCTGCCCGCCGAACGTGATGCGCCAGATCGCGCTTGTGGGGAACTACATAGCGACAACCGATGATATGGGCGTGCAACTGCACCAATATGCCTCGGCGACGATTGAGGCAACGGTAGGGGACAAACGTGTGGTGCTAGCGATGGAGACACGCTATCCCTGGGAAGGGCACGTACACGTCACCGTCGCGGAGACGGGCGGTGGCGAGTGGACGTTGGCATTCCGCGTCCCCGGATGGTGCAACCACGCCGCGCTGTGGCTTAACGGAGAGATCATCGCGGGCGGGGCGAGCGATGGAAATTACGTGACTCTGACACGGCTCTGGCAGCCCGGCGATGTGGTAGAACTCGATCTGGAAATGCGTCCCCGGCTCACTGCACCCAACCCGCGCGTGGACGCGATCCGGGGTAGCCTTGCCATTGAGCGTGGGCCATTGGTCTACTGCCTGGAGGAGGAGGATCAGGCTGCGGGTGTGGATTTGCTTGATGTGCGCCTCGCGCCTGACGCGGATTTGGAGGCTGCGTGGCGCGACGACCTGCTCGGCGGTGTGGTCACGGTGACGGCGGAAGGCTATGTGGCGGATGTGCGGGATTGGGAAGCCGCACTTTACCGGCCTGCGCCTGTCTTGGAAACGGTTGCGCGCCCGATCAAGCTGGTCGCTGTGCCGTATTACGCCTGGGCTAATCGCACGCCGGGCGCGATGCGGGTTTGGATTCCAACACATTAGGAGATCAACAGTGAAAGTCTACATCAGTGCGGATATCGAGGGTGTTACAGGAACAACCGAGTGGGACGAAACGCAAAAAGGCGAGCCGGCTTACGCGGAATTCCGCGAGCAGATGACGGCGGAGGTCGCTGCGGCCTGTGAGGGTGCGTTGGAGGCGGGCGCGACCGAAATCTGGGTCAAGGACGCCCACGATTCGGCGCGCAACCTGCTCGCCGCCAAACTCCCGCAGGAAGCCAACCTCATCCGGGGGTGGTCCGGGCATCCGTTTAGCATGGTCGGGGGGCTGGATGAGACGTTCCAGGCCGTGATGATGATCGGCTACCACGCGCCGGCTGCGTCGGACGCCAATCCGTTGGCGCACACGATGAACCGAGGGATCACGCACCTCAAAATCAACGGTCAACTCGCATCGGAGTTTTTGCTGCACGCTTACGCCGCGTCTCTGAAACACGTGCCGGTTGTCTTTGTGTCCGGGGATGCCGGGCTGTGCCGTCACGTGCAGGCTGTCAATCCGCACATTGGAACGTGTGCTGTCAAAGAAGGCGTCGGTAATGCTACGTTCAATATCCACCCCATGCGCGCTGTCCACGCGATCCGCGAAGGCGCGCAGCAGACCCTCAGCGGAGACTTGTCACGCTGTCTGGTTCCGCTGCCGGAGCACTTCCACGTCGAAGTCTGCTTTCGCAACCACACGAGCGCCTACCGCGCCGCGTTCTTCCCCGGCATCAGGGCGGAAGGGCCGCACACGGTCAGTTTCGATACTGCGGATTACTTCGAGGTCTCGCGGACTCTGATGTTTGTGCTGCGTTGATAAGTGCATTGAACGGCTTATAAGGCCTGGGGGGAACTGGAGTAGCACTGACACGCATCACATAAAGTCGGTCAGCACAAGAATTTCTAGCTCTGTAACACATCGCAAGTGTAAATCATTGGTGATGAAGGCGGTCGCCCCATACACCAATGCCGTTCCCACATGAATCGCGTCTGGCACGCGGAGGTTGTAGCGCGCCCGCAAATCAGACACCGTCTCCATGACGTCGATATCGCAAGGACATAGCGTGAGGCCAGGGAATCGCTGAAAAGCATCGCGGTAGTGAAACAGCAGGTCGTGATCGCCAGATTTTTTCACGCCGGTTAGCACTTCCCCCAAAGCCAATACTGAGGCGTAACCTCGGAAGACGCCGTTCTCCATAGCGCGGAAGACGGTTTGCGCCAGAGATCCAAGGTTTGGGTGCTGCTCAAAGGCATAAATGAAAACGGCAGTATCCAATCCTGCTGTTCCTGCGTGCTGTAGTTGTTCAACTAGCCTGTCGGTTCTTGCCACGCTGCCCGTTCCTCTCTTAGGAAATTTTCACCGCCTCCTAGGCCTTCCCACATTGATTTCCCTAAACCGTAGATGTAGTCACTCCAACTTTCCGGCTCTGGGAGCAAGCGCACGTCTTGTCCTTCAACGATGACCATGACGCGGCCTCCTGGCTTGACCCCTAAAGCTTCACGGGCTGCCTTTGGCAATACCATTTGATTACGCTCACTTAGTTTCACAACCGTTGTCAACATTTTTAACAGCTCCCTTTGTGTTTCCTGCATATACAAAGTATATCACAGGTTTACAAAGTAACAGCAGACTTCGAGGTCACGAAATATATCCAATGCCTCTATTTCAGCCAGGTGTATCAATGGGCCGGCATCGAGAACAACTTTACTCATTCCCGTGTAATCCCCACTCTACATCTTGCCAGATGAACCGCTCCATAAGTTCTATTTGATGGGTTTCCAGGTAACGTCGTAGAGCTTCGACCACCAGTTCGTTAAGTGTCGAAAACCACCCGGCTTGAATGTAGGTTTGGACTTGCTCGGCTAATTGTTTTGGCATCCTGATAGTTGTGACGGTTTCTTGTTTTGTCAGCACCGTAGCTTCCGATGATATCATAGCGCACCTCTTTGTGATTGCTTTTCTTTATTATACAAATCTCTAGCGGATTTACAATTGAAAACGGCAGCCGCTATAGGCTGCCGTTTTGTGTTGTGCTAGTTTGCTTGGCTCAGCATAGGGTTAACTGATCTTGTCTATGTTCGCGTCTTCATCGGCCCAGGCCGAAACTCCTCCCGACCCTCGAAGTACACTGCCACCCACTGCGCCAAGCGCTTGCCGAGCCGGCGCGCGGCGGCGATCTCCTTGTCCTCGCGAGGTTTGCCCGCCGTCACCGCGCCGTAGTGTAACGTGAACTGTGGCGCGGTGTAGTCCGTCACGCCGAAGGTGAGCATGCCCACGTTCATCATCATAATGAGAATGGACATGCACGTCAGTTCCGCACCGCCGCCCCAGCCGCCGGAGGTGGAGAAGGCGCAGCCGATTTTGCCGTCCAT
>DYKY01000093.1:15295-16596 GCA_020722365.1 Thermoflexus sp.
GCTTCAAAATGCTTAAACTGCGGCAGGTACTCCCTGTTCTGCGCCAACATCTCGTTGACCATCGCCTTGATCTCCGCCAGCGAGAGCACGGCGGCGGTGAGCGGGTCGCTGGCGATGGCGTGGAAGACGAGGCGCGGGTCGCCGGTGAGCGCGGCTTCGACGGCCATCTCCTCGGTGGCGACGACGACCTGGTTGAGCGGGGCGACCTGGCGCGGCAGCGCGCCGACGTGGACGGCGTGCAGGCCGCCCTTGTCTACGTAGACGGGGACTTCGACGCACGCGCCGTCCGGCAGGTTGGTGATGAGGCCGGTGTTGGGGACGTTGCCGTTGAACGAGAAGGTCTCGCCGCCCATCAGCGCGTTGATGATGTACGAGGCGTACTCGTGGCCGCGTTGTAGGTCAATCGTCTCCTGCGCCAGCCACGCCTTGATGCCGTCTTTCCAGTCGTGCTCGCGCTTGCGGTATTCGTCGAGGATGTAGGCGTAGTGGCCGGGATTCCAACCCGTCCCGTGGGTGCAGTATTTCTCGATGAGGTCGGGCCGTTTGCGGAACCACCAGTTGTACTCCGAGTTGTGCCCGCTGGATTCGGTGACGTAGTAATCCAGATGCAGGAACATCTCGTTGCGCACCTGTTCCTCGTTGTAGATGTCCGGGTTTTCGGTGATAGCCTTGCGGATGAGCGGGTAGGCGTCCACGCCGTTCCACTCGTACTTGACGTACCACGCCAGGTGATTGATGCCCGCGCAGGTGTAGGTGATCTCGTCCATCGGCGCGCCGATCCAGCGGGCGAGCATGTGCGCTGTGCCCTGGACGCTGTGGCACAGGCCGGTCAATTGGATGAAGGATTCGCGCTGCATGGCGCGGCACAACATCGCCATCGGGTTGGTGTAGTTGAGCATGGTCGCCTTGGGACAGTATTTCTCCATATCTTTGACGATGCCGAGCATCACCGGGATGGTGCGCAGGGCGCGGAAGATGCCGGACGGGCCGCGCGTGTCGCCGACGTTGGTGTCCACGCCGTACTTCTTGGGGATGAGGATGTCGTGCTGCCACACGTCCACGCCGCCCGCCAGGATCGTGACGATGACGGCATCCGCGTCCTTGAGCGCCTCGGCGCGATCCATCGTCGCCATCACCTTCGCGGGATACTTGCCTTCATCTACGATCCGGTTCACCGCCCGGTTGATGAAGTCCAGCCGCTCGGCGTCGATGTCCATCAACGCCAGCGTCGCGTCCTCCAACAGGGGGAACGTCAAAATGTCGCGCACCAGACCGCGCGTGAAGCCGAAACTACCGGCGCC
>DYKY01000003.1:0-8026 GCA_020722365.1 Thermoflexus sp.
GAAATAGGTATCCAGCGGGGCGATGTTTTCCCACTGTATGGGGACGGTAAACGAACCCGAGTAGCGAAAGAGCAGGGCGACAGGAGGGCGAACCACCAGGCCGCGATACTGGGGCGTGTTGGAGAATAATCCCTCGCTCAACATCCGGTAATAGGTAGCCTCGGCGTAGAGGGGGATGCTCATCACCAGTGCGATGATGACGACCAAACCTATCAGGGTCGCCAACGCCAGGCCGTGGTGCGCCAACAGGCGTTTGATAGCGATGACAACGACAGCCCAAAGACGAAGTAGTGTTTTTAGCATCAGATGATTCCTTCTCACGCGAATTGTAGCACGGGCAGGTGGACTTGCAACTCTTAGAATTCGCAACCTTCCCGGAAGCCTGGGCCGTGGATGTGCGGTGGCGCTTGGAAAACATCCTGGCATCAGCCGGGGGCAGGCCAACGATGAGCCGCGCCCAGGTCACGCCGCCGTCGGTGGAGCGATAGACGCCGCTGCTCGTGGTGTAATCCGGCTCGGTGCGCTGGGCGGTAGCGAACAAGGTTTGATCCGCGGCGTAGTTGGGCGAGAAGGCGAAATCGTGTACGGACAGCGTGGCGCTCAACGTATCGTGAGGGGAGCGAGAGCGGAAGGACGCCAACTCAGCCCGCCACTGAATGAATAGCGGATGCTGATTCCGGACTGGAGGAGTGGGTGGCGGTAACTCTGGTGTTCTCCCGCCAGCACGAGGTTGTCGGCGGCGAAATCAGGGGAAATCGCCAGCGCCAGCGCCATCCCGCCGCGCAAGCGCAGGTCTTCCCAGACACCAGGCTCGCCGTATCCCTGGTCCGCGGCAGCCATAGGGCGCGACGACCAAAAGCTGCCCACGATGAGCGCCAGGGCCAAAAAGCGCAAGCTTTTCCCTCGCTGGTGTAAAGGCAATCCGCGTGTAGGGGATTGTGCCATGCCTCACTCCCCCAACAAGTGTCCATACCGGGGGCAGCGGCCTCGGTCTGGCGATCGTGCAGAGCATCGCCCAGGCGCACGCCGGGCAAGTCTTCGTCGAGAGCGAACCGGGTGAAGGCAGTTTATTTGTGATTGAGATGCCTGCTTGGGAAGCGCGCTCTAATATGGGTTGACAAATATCACAAATGTCGTATAGTATATATGCTATACGGCTTTGTGGATTATGTCTTATGCCTAACTGGAAAATCGAGTATTATGTGACACGCAGCGGCGATTGCCCTGTGAGAACATTTTTTGACAGTCTTAGCAATGAAGAATTCGTGCGTCTGAACAGCAAAATCCAACTGCTGCAGGAACTTGGCGCAAACTTACGCCGCCCGCACGCGGACCTTCTTCGAGACAAAATTTACGAGTTGCGCGCTCGTGACCGCAAGAAGGCGCATTCTGTACTTCTTTTTCGATGACAATAAGATCATTTTTAGCCATGGAATCGTCAAAAAGTCGAAGCGAGTATCTGATGCGGAAATTGATCGCGCGGTTATGCATTGTGAAGACTATATCGCACAGCAGAGAGAGAAAAAGTGATGAACCACGAAGAATATCTCGAAAAACGGCGGCAGGATCCAGAATATGTCAGAATTGAACAGCAGCTTAAGCCACTTCTGAACCTGGCTAATGACGTTATCCGTCTGCGAACAGAACGCGGTTGGACACAAAAGGAATTGGCGCAGCGTGTTGGTACGCGGCAAGCCAATATCTCGCGGCTGGAAAATGGACTTGCTAATCCCACGTTCAGGTTCTTACAGAAACTCAGCGAAGTGTTTGAGGTGGATTTGACATTGCGCCTGTCCAATGATGCTTTGTCCGAAGATCGCTCCTCACCGCTCCCGTCTCCCGTCTCCCGTCTACTGTCTACCCCCCCGGTATCCCAACTTTAGAACTTCTCCGGCACGAAGGTCTGGTACTCCATCGGCGGTCGCGTGTAGGCGATGTCGTGCTGGCGTGGCGGCAGCATCATCGGTTCGGGCGTCAGGTCGCCGTAGGGGATCATGCTGAGCAGATGGCTGATGCAGTTGAGGTGTGCGCGGCGTTTGTCGTCGGCGTTGACCACGTACCAGGGCGACTGCTTGGTATCGGTGTGGGCGAACATCTCATCCTTCGCTTTGGAGTATTCGATCCACTTCTTGCGCGATTCCAGGTCCATCGGGCTGAGCTTCCAGCGTTTGGTGGGATCGTCGAGACGCGCCTGGAAGCGCCGTTCCTGTTCTTCATCGCTGACGGAGAACCAGTATTTGATGAGGATGATGCCGGAGCGGATCAGCATCCGCTCGAATTCGGGGCACGAGCGCAGGAACTCGCGGTATTCCTCCTCGGTGCAGAAGCTCATCACCCGCTCGACGCCCGCGCGGTTGTACCAACTGCGGTCGAAGAGCACCATCTCCCCGGCAGCCGGGAGGCGATCCACGTAGCGTTGGAAGTACCACTGCGTCTTCTCCCGGTCGGAGGGCGTGCCGAGCGCCTCCACCCGGCAGATGCGGGGATTCAAGCGTTCGGTGATGCGCTTGATGACGCCGCCCTTCCCGGCGGCATCGCGCCCCTCGAAGATGACGACAACCTTCAGGCCTTTCTCCTTGATCCAGTATTGTAGCTTGACCAGTTCGACCTGGAGCTTGCGCAGTTCTCTTTCGTAGACCTTCCGTTTGAGCTTTTTGCGTGGCTGCTTGCTATTCTCCTTTTCGGGTGAGGCGGGGGCATCCTGTAGACTTTCAGCGGTTTGATTCTTCTTTCCCTTTGGCATCGTGACCTCCGAAAATAGTCGGGAAATCGTCAGTCAGTCTGATAGTCGTTAGTCAGATAGTTAGGGCTTTGTCAGCTTACCTAGATTGTAGCACGTCTAATCGAACAGGTCAATATGCCGGGGCGCTTTGTCCAACTGTGGGGCTTTTCAGTTTTCCAGATGTACGTATACTTTGGCTTACATCATTTTTCCCGGAGGCACGCGCAATGACGAGACTGCACTATCCCGCGACGCACACCGTCGATCACGTCGATGAGATCGAGGGGCGCTCCAACGGCGGTTTGCTCGTGGGGGCGTGCCTCACGCAGCGGCCCGACCTCTTCGGCGCGGCGCTGCCCACGGTCGGCGTGATGGATATGTTGCGCTTCCACAAGTTCACCATTGGCTGGGCCTGGGTGAGCGACTACGGCTGCGCAGACGATGATTTAGACCAGTTCAAGACGCTCTACGCCTACTCGCCGCTGCACAACGTGAAACCCGCGTCTTACCCGCCCACGCTCATCCTCACCGGCGACCACGACGACCGCGTGATGCCCGCACATTCGTACAAGTTCGCGGCGGCGCTCCAGGCCGCGCAGCAGGGTGACGCGCCGGTCCTCATCCGCATCCAGACGAAAACCGGCCACGGGCCGGGGAAACCGGCGGCGGTGTTGATCCAGGAGCGCGCGGATATGTGGGCGTTTGTGGCGCAGGCGTTGAAGATGGATGCGTGATACAGGCTCTCTTCATGTATCACGCATCACGTTAATGCAAATCGTAGGCGCTGCCGCCGATGAACTCGCGCACGTGCGAGGTAGCAGGGATGTCAGCGTCGTCGTCAACAGGGATGATGGCTTGCAGCAAGTTGTGGACGCGTTCCGCCCGCAGGTAAGCGTCCACCCGGTTGGGATCGTCCTTGTAAAGCTTTACCCATTCGGCGAAATGCGCACACAGCCGCGCGCGCATGATGGGCAATTCGTAGGGCGTCGCGCCGTTGATGATGTAATCGGTCGTGTTGGCATACGGGATAATGTGCCGCAGTTCGCTGCTGCGGACGTAATGCCAGTGTTCCAACGTTTGGCGGGGATCGTAGGCGCGCTCGCGAGCATCGCGCACCATCCGCCGCATCAGCCGCAGGTCGGTGAAGCGGATGTACTTATTGTCCGGCCCTTTCATTTGCAGCAGCGTCTCGATGTAGAGCTTGAACTTTTGCTCGTGGGGGATTGACTGCGTCATCCCGGCGTAAAGGCCGTGCAGGCTGTCGATCAGGATGATGTCATCCGGTTCGATTTTCATCGTCACGCGACTGTCTTCGCGCCTCCCCGTCTTGAAGTTGTAATAGGGGATGGCGACGGCTTCTCCGGCGATCAGCCGTTCGAGGTGCGCGTTGATCAGCGCCAGATCGAGCGCCTGGGGCGTCTCGAAATCGTAATCGCCGTACTCGTCCTTGGGATGCACGTCCAGATCGAAGAAGTAGTTGTCGACGTTGAGGACCACCAGGTTCAGCCCGGCTTCCTTGAGGTGCGCTTCAAGTTTGGCCGTGGTCGTGGTCTTGCCCGAGGAAGACGGTCCGGCGATGATGACGATGCGGACTGTCGCACGGCGTTCGAGGATCGTCCTGGCGGCCTGCGCCACGTCTTTCTCGTAGGCCAGGTCCGACTCGCGGACGATGTCGGCGAATTCACCTTTGGCGATGCGCTCGTTAAGCCGGAAGACGTTGTGCACGTTGTGATCGATGGCCCAGTTGAGCACCTCCCACAGCTTGCGGTAGGGGATGTTTTCGGAATCGCGCTGGGTTTCGCCGCTCTCGCGTCGGCGACGGCGCATCGCGCGTTCCTGACGGTAGAGGATGTACGCTTTGGCGGTGCGCGCGTGTCCGTTCTCGATAAGGACTTTCTCCACAATGTCCTGGATTTCTTCGACGGTGGGGATGCGGTTTTCGGTGCTGCACGAGCTTTCGAGGATGGCAACGACCTGGTCGGCCAGTTTTTCCGCGATGGCGCGGTCCCGCCCGCCCACGGCGACGGCGGCCCGGTAAATGGCGTTCGTGATCCGGTCGCGGTTGAACGGCACCACGGCTCCATTGCGTTTGACGACATGCGCAATCTGTGAGGACATACGAATACCTCCCGCTTTGCATAAAGTTATTACAAGCATTGTACAACAAAACGTTCTAAGGATAAAATACAGAAGATGCGTAAACGGGTTTACATTGTCTACACGGGTGGGACGATTGGGATGCAGCCGACGGCGGACGGATATGCGCCCGCGCCGGGCTATCTCGCGTCGCAACTGGCGGCGATCCCGGAACTGCGCGACGCCGCTATGCCCGCCTACGACATCCACGAGTACGACCCGCTCCTGGATTCCGCCAACATGATGCCCGCCGATTGGCTCAAAATCGCGCAGGATATCGCGGCGCACTACGATGACTACGACGGCTTTATTGTCTTGCACGGGACGGACACGATGGCCTACACCGCGTCGGCGCTGCCCTTTATGCTGCGAGGCCTGGGCAAGCCGGTCATCCTCACGGGATCGCAACTGCCGCTGTGCGAGGTACGCAACGACGCCCGTGAGAACCTGATCACCGTGATGATGATCGCTGCCAACTATCCCATCCCCGAAGTCTGTCTCTATTTCGGCGACAAACTGCTGCGCGGTTGTCGCGCCGTCAAGGTTAATGCCGTGGGCTTCGATGCGTTTGACTCGCCCAACTACCCGCCATTGGGAACGGTAGGCATTCACATCGATGTGCATTGGGAGAACATCTTGCCTCCGCCTACACCGGGAGCACTCGTTGTCCAGCCGCTTGCTGCGGCCCATTTGGGGACGTTACGGCTTTTCCCAGGGATGCATCCTGACATCATTGCCAACGTGCTGCGCCCGCCACTGCAAGGCTTGGTCCTGGAGGCCTATGGGGTGGGGAATGGTCCGGTCACCAACGGCGCGTTTATGGCGGCGCTGGAAGACGCCGTCGCACGCGGTGTCGTGATTGTGGATTGCACGCAATGTCTGAAGGGGGCGGTGGACCTGGAAGGCTACGCCACCGGCTCGGCGCTGGCGAAAATTGGCGTGATCAGCGGCTTTGATATGACCGTGGAAGCGGCGCTGGCGAAACTTTTCTACCTCTTTAGTCTGGAAGCTGCCGGAGGCAACCCAGAAGCTACTGCAAATAGTGACTTCATCAAACAGCAGATGCAGACGAATCTGCGTGGAGAGTTGACGCGGTGAGCACTGCTGTGAATCGTGATCGCTTGCGCACGCCAGACCTGACAGGTCTTCCGAGACCTGTCAGGTCTGATGAGAATTTGTCACTTATTGTCCTATTGCTGCTGGCGGCGTTTGCCTTGCGCGTCTGGAACCTCGGCGGGCCGAGCCTGTGGTACGACGAGGCGTATCTGTGGTGGGTCACACGGCTGCCGTTGGGCGAGATGCTGTCGCTGAGCGTGCGCGAGCTGATCCCGCCGCTGTCCTATCTGTTGCTCCGTGTGTGGCAACCCTTCGCCGGAACGGGCGAATTCGCGCTGCGCTTCCCCTCGGCGCTTTTTGGGCTGCTTGCCCTCGCGGCGCTGGCGCGCATTGCCCACCGTCTGACGGGACAGCGCACCGCCGCGACCTGGGCGCTCTTGTTCGGTGCGCTCGCCACGCCCCTGCTCTGGGCGGCGCGAGAGACGCGCATGTACGGCCCGTTCATCGCCTGGACGCTGCTCGCCGGTATGGCGCTGTTGGAAACGCTGCACGCCAGCAACGCCCGCGCACGCTGCCGCTGGGCCTGGCTTTGGGGCGGCGCATTGTTCGGCGCGCTTGCTACGTTGACGCTCTCCGCCTTTTGGCTTGCCGGGCAGGGACTCTTCGCGTTCGTCGCGCTCCTGCGCCAACCCCGTTCCGCCGCGCGCGCCTGGTTCCGTGCTATGATTGCGCCGACGATCACTGCTGGCGCGCTGTTTCTCCCCTGGGTCATTGGCGCGTTGCGTAGTCTCGACGTCAACGCCACCTACTGGGCCGGACATCTCCCCGTCGCCGAATTCCTGCGCATTACCCTCACAGGGATGACGGTTTCCGATTATTGGCCTGCGGCGTCGCAAGTGACTGTCGGCGGCATCCTCTTGCTGGCGACGTTTCCGACACTGCTGCTCGCTCGCCGTCGCCCCCACGCGGGACTGTATCCCCTGCTGTACGTGCTCCCCGTGAGCGCGATGGCGTTGATTTTCCGCGATCTGCCGAAATGGGGCAGCCGCCACGCTTCGTTTCTGGCTCCGTTGCCGGTGTTGGCGTTGGCGGTAGGGTGGGGGATGGCGCGGACGCTGCGCAATCGGAACGCGCGCCTCCTTGCCCATGTCTGGCTCGGTGTGTGTAGCCTGCTCTTCGTCGTCGTTGTCTTGCGCGCCGACCTGAACCTGCTCGCCGATCCGGCCTATGCCACCGAAGACTGGCATGGCGTGGCCCGCTACGTTGAAGCACATCGCACGCCTGAGGACATTGTCGTCGTTGAGACCGGCTCCGTCTTCCCGGCCTGGGCATATTACGCCGGCTTCGACGGTCTGCTGCCGCTGCCCGATGACGATCTCCTGGACGTGAATCACGTGCTGCACTATGGCGACGTCGCGCCCGCGCTCAACGCCGCCTTGCAGGAGGCGTCCGGCGTGTGGTTGGTCACGTGGCTGGATCACGTCACCGACCCGACCGGCATTGTGCCTGATCTGCTGAGCACGCTCGGCCCGGAGACACCGGTGCCACAGTTCCACGGTCTGGGATTGCGCCATTTTATCCTCGAACACCGGGCTAATTTTCCCGTTGAACCGCCACTTACCGCGCAGCCGGTGCAACCAACACTGCCCGGCCTGACGCTGTGGGGCTATCGCCTGCCGGAGACGCCGCAGCCTGCCGGAACATTGCTGGATGTGTGGGCGTTTTGGACTGTCGATGACCCGGATCGCCTCGGCGACCGCTTTTACCAGGTCGTCCTACGTCTGCTGGATGCGCGCGGCGACGAGTGGGCGCGCTTCAACGGCACGCCGGCCAGCGGCGATTACCGTCCCTCGCGTTGGCCTGCCGATACACCCGTCCTGGGCCGTTACGCGCTGACGCCCGATCCCTGGACGCCGCCGGGCGTCTACACGCCCACGCTCACCGTCTACATCGCGGGCGAAGCCGAGGCCACGGTGATGCTGCAACCGGTCACGCTAGCGTCCGCCGCTACGCTGCCGGTTTTGCCGGAGAGGGCTACGACCGTCGAATCGCCGGGTGGCGCGGTCGGAGACCGGCCACAGCAAGGCGCGGTCGGAGACCGGCCACAGCAAG
>DYKY01000003.1:8126-20793 GCA_020722365.1 Thermoflexus sp.
GGCGCGGTCGGAGACCGGCCACAGCAAGGCGCGGTCGGAGACCGGCCACAGCAAGGCGCGGTCGGAGACCGGCCACAGCAAGGCGCGGTCGGAGACCGGCCACAGCAAGAAGCGCCATTACGCCTGCTAGGTCTTTGGATTGGACGCGATACGATCCAGCCCTGCGGCCAAGTCGAGGGATGGGCGTACTGGGAGAGCACGGTCGATGTGGCTGCGAATGACCTACGCATGGAGGTGGCGCTTGAAGAACACCGGCTAGCCTTGGCCGTTGTGCCCGAATCGGCGGGCCGAGTCTGGCTTGCCGGGCTGCGTTGGGCCACGCAATTCCGTCTTCCCATTTCTTGCAAGGCATTGGATGCGCAGACTCCGTTGGAGGTGCGACTCGTTGACGCATCAGGAGTGCCTCTGGCAACCTGGCGCGGACCGCTGGTGACTGTTGCTGCTGATCGAGTATTCGCGCTCCCTGAGGGTATCCTGAGCGCATCAGGAGACTTCGGGCCTGGATTTGCCGAACTGGTGGGATACACGGTAACGCCAGAGGTGCGCGCCGGGACGCCGTTCACCATCACGCTCTACTGGCGCGCGGGAGAGACCGGCGATACACCGTACAGCGTCTTCGTCCACGTCACGCCGCCGGACGCGCCCGGCCCGCTTGTCACGCAGCACGACGGCTGGCCCGCGTTCGGTGCAAAGCCGACGTACACCTGGGCGCGCGGCGAAATCATCGCCGACGCGCATCCGCTGCCGGGCGTCCCGGCGGGATCGTACCGGCTGCGCCTCGGTCTTTACGATGCTGCGGGGCGGCTGGCGATATATGACGACACGAGTACGCCGCCAGAAGACGCCTTTGACATCCCTCTTGTCGTAACGCCGTAACCTGACAGGTTTTCTGAAACCTGTCAGGTCTACATTGCCTCAAGCGCCATCATGCGATAGCGCGTGGGCAGCAACTCCGGTTCCGCCGGCAGTGCTTCTCGCATACGGGCGCGGGCGCGGAACAGCCGCGATTTGACCGTGCCCAGCCGCATATTGAGCACTTCGGCGACCTCTTCGTAAGTGTAGCCAAGCCGGTCCACCAGCACAAAGACCGTCCGTTGCTCTTGGGGCAGGCCGGCGATGGCACGGTCTAGCAAGGCGCCGAGTTCACCGCGTTGCACGTTTTCCTCGGGCAATTCCCCGTGATCGACCAGATAGGGGTTGGCATCTTCGTCCAGGTCTTCGAAATCGTCCCACGAGACGGCGGGACGGCGTTTGCGCAGGCGCAGTTCGTCGTAGCAGGCGTTGGTGACGATGCGCATGAGCCACGCGCAAAAGGAACCGCCGCGAAAGTCGCTCAACGCGCGGTAGGCAGCGATAAACGCTTCCTGCGTTGCGTCATCGGCGGCGGCATCATCGTGCAGGATGTAGCGCGCCAGGTTGTAAACCTGACTTTGGTAGGCCAGCACCAGCGCATTGAAGGCGTCCAGACTGCCTTTTTGCGCTGCTGAGATCAAGCCTGTTGTGTCCAATGCTTCTACTACCATAGCACTCAACCATTTCTCCTGCCTTGCGGATGGCGTCTTCAGAGTGCCCGCAAGGCACATTCGTAATTTATGTCGAGGTTTGTTGGAAAAGGTAACAGGGAAACAGCTCATTTCCCATTTTCGAGCAACGGGCTAAAATCTGAATCTGATAGCGAGGATCCGACTAAGAACTACTCGACCGACGACGATCATACGATTCTAAGGAGGTATGTGATGCAAACCGTTTTACCCCGTTGGCGGGGTTTCAACCTGTTAGAAATGTTCACCGTGAAAAGCGACGGCAACTTCCGCGAGGATGATTTCCGCTGGATGCGCGATTGGGGCTTCGACTTCGCCCGCATCCCGGCGTGCTATACGCTGTGGATCGAGGACGACGATCCCTACAAACTCCACGAGCCGATGTTGGAGAAAGTGGATCGCGTGGTGCGCCTGGGGCAGCAGTACGGCATCCACATCTCGCTCAACTTCCACCGCGCGCCGGGTTACTCGGTCAACCGCGAGCGCGACGAGCCATTCAACCTGTGGAAGGATCAGGACGCGCTCGACGCTTTCTGCTTCCACTGGCAGACCTTCGCCAAACGCTACCGGGGCATCGCTTCGGCTGACTTGAGCTTCGATCTGGTCAACGAACCGCCGAATCCGGGCGAGGGCCGCCCGCCGCACTACCCGATGACGCGCGCGGATCACGAGCGCGTCGTGCGCGCGGCGGTCGCCGCCATTCGCGAGGTCGATCTCAACCGGCTCGTCATCGCCGATGGGATGGGTTACGGGCGCATCCCTGCGCCGGAATTGAACGACACCGGCATCGCGCAGAGCTGCCGCGCTTATGAGCCGATGGGCGTCAGCCATTACAAAGCTTCGTGGGTCAATGGCATGGACTGGCCTGTCCCGCAATGGCCCGGTGGGTGGCACTACGGCGAAACGTGGGGCCGCGCCGAGTTGGAGCAGGCGTACCAGCCGTGGATCGATCTGGCGGCGCAGGGGGTTGGCGTCCATTGCGGGGAAGCGGGGGCGTTCAGCTACACGCCGCACGCGGTCGTGTTGGCATGGTTCCGCGACGTGCTGGACATTCTGACGCCGCACAACATCGGCTACGCGTTGTGGAATTTCCGTGGTGCGTTCGGCATCGTCGATTCGGGGCGCGCGGACGTCGCTTACGAGGATTGGCACGGTCACAAGTTGGATCGGGCATTCCTAAAATTGCTGCAAGCGTTTTGATTTGTATTGCGTGCGGCGCAGGGCAAATGGGCGTTGCGCTAGACGCACTTCAGGGCAAGGTACTTCAAAGGAGGTTGTACCATGTTGTGGCAGATTTTGCTTATTTTGTTAGGGTTACTCGGATTGGCGTTGGTAGGATTGGCGCTTGCGGGCATTCGCTATATTCCTAACAACCGCGTCGGCATCGTCGAAAAGCATTGGAGCGGCAAGGGATCGGTGAAAAATGGCTTCATTGCGCTCAACGGCGAGGCCGGTTTCCAACCCAAACTCCTGCGGGGTGGGTTGCATTACTTGATCCCGATTCAATATCGAGTTCATATTGTCCCCCTGGTCACGATCACGCAGGGGAAAATCGGCTACATCTTCGCGCGCGACGGCCAGCCGCTCAGCCCGATGCAGACGCTGGCCTCCAACGTCACGGCCAAAGACTTCCAGGATGTGACGGCGTTCTTGACCCAGGGCGGGCAGCGCGGCCCGCAACGCCAAATCCTGCGTGAAGGCACGTATGCCATCAACCTGGCGCAATTCGTCGTCATCACCGAGGAGCGCGTGTACTACCTGCCGATGAGCCGCGCGGAGGAGTCCGTCATCCAGCACATGGCCGAGGTCATTAACGAGCGCGGCGGTTTCCGCCCGGTGGTGATCAAGGACTCCGACGATATGGTCGGCATCGTGACCATTCACGATGGACCGTCGTTGCCGGAGGGCGAGATTATTGCGCCTATTGTTGGCGACAACCCGGCTGACCCGGCAACGTATCACAATAAGTTCCAGGGGCCGGACATCTTCCTGAAGGCCGGTGGGATGCGCGGGCGACAGTTGGAAGTGCTGGTCGAAGGGACCTATTATCTTAACCGCTTGTTTGCGACGGTGGAAATGATCCCCAAGACGATCATCGAAGTTGGCACCGTGGGCGTGGTGGTCTCCTACACCGGCGAAACCGGCGAAGACCTCTCCGGCACAGAGTACCGGCACGGCGAGTTGGTGCGTAAGGGGCAACGTGGCGTGTGGAGCGAGCCGCTCCTGCCCGGTAAATATGCCTTCAATACCTACGCCGGCAAAGTCTTCGTCGTGCCGACGACGAATATCATCCTCAAGTGGATTCGCACCGAGGTCGGGATGCACCGCCTCGACGAAAACCTGAAAGAAGTGTCGCTTATCACCAAAGACGCTTTTGAGCCATCGCTGCCGCTGTCGGTGGTGATCCACATTGACTACCAGAAAGCGCCGCTGGTCATCCAGCGCTTCGGTGACGTGAAGCGCCTGGTCGAGCAGACGTTGGACCCGATGGTCTCCGCTTACTTCAAGAACATCGGGCAGATGCGCACGCTCATTCAATTGATCCAGGAGCGCAGCAATATCCAGCAGCTTGCCAGTCAAGAGATGAAGGAGCGCTTTGTGCATTACAACCTCGAACTGGAAGAGGTGCTCATCGGCACGCCGGAGCCGGCCCCTGGTGACAAACAAATCGAGACGATTCTGACGCAGTTGCGCGCCCGGCAAATTGCAGTGGAGCAGATCGAGACCTACGCTCGGCAAGAGCAGGCGGCGGTCAAGGAGCGCGAGCTGCGCGAGGCCGAATCCCGCGCCTTGCAGCAGACGAAGATCACCGAGTCAGAGTTGAGCATCACGGTGCAGTCGAACCAGGGTAAGGCCGAATACCAGAGGGCCTTGCAGCAAGCGGCGCAAATCCGTGCATTGGCCGAAGCCGAGTCCGAGAAGATCGCGCGCATCGGTATCGCGCAGGCTATCGCCACCGAAGAGCAAGTGCAAGCGTATGGCGGGCCGCAGTATCAGGTCACGCAGCAGGTGCTCAACCGCTTTGCCGAGGCGATCCAGCAGTCGCGCGTGGACGTGGTGCCGCGCGTCGTGGTCGGCGGCGGCGGCGAGGGCGGCGGCGTGAGCAGCAACTTGATGGAGGGGCTGCTGACGATGTTGTTGTCGGAGCGTATGGGCGTGGGCGTCTCTGCGGAGAAAGTCGAGCGTTCCCCAGAAGTGGAAGCCATACGGTCGCAAATCCGCCAGAGCATTGCGAAAGACACTACAAGCGCGAAGGAAACTCCCGCAAGTTGAACCCGCTTGGCTGAAAACGTGGTGCAAACTGTCAGTTTGCTTGTGTCGCAAACTGACAGTTTGCCCTACAGTTTGTCGTTCATAATGGAGGAATTATGAAACTCGAATTAATTGCCGACTACAACTGCCGCACGGGGGAAAATCCGCTGTGGCATCCCGATGAACAACGCCTGTACTGGGAGGACATCCCCAACGGGCGGCTCTTCCGCTACGATCCGGCGACGGGCCATCACGAGATGTGCTACGAAGGCCGGCCCATTGGCGGCTTCACCATCCAGGCCGATGGCGCGCTGCTGCTCTTCCAGGATAAGGGCACGGTGACGCTGTGGCGCGACGGCGTGACGAAGACCATCATCGCAGAAATCCCCGCCGAGGTGAACACGCGCTTCAACGATGTCATCGCCGACCCTGCCGGGCGCGTTTTCTGCGGGACGATGCCTACCACGGAACGCTCTGGGCGGCTCTACCGCCTCGATCTCGACGGGACGCTCACCGAAGTCGTGGACGGCGTCGGCGTGTCGAACGGCCTGGGCTTCACGCCTGACCGCAAGGGGCTGTACTACACCGACACGACCAAGCACGTCATCTACCTCTTTGACTACGACGAAGCCACCGGCGCGATTGCCAACCGCCGCGATTTCGTCCGCGTGCCGCAAGTCCCGGAGGAAGGCCATCCCGATGGCATGACGGTGGATGCCGAAGGCTACGTCTGGGGCGCGCGTTGGGATGGCAGTTGCCTCGTCCGCTACGCGCCCGACGGGACGGAAGTGCAGCGCATTACCTTCCCGGCGAAGAAAGTCTCCTGTCCCACGTTCGGCGGGCCGGACTACACCGACATCTACGTCACCACGGCGAACATCCAGGGCAAGGAGATCGAAGGCCCCGGCGCAGGCGCGCTTTTCCGTTTGAATTTGGGCATCAAGGGTGTGCCGGAGTTCCGTTCTAGAATCATGAATCATGAACATGAATCGTGATTCTAACTTTCTCAGGAGCATGGAAACAATGAAGATAACAACCCGTGACGAGGGGCGCGCGCACGCGCGCGAGATGTGGATTGAGGGTGAGGAAAAACCTGTATGCAATCTCTGGGTGATCGACTTCACGATGCGCGTGGGCGCAACCGTGGTGCGGATGGCGGGCATCGGCGGCGTCCACACCGAACGCGCGCACCGGATGAAGGGCTACATGCGCCAATTGTTGGAGGATACCGTCCAGTATATGGTCGCCGAAGGCTACGACATCTCGATGCTCTTTGGGATCGAGAACTTCTACACCAAGTTTGGCTATGCGGCGGGGTTGGCGGCATTCGAGTGCAAGGTCAAGACGCGCGACGCGGAAGTCGCGGGGGCAAACGCGCCCGCCGGACCGTACGTCACCCGGCCCATCGGCGAGGCGGATATGCCCGCCGTGCTTGACCTCTACAACGTCAACAATGCTATGCGCGTGGGCAGCGTGGTGCGCACGCCGGAGGATTTCACCAAATTCGAAAAAGGGACGTGGTACGGCACGCCGCCGGATACGCAACTGTGGGAAGACGCCAACGGCAAACTGCTGGCTTACGCCGTCTGGGATCATTTTGACAAGGCCGTGAAGGTTGCAGAGATCGAGGCGCGCGACGATGCGTTGCTATGCAACGCCCTCTTCCCGACACTCCTCAGCTTCTTCGCTGCGCAGGCGGTGGATAAGCGTTGCGAGGACGTGCAACTCTTCATCCCGCCCGACCATCCCTTCGCCGAGTACGTGCAGCGGTTCGGCGCGGAATGGAAGGTGACGTATCCACGTCATGGCAGCGGGATGCTGCGCCTGCTCAACCAGCAGTCGTGCTTCGAGAAGATCGCGCCGGAACTGGAACGGCGGCTGGCGCTCTCGCGTTCGGCCGGGTATACCGGCGCGCTCACCTTCCAGACTGATTTGGGGACGCTGGCGCTCGTCATCAACCGGGGAAGCATTGCGGTGGAAACCTGCGCGCGTGAGGGTTTGCGCCTGGAACTCTCCCAGGACAAGCTGACGCAGTTAGCCATCGGTTATCGCTCCGCCCGCGATGTGCTGAACGATCCGCAGGTCAAGGCGCAAGGCGATGTGCTGCCGTTGCTGAACATCCTGTTCCCCAAGGGGACGCCGTACATCTGGGTAGCGGATCATTTTTAGCCATCTCCTCACAACAAAAGTCGGGATTCCTGAAATCCCGGCTTTTACGTTCTGTTCTGCCTACTGTAGATAGCGTTGGTTCGCCAGCGCCATCAACACCGGCAGGTTGGGGACTTTTGACGCCATCGCGAACGCCCAATCCCGGCGTTCTCCCTTCTTTCTGACGTGGAGCACACCCCGGCGCAGCTCCACTTGCTCAACCTGCTCCCAGGGCAGCGTCGCATTGCCCTTGGTGATGCCGGCTTGGCTGACGCTGAAAGGGCCAAAGACCACGCTCGCGCCAGCCTGGTAGGCTTCGCGTGCGCGGGGCAGCATGACCTCGGCGCACTGCTGTTGGAGCGCCGCGCCCAGCCCGGCGATTTTGTCCACTTGATTGTTGAAGATGAACTTGCGACCATCGGTGAGTCGGACGGTGTAGATGTGTGTCGTGTTGGTGCGCACGCTGCCGCGGTACGACTGGATCACGTTTTGCCACACCTCCGCAACTTCGTTCCAGCGGACAGCAACCGTTTGACCGCCTATCGTGCGTGTGAAGCCGTTTGTGAAGAGCTGCACACACAAATCGCGCTGGCGTTGGCGCTTAACAAGGGCGACTACACCGATAAGCGCCACCGGCAACCCGACTGCTGCGACGAGCAAATCCGGCCACTCACCTTTTGAAACGAACAGGCCGATCAGGGCAAAAACCGCGCCAACAGCGACCAGTCCCCATCCCGCCAACAATGCCTCGCTTTGGGCCTTGGGATTGGCGCGATGTTCGGCGATAAGCGTCCCCAGGTTGTGCGATTGTGAAAGCGTATTCGTTTCCATATTTTCCCTCCTGCAAAGATAAACCACGAATGTCTGCATTCGCCAAATCTGCACGAATCTCAAACAGTATTAGTGTGGACCCGTGAAGATTCGTGGCCAGAATCCCATTCAAGATTGCGTGGGCGGCGGTGCGCGCTCTGCCACCCGCCGGGCAATCTCCTCACGTAGCGCGACTTCGTCCAGCGGCCCCAGTTCGGCCAGACAGGCGTCGCACACCTGGGTTTCCGGGAGGACGAAGTCCGCGCTCATACGGGTGAATTGCCGCCCGCACAACACGCATGTGAACTCCCGTGTGGTCATACTTATCCCCAATGAAAGTCCGCTCATTGCCATACCCCCCTTTACGGCTCGAAAAACGTCATGCTGTCGAGCATATCCGAAAAGACCGGGCGCACCGTGCCCCAGTGTTCTGGCGCTGCCATAGCGTAGCCGCCGATCAGGCGTCCGTCAACCAGGATGGCGACCAGTCCTCCGGTGTAGGGGACATCCAGGTAGGTGCCGGAGATGTTGGCGTAGGCCACCGGGTATCCGGCGATCTCGCCGGTCTCGATGTTGCTGACTTGCGCATCGAAGGATTCCGCCATTGCAGTGACGAAGGCTTCGGGGTCGTCGCGGTTTTCGACCTTCAATTTATCAGCCAGTTCGCTGGCCGGGGAAGCGTCGAACGCGATGAGCAAGCCTTCTTCCAATGCTGCCTTTTCGGAGTCTTCGAGGGCTGCTTCCGTCAACGCAAAGCTGACCATTTCATCATCTTCTTCGTAGGACAGACTGCCCGGATAACTCAGGCCGTAGCCGCCTGCGTCGTTCCGGTACTCCGGCAGGGTAAACGTGAGTCCCTGGAATGTCGTGATGAAGATGGATTGGAGCACCTCCCACTGATCCGGCGGGGACAGGGCGAAGCCATTGACGACCCGGCCCTCAACAAGGACGACGATCATGGCCCCCTGGAGTCCTGACGATTCGCTGGCGACGGCGCTGAGAGCGGCTGGATAACCGCCGACCGTCCCGTTCTCCGGTGTATTGACTTTTAGTTTCGCGGACTGGGCCATCGCTTGCAGATAAGTCGCCGCGTCGGCTTCGATTGCCACATCCAGATTAGCGGCCAATTCGTTCGCCGGGCCGGCCTGGTACATAATCAGCGGCGCGGAGTCAGGGGCATTTTTGAGCGCGGTTTCACTTTCGCTGAACTTGACCAACGCCTTGGTTTCTTCGTAATACCATCCCGCCGGGCGCGGGAAGCTGTAGCCACCCGCCGCATTGCGATAGGAGGTTTCCGCTTCTGTCATTTGCGCGTTGAGTTTGGCGATTTGCTGCTCGATGTCGGCCTTGTCCGGCGCGTTCGGGGCCAGCACGAGGTAGGCTTCGTAGGCGGCGATGGCTTCTGTGTACTTCTCCTGCGTCGCGTAAGCCATGCCCAGGAAGCGCTGCGCGCTGGCGCGCTCCGGGTCGCGTTCGAGGAGCGCCTGCCATTCGGCGATGGCCTCGTCGAACTTGTTCTGCCGGGCGAGGACGCTGCCCAGGTTTTCGCGCGCGTCGCCGTAGTCGGGATCGATGCGGATGGCTTCGCGATACTCAAAGATGGCTTGATCGAGGAGGTTTTGGTTGTCGTAGGCGAAGCCCAGGTTGTAGTGCGCCATCGCGTCCTCCGGGTTGATTTGTAGCGCCTTTTTGAACAGGGTGATGGCCTGATCGAGGTCGCCCTGCATCCCGTAGGCGATGCCCAGGTTGTTGTGCGCGGTGACGTATTCGGGGGCCAGCTCGATGGCTTTTTCCCCGGCGGCGATTGCGTCTGCTATTTTGCCGGTGTTCGCGTAAGCGCCGGCCAGGTCGCCGTAGGCCTCGCCGAAGTCGGGTTTGAGTTCAACGGCTTTCTCGTAGGGCGCAATGGCTTTTTCCCACTCATTCATCTTGCCGTAGGCCGTACCGAGATTGCGCTGCGTGTCGGGATCGTTGGGATCGAGTTCCGCCGCCTTTTCGAGCGCGGCGAGGGATTCCGCGAATCTCCCCAAGTCGTAGTAGACCATGCCCAACTGGAAATAGGCGACGGCGTGCTCCGGGTCGAGGGCGATGGCCTCCTGGAACGCGGCTGCGGCGTCTTCGAGTTGGCCTAGCTCGTGCAGCCGGGCGCCCTCGGCCACGTGATCGTCCGCCGAAGGGGTGGGGGTAGCCGCCGGTGTGGACGTCGGCGCCGGGGTGGCCGTCTCGGCTGCGACCGTGGGCCGGCTGGCGTCCTCGGTCGGGCTTGTCTCCCCTCCACCGCCACAAGCGGCGAGCACCATAAGGCTCAATGCCAGGCCGGCGATGATGCGGAAAAGTTTGTTCGGTTTCATTTTCGTGTCTCCTTTAAATGGGTTGTCGTTCTTTTGAAAGTAGTCGGGTAGGCTTTAGTCTTGTAGTCCGGTCAACATCCTGGCGAAAGGTTATTTGTTCACCTCCAAAGCCCAGAGTGCGGGTGTATCGTCCTTCGCGTTGGCGATCACCCAGATTTGTCCTGCTTTGCCAGCCGTCGCGGCCCACACGTTCAGGTCGGCTGACGGCGGCTGTTCCAGGCGGTTATCTACGATGCGGAAAGCCATCATACCCATAAAGAACCACGGCGTTCCGGCTTCATCGAACAGCACCGGCAGCGTTGGCCCTTGATAAAACTCCTGGAAGTAATCCTGTGGCCCCGCCACTTCGACCCACGCACCATCTTGAAGATGATAGAGCGCGCGCGTCGCGTCGCAGCTTGCGCCGCCGCACAGCGCGGAGAGCAGCCACGGCGCGCCATCCGGCCCGAGCGAAAGTGCAACCGGATAGCCCCGGCGATACTCCACCGGCTCCGGCAGTGGAAATTCGCGCCAGTTGCCTGTGGTTTGGTCGAAGAGCTTCACGATCCCGTGATGCATGCCGATCCATACGCGGCCCTCGGCGTCGGCGGTGATGGCGGTCACACAGCCGGTGGCTGTTGGCAGTTGCGCGCCACGCCATGCCTGTCCATCGAACCAGCGCACGCCGCCCCCGCCAAACGGTCCCGGCCCGCCCCAGTCACACGATCCCACCCACATCTGCTGCTGGCTTTCGACGTAGGTGAGAGTGAACTCGGTCAGCAGATCCTCCCATTCTGCCGGCGGCATCCCCATGGCTTCACGCGTGTAGATCGTCCACTGCGCTCCGTCGAAGACGCGCACATCCTGCGCCGTGGCTAACCACACCTTACCCTCGTTGTCGGAGACGACGCCTCGTTCCTGCAATGCACGCGGATCCGTGACCGGTGTCCAACCTGCATCGGCAGATGTGAGTTCCTCGCCAGCACGGCGATAGTAAATCACATCCCCGCTTTCGCCGAAAAGCCATGCGCGTCCGGCAGCGTCCACGCCGACCAACGTCTGCCCTTCATCCATAAGCTGCGTATCCCATTGCCCATCGTGGAAGGTCGAATACCCGACGCTTGTCATCAAACGCAGGCTGTCGTCCGGCAACGCTTGCACGTTGACGCGCCAATCTCCCAGCGGTGGAAGTTGTGCGGTGACTTTGTGGAACAGGCCGGCAGAAAGTGGCGGTGGGTAGACTAATGGCCATTGATAGGCGTTGAGAACACTGGCATCGGCCTCGGCAGAATCCCCACAGTCGCGGTAACGGGCTTCATCCAGCACAAAGCGCGCGTCCTCGAGGTGGTACGTGTAGAAGATGCCGCAATCTTTCATCCCACGGTAGGCGTGCAGGTTGGTCAACGTCTGCGTATCGGGGTCGTAGATGGGGAAAGCGCCGTGCAGCACATCCACATCGTGCAATCCCAATTCCGGCGCATCGTCCTGGACCAACTCGGGCAGCGTGATAGGCTGCGCCGTGGGCAGGCTGGCGCGATCGTCGAGCCAGTAGACACGCTCTTCCACCCAGTACGGGCCGAGTGTACACAATACAAAGATGAGGAATTGGTTGTCGTCCAGCGGATAGATGTCGATACCGCCGTAGTCGTCGGGTTGCCTGGAATGAAGCTCGAATCCTGCCTCGCAGTCATCAGGCCAGCCTAAAAACGCGCGCCAGGCGGGGCGGTCACTGTAGAGGATTTCCTCCTGGAAAGGATCAATGCCTGCTGCAAGTGGCGTGGCAGTGGGCGACGCGATGACGGTCGGCGTGGGGGTGGCCGTTGCTGTGGCGACGCGGGTTGCCGTCGGCGCGGCTGTGGGCGTCTCGCTGGGCAGCGCCAGGGGCGTCTGTGATGGGGTAGGACTTGAGGTCGGTTCAGGCCCTGTAAAAAAGACGCATGCCAGAGAGCCTATGCACATTCCTGCCAATACAATACTTTTGAACCAGGGTTTCATGAGCTTTCCTTTGAAACGTTGGGTGAAGACTAAAGGTCAGGAATTGGAAGGATTCTATCATCCCCTATCCCTGTTGGCCTCTACTGATATATGTTAATTTACACCAACATTTCGTTTTTGTCTATCAGCAGAAGTGCTTCCTGTTGTCCAATTTGATGATGACGTTATAATTCCCGCATTGGCACATCTAGCGATACCGGGAGTCGATACGATGGTTCAGATCCGAGCGATTGGCGTTGAAGCGTTTTCCCTCTACGATGCCATCCCCCTGAACGCGCAGGTCTATCCGCTGGATCATTTCCAGCGCAAGGACCTTGCCGTGCTGTGGGACATCCGCGTGCACCCCGACGCACGGAAGCGCGGGATCGGCGCGCGGCTTTTCCGTCACGCGGCGGACTGGTCGCGCGGAAAGGGCTACGGGCAACTTGGCCTGGAAACGCAGAGCGTCAACGTGCCCGCGTGTCGCTTCTACGCCAAACAGGGCTGCACGCTGGGCGCGATCCACCGCTACGGCTACGCCGGCGTCCCCGACGTGGCGCATGAGGCGATGCTGCTCTGGTACTTTGATTTGTGATTAGGCGATTGGTAATC
>DYKY01000003.1:20893-29284 GCA_020722365.1 Thermoflexus sp.
CCAGTTACCAATCCCCATCTTCTCAGGAGGTTATGCAATGCGAGTTTTGGTTACAGGCGGCACAGGAGTGGTGGGCCGGATGGCCGTAGCGCGGCTGGTTGAGCACGGGCACGACGTCACCGTCATCGGGCGGAGCGCCGGAATAGAGATCGCGGGCGCGACGTACCGGCAATGCGATATTGTGGACTTCGCATGCGTGACGGAGTGCGTGCAGGGGATGGAGGGCGTCGTCCACCTGGCGGCGATCCCGAACCCGAGCAAGGGCGCGAGCGAGGCGATCTTTCACGCCAACTGCACGGGGACGTTCAACGTTTACCAGGCGGCGGCGAACGCGGGGATCAAGCGCATCATCAGCGCCAGCTCGATCAACGCGCTCGGTTTCAACTTCGGCATCAAGCGCTTCCCGCTGCGCTATTTCCCGATGGATGAGGCGCATCCGAGTTTTACGACCGATCCGTATTCCTTTTCCAAGCAAGTGATGGAAGAAATCGGCGCGTACTTCTGGCGGCGCGACGGCATTTCGAGCCTCTTTCTGCGCCTGCCCGGCGTCTACGAGGTGACGCCGGAAAACGAAGCGCAGGTGATGTCCGCGCGTGGGACAGCGCGACAGCAATACCAGGAATTGCTGGCGATGCCGGAGTCGCAGCGGAGCGCCATCATCGCGGGCATCATCACGCAGCACGACAACTTGCGCGCCGCGCGAGCTTTCGAGGTGCCCGACAACTTCACGAACCTGCGCGAACTGCCCTACGCGCGGGTGATGTTCGGTTACAGCAACTTCTGGGCCAGCATCGACGCCCGCGACTCCGCGCAGTGCATCGAGAAGGGCCTGCTCGCCGATTTCGAGGGCAGCCACCCGGTCTACGTGAACGACGATCACAACGCTGCCGGGATCCCAACGGAGACGCTGGTGGAATGGTTCTACCCCGATGTGCCGTTCAAGCGCCCGCTCGTGGGCACGGAGACGCTGGTAAGCATCGACAAGGTGCGGGAGTTGGTGGGGTTTGAGCCGGAGTATTCGGTGAGCCGGTGGTTTGGGAGTTAGGTGGTTAGGGGGTTGGGTGGTTAGGTGGTTAGGTGGTTGGGTGGTTAGGTGGTTAGGTGGTTGGCTACTGCAACTACCCAACAACCCAACAACCCAACAACCCCACAACCCCACAACCCCACAACCCAACAACCTGTTAAGTATTATTTCCCCCGGCCGTTTTTGACTTCCTCGATAAATCTTGCTGCCCGGCGGGTAAGCTCCGCCATATCGCCGGCATCGAGCAACTTCTGATTGACGAGGCTGCTGCCTACACCGAGCGCCGCTGCGCCGTTGCGGATGAAGTCCGCCGCCGTGTCCAGGGTCACGCCGCCGACGGGCACGATCTCCAACTGCGGCAGCGGCGCGCGGATGGCCTTGATGAGCGCCGGCCCGCCGATCTCCGCCGGGAAGAGCTTGACCATGTCGGCCCCGGCCTCCCACGCGGTGAGCATCTCCGTCGGCGTGAAGCAGCCGGGCATCACCGGGATGCTGTAGCGGTTGCACAGCGCGATGACGTTGAGGCTGAGGGTGGGGGCCACGACGAAGCCCGCGCCCGCCAGCAGCGCCGCCCGCGCGGTCTCGGCATCCAGCACCGATCCCGCGCCGAAGAGGACATCCTCGCCGTAACGCTGCGTCGCCTCGGCGATCACGTCCAGCGCGCCCGGCGTCGTCATCGTCACCTCGATGACGCGCACGCCCCCGGCTTTGATCGCATCCGCCGCCGCGATCAGTTGCTCCGAGCTTTGCGCCCGCATAATGGCGATCACGCCGGTGGCGCGAATCAGGTTGAGTTTTTCGGATTTGTTCATTGTGGTTCCCTTGTTTAGGCTGTCTCCGAAATCACAATCAAATCGGGAATGTTGCTGAAATCATCCCGATTGTGCGTCACTACCGGGCAATGGTAGTGACGTGCCGTGGCTGCAATCCAGGCGTCCTGAGCTGAAATAGGTTTGCCTTGACGTTGTCGTATGACGCAGATGTCGGCCCAACATTTGCATAGATCGAGATCGAAAGGCACAATGACGTATGCGCGCAAACGTTCTTCCAGCCATGCTTGACGGGCTTGTCCCCAACGCCGGGTATAAGCCCAACGATACAGCTCCGCCACTGTCATAAAAGAAAGCGCCAGTAGTTTGTCTTGAAGATGCGGCCGGTAGGCCTGGGCGCGCGTGTCGTCTTTGAGCAGAAACGATACAACATCGGTATCGACAACGACTACATCGCTCATATCTCAGACTCTTTTACAAGGTCTTGCTGACGCCATTGCCGTAACTCAGCGATGAAGTCATCCACCGATTCCTCAGGGGGCCACCCACTCAACAGTGTGTTGAAGTCTGTGATCGGCTGCACATTTTGTTTCTGTGCTAATGCCGCGATAGAAGTTCCATTCCAGAAATCGCTATCAGACCGTTGTGCAGGCAACTCATGTTCAAGATCGGGCAGGACTTGCGCGATGACGTGCAGACGCTCGCGCGGCGTCAACTTTCGCAATAGGGAGAGAACTCTTTCCGGTGTTGCTGTAAAGGTTGATGGATTGTTCATAGATCACACTCCTTTCGAGACAGCATAAGTGCTTACCTTATTTTACCGCGCCGTCCGTTTTCCGCCACCCGTCACATCGGCCTTCATCAACGCCTGGATTTCGGCCTTGTCGATGATGGGCAGATCGAAGAGCAGCGTTTGCTTGAGGCGTGTGGCCGCGTCACCCACGAGAATGCCTTTCTCGATACCGGCGGGGCTGAAGTTTTCGGTGAGCAGGCCGTAGTAGAAGCCCGCGTTCCACGTATCGCCGCCGCCGAGCCGGTCCCACAATGTGACGGGTTTGACGGCGGGCGAGCGGAAGAAGTTGCCGTCGGCGTCGGCGGCTGCCGATTCCCAGCGGTGCTGCTCGAAGCTGTCAGGATAGCGGATGGTGATGGCGACGATTTTGGTGTCGAAGCGCGCGCACACGTCGGCGGCGAAGGCGCGGATGTCGTCGTCCTCGATGGGGCCGATGTCGCCGTCGTCGATCTGCCTGGCGCTGTACTGCCCGCAACCCATCCCGTAGAGCTTGGCCATATCCTCGATGGTCGTCACCAGCACGTCGATGTGGTCTGTGACCAGCGGCGTGAGCACAGCCTTCGCCTGCTCCGGCGACCAGAGGGTGGCGCGGTAATTGAAGTCCATCCCCACCAGACAGCCATCGGGTTTGTGGGCCATTGCTTCCTCGAAGGCCGCCAGCAGGTAGTTGCGCTCATACCGGCTGTGCGCCGCCAGCCCGAAGGTGATGCCCGATGTGTGGAAGAGCCGGCAGTCCTTGAGCGCGGCTTGCCAGTCCACCATCCCGGCATCAAGCTTGGAGGCGGCGGAAAACATGCGTTGGTAGACGCCGGTATCGCGGCGCGGCGTGCGCCCGATCTCGTAGATGAAGCGCCCGATGGGTTCGGTCTTCGGCGCCCAGACGAAATGGCTGGTATCGACGCCGTTTTCGCGCGCGATGTTGCGCAGCATCCGCCCGTAGGGATTGTCGGGCACGCGGGTGATATAACTCGCGGGGATGCCCAGGCGGGCCAGCCCTATCGCCAGCGTGTACTCGCTGCCCGCCATTGAGAGGTGGACCTGGCGCGTGCGCTCCGGGCGCTCCCCGTCGGCGGGCGTGTCACGCACCATCGTCTCCCCGAAGGTGACGAACGCCGGGCCACGTCCGGCATAGCGGTCGAGATTGTCTTTGGTGATGTCGTACTTGAGTATGTCAGGCATAGTTCCTCCACAGTGTGTTTGGAAGAACTTTAGCGCAAAGCCGCGAAGATGCAAGGGGAAAAATCACCAAATTGGAAAATGTCGTCAGGGCGAGTTGTGACGAAGACGATGGCCCCCGGCGATTTCATCCTCCGCCCGTCTACCGTCTACAGTTAAGGAGGATACACACCACCGGCAATTCTGTCGGCCCAGCGGGTGGGTTCGGGCAGACGGTAGCCGCGCCCGCAGACCAGCACGACGTCGATGGCGGCGTTCAGGCTGATGCGATGTCCGATGGAAACGAAGACGGGCTTGACGCCGGTGCGCGTCCGCACGACTGCGCCGATAATCTCCCCGTCGTCTTGGAGATAGGTATAGTTGCCCCGCTCGCGGGCCGGTTCGTCATAGTGACCCACCAGCCGTCTTTTGGCGCAGCCGATGGACGGCTTGTCCACCAGCAGCCCGACGTGGCTGGCGATGCCGAGGCGACGCGGGTGGGCGATGCCGTGCCCATCGAAGATAAGCAGGTCGGGCGTGAGGGGGAACTTTTCCAGTGCATCCAACACGGCGGGCGCTTCGCGGAAGCTGAGGAGACCGGGAATGTAGGGGTAGTCCACCGGGCGCTCTGCCGTGACATAGTCCAGGATATCCAGGCTAGGAAAGCTGAACGCAACGACCGCGGCTCGCGCGACCCCTTCACGGTAGCTGGCATCCACGCCCGCAATGGTCGTTACCGGGCCGAACGCCGTCTCGCGGGTGACCTTGGCGGCAAGCTCGCGTTGTAGCGCGATCGCGGAAACTGGGTCGAGATCCCAGGGATGGGTGGTTTTGGGGATGATGTTCAGCGTAATTCTCACTACAAATGCAGTTGGTCTATATGACCCGGCAAGATGATTGGCGAAGCATTCACCACCCCCTGTCTATGACCGGTGTTTGTCGAAGGGTGGAGAAGACCGTCTCTGGTAAAGCTATTGTAACCTGCACCGTCATCGTATCCTCCGCTCGATAATTCCATCGCCTACTGATAGTATAGCACAATTTCAGGGATTATGCGATGTCGAGTTCTCGAATCTGCTTCATCAAGCGCGCCAGGCGTTTCACCTTTTGCAGCTTTGGATAGGCTTTTGTCACCATCGCCGTATACTGCCTGAACCAGTATTGGAAGTCCTCGAACCGGCCATAGCGCGCCATCGCCCGCTCTTTGTGGAAGTGCCACGGCTTGAGGCCCGCGTAATGCGTGCCGAACAGCACCGCGAGGTTGGGATAACCGCTGAACCCGCAAAAACGGATATCCACGTTGGTCCATTGACCCGACCAGCGTGTGGTGAGGTATTGCATATCGGGCCACTCGAACAGGTCGGCGATGTAGCGCAGGGTTTCGGGCCGCTGGATGTCGGCTTCGATGACCGTGAACTCGGCCATTGAAGGCCGGACGACGATAACCGCGCTGTTCACCCCCATGTTGTCGGGGTCGTCCTTCACCCGGTCGGTGATGGCCTTGGGGATGGGATGCCCGTGCGGGCAGATGGGATCGTAGACTTCGTGCCAACGCCACGTGCCCTCGGTCGTCACGCTCGGCGGGATGATGTACTTCCCGTCGGCGTCGTAATCCAGGAAGTGCGACTTGGACTCGTTGAGGATGCCTGCCGGGGTATTGAGCGTAAACAGGTGATCATAATGGCTGATCGGCAGCACGTCGGCGTCGAGCGCGACGAGCTTCTCGTAATGCAGTCCCAGGTCGCCGTCCGCACCAAGCCGGAGCATGTGCATCCGCGTGAAGACGTAGGGGATGTACTGCCGCGCCTGCCGCCGCTTGTAAGGGACGAAGAGTTTTTCGACCTCGACGACGTGATCGAACAATAGCCCCAGCGCGTAACGGGCCTCATCCGTGATCTCCGCTGTGACCATGCAGATGAGGTCCGCCTGGGTTTTCTGGCGGCGCAAGCCGTAGGCTAACGTCAGCACGCCGGGCAGGTAGTTATCGTTGAGCATCAGCAGCGTGACGTAGGCAAAACGGGCCGAGCCGTCGGCGCGTCTCATTGCGTCAGGGAAGGGGTAGGGGGTTTTCATCGCATTAATATCGGTACTCCGGCTTGCCTCCCATTGTATCACATGTCTTTCTACATTCAATCTTCGTACTTCTTTGCTAATTTCTTAAGGGGCCGTAAAACCATAACATCTCGTGCTTATCTTCCTGGAAGCCGACACAATACTACGAGTCGAAAGGAACTACCAATCCGCCACCGACCCGTCCTTGTGCCACAGACGGGGTGTCTCCCACGAGCCGTCGTAGACTTTGCCAGCGACGGCTTCATCGTCAAGCTCGATGCCCAGGCCGGGTTGGGTGGGCAGGGGGATGTAGCCCTCTTCGATGACGAACGGCTCCTTCAGATAGCCGCTGCCCAGCGTGACGTGCTCCTGTACGAGGAAGTTGGGGATGCAGGCGTCCAGTTGGAGGCACGCCGCCAGCGCGATGGGCCCGAGCGGGCAGTGCGGCGCGACGGCGGCGTAGTAGGTTTCGGCCATCGCCGCGATCTTCTTCGTCTCCAGGATGCCACCCGCGTGGGAGAGGTCGGGTTGCAGGATGACGGCGGCCTGCTTTTCCAGCACCTCGCGGAACCCCCACTTGGCGAACAGCCGCTCGCCCGTAGCGATGGGGATGGTCGTGCTGCGCGCCACCGTGACCATTGTATCGACGTTCTCCGGCAGCACCGGCTCCTCGATGAACATCGGGCTGTAGGGTTCCAGCGCCTTCGCCAGCCGCACCGCCATCGCCGGGCTGACGCGCCCGTGAAAGTCGATGCCGATGTCGACCGTCTGGCCCACGGCATTGCGCACGGCAGCGAACTGCTCGACAATCGCGTCTATCGCAGCGGGCGTATCCACGATGTTCAGCGCGCCGGGAATGCCCATCTTGAGCGCGGTGAAGCCCTGGCTCGCGCTGACCCTGGCGCTTTCGATGTAGTCGCCGTAGGTCTCGCCGCCGAGCCAGCCGTACATACGGATTTTGTCGCGCGTTGCGCCGCCGAGCAGTTGGTAGACGGGCGCGCCCAGCCACTTGCCGGTGATGTCCCACAGCGCCTGTTCGATGCCGGAGATGGCGCTGCACAGCACCGGTCCGCCCCGGTAGAACTGCCCGCGATAGATCGCCTGCCAGTGATGCTCGATGCGGCGCGGGTCCTGCCCGATGAGATAGCGCCCGATTTCGTGGATGGCAGCAGCGACCGTTTGTGACCGCCCTTCGACGACCGGCTCGCCCAGACCAACGATCCCTTCATCCGTGTGAACTTTGAGGAACAGCCAGCGCGGTTTGACAAAAATGGTTTCCAATTGTGTAATCTTCATCTTCACTTAACCTCCATACGATTGTTTCTTTCCCATAGACTCGCCATTTCGATCCCGAAAGCTCTGGGGACAGTGGCGATTTTGGTGTAGTGTGCGTACAGCCACTCCGCGTCGTAGGGTTCCCAAAAGACACTCTGCGCGCGGGCATTGTTTTCTCCGGCGAAATAGGTGGCCCAACGCTGCCGGATGGTGTGGTTGATGTGGACGATCACGTAATCCGGGCGCAGGCGCACCGAAATTTCTTTGCCGGGGGTCAGTCGAAGTTGAGAATCGGCGCAGATGGCTTCGAGGATGTGCCAGGGATAGACGTAGGCCACGACGCGGTCGCCTGGTTGCGCGTTCTCGGCCAGCCATTGCGCCATCTGCTGCACGCCATCGGACGTCGTCTGTACGACGCTGCGATAGCCGATGGTGGACCGGTTGCCGATGTACCGCGCGCCAAGCCACTGGTATCCGTTCAGGTTGAAGTCCGGATAGCACAAGGCCAGATCGATGCACAGCCCGATTGCCGCCAATACGCCGAGGCTTGCCGCAAGCCTTTTACGGCGCGATAGCAGCGCCAGCCATTGATCGGCGGCCAAGATCGCCAGCAGCGGCAGCACCGGCATCATGTAGAACGTTTGCGCCAGCGGCAACAGCACCAGTCCCAGGAAATAGCAGGCGACGATCAACAGCGGTAGGCGTACTTCTGGCAGGGTCTTCCATTGCAGCGCGGCGGTGAACAGGCTGATCAGCAGCCCCACGCCGAGCAGCGGGCTGGATTTGAAGATCACGCACGCCAGATGAAACACGGCGGCCTCGCCCATAAAGGCCGGGAACCATTGCATCTCATTCTCGAATCTGTGAAGCAGGCTGTTTATGATGTTCGGGTTCGTGAGGTGTTCAGGCGGCAGGATCATAAACGTCCCCAGGGCTAACACGAGCATAAAACCCACCATCAGCAGCGGCGAAACAGCCTTGTTGCGGTGATGTATTGCCCACACCAGCGCCGCGATCCACCCGCCAAGCGCGAGGATGAAGTGGAAGCGCAACAGCGCCTCTTCGCGACCCTCAGGTCCCATAGTACTGAGATTGAGCCAGCCCAACACCATAGCGGCGCTCATCAGCACCAGGGACGTTGCGCCCCTGCGCAACTCCTGTTTGGAGAGTTTCTCTGGTTCGGCAGTCTCCAGTCCGGTGGTCTTTAGGGTCTGTAAAGAGTTAATTTCCCGCTTCCTGCTCGGGCCGGTCTCCAGACCGTGCCCGCCCACGCCTGGGATTGCGGTGGCGCGGTCGGAGACCGGCCACAGCTTTCGGGGAAG